>CAZSTT010000014.1:17019-33017 GCA_964609705.1 uncultured Thermodesulfobacteriota bacterium
TATGGCCAAAAGCAACTGGATGCCTATGGGAACGGTGTTGAAGATGAATGCCGTCAACTTTCCGGACAAGCTCGGATGGCAGGACAAATCCAAAGAATTCACCTTTAAACAATGGAACGATCGCTCCTGTCGCTTAGCCAACGGTCTCAAGAAATTGGGGGTCGGACCCCAAGAAAGCTTTGCCGTTTTGGCCTACAATCGGGGGGAATGGATGGATATCTATGCCGGGGCGGCCAAAGGAGGCCAGGTGGTCGTTCCTCTGATGTTCAGGCTGGCCGGTCCGGATATTGAATTTATCGTCAATCATTCGGAATGCAAAGGAATGATAGTGGAAGCCCCCTTTGTGGACCTGGTTAACGGGATCAGGGATAAGTTGCCGGTTCCCCAAAATGGATATATTTTTTTAGGGGAAGGCCCGGCACCCAGCGGCTATACCGCTTACGAGGAATGGTTGAACGGTTCTTCGGCTGAAGAGCCGGATGATAGTGTGGATGCCGCCGATCCCTGGACCTTTATGTACACCTCCGGGACCACCGGACGGCCCAAGGGGGTAGTCCGCTCTCACGAGAGCTACATGGCCCAATATTATTTGGACATTATCAATATGGGCGTTCGTACGACCGATAAAGTGATGCTGGTCATGCCCATGTGCCATGTTAATTCCATTTTTTACTCTTTCCCTTATACCCTGCTCACCGCTCCGGTCTTTATTTATAATATGGTCTCTTTCGATCCGGAGGACCTCTTGAAAACGATCGCCGAATACAAAATCACTTTTACCTCTCTGGTGCCCACCCATTATATTATGATCCTGGCCCTTCCGGATGAGATCAAAAATAACATTGATGTTTCTTCCATCCGGCAGCTTTTGATTTCATCAGCCCCGGCCCGCAAGGACCTTAAAATGGCCATCATGGATTATTTCAAGAATGCCGAACTGTGGGAGGCCTACGGGTCCACGGAAGGCGGACTGGTGACCCTGCTCCGGCCGGAGGATCAGTTTAAAAAATTAGGTTCCATCGGTCGTGAAATCTTTGGGACCGATCGGATCCGTATTCTGAATGAAAAGCGCGAGCCGGTCCCGGACGGCGAGGTGGGGGAGCTTTTCTACCGGACCCCCATGCTCTTCACCGAGTATTGGAAAGAACCGAAAAAAACCAAAGAGGCCTTTGACAACGGCTGGTCTTCGGCCGGCGACATGGTCCGCCGGGATGAAGACGGCTATTATATACTGGTGGACCGCAAGGCCAATATGATTATCACCGGCGGAGAGAATGTCTATCCTTCGGAGGTGGAAAATGTAGTCGGCGGCCATCTGGCGGTGAAAGACGTGGCGGTGATCGGCGTCCCGGATAAAAAATGGGGGGAGGCCATCAAGGCCATAGTGGTTCTCCATGAAGGGTATAAGGGAACTGCAGCCCTGGCCAGGGAAATCATCGAGTTTTGTCAGGGAAAAATCGCCGGATTTAAAAAACCCAAGACCATCGATTTTATCACCGATGCCGAGATGCCGCGAACCGGGACCGGGAAGATTTTACACCGGATCTTGCGGGAAAAATATGGGAAATGGAGTGGTCAGGGGTAAACCACCCTTTCGCGAGAACGAGCTTGGCACAGGTAAGGGGAATGACCGTTTTGCAAAAAAATTCCTTATCCTACAAGGAGAACCATGACCGATAAACTTTCCACCTACCCCGACGGATCGGCGTTCGCCGGCATTATCGGCGAGACGCTTGAGTCTTCTTCTGCCGCCTGGCCGGTATCGACACCACCGCCTCCGACGGCGCCGAACATCGTCTTCATCGTCTTGGATGATCTGGGCTATGCCCAGTTGGGTTGCTACGGAGGGTTGGGCGGGCGTATCCGGACCCCGAATATCGACCTCCTGGCCGCTCAGGGACTCCGTTACCGCAATTTCCACACGACGGCTCTCTGTTCTCCGACGCGGGCCGCCTTGCTCACCGGGCGCAACCATCACAGTGTCGGGGTCGGCGTCATCGTCGAGCGGGCTACCGGCTTCCCTGGCTATCATGCCCGCATTCCCAAAGACTCAGCCATGCTGCCCAAGATTCTGGGGCAAAACGGATATGCGGCCTATTGTGTCGGCAAATGGCATCTCACCCCCGACGAACACAACGGTCCCACCGGGCCGTTTGATCGCTGGCCCCTGGCTCAGGGGTTCCACCGCTTCTATGGATTCCTGCCCGGTGAAACCGATCAGTGGCACCCCGATCTCTGGGAGGACAATCATAGAATTGATCCACCTCCCAGGGAAGGGTACCACCTGACCGCTGATCTGGCCGACAGGGCCATCTCCTGGCTTAACGAGCATCAGACCGTGGACCCCTCACGGCCTTTTTTCCTGCACTTTGCTACCGGGGCTACCCATTCGCCTCACCATGCGCCCAAAGCGCTCATAAAGTCTTATAAGGGTCTGTTCGACGCCGGCTGGGATGTGATTCAAGCCGAGACCTTCACCCGCCAGCTCGAACTGGGTGTCGTGCCTCAAGGAACGACATTGCCTTCCCGCAATCGCGGGGTCCCGGCCTGGAATGATTTGACCGATCTCGAGCGAAAGGTCTACTGCCGGCAGATGGAGACTTATGCCGCCTTCGTCGAACACACCGACGCTGAGATCGGCCGTCTGCTGGACTATCTGCGGGAAGCACAGGTCTTTGACAACACCCTTATCTTTCTGATGAGCGACAACGGCGCATCGGCCGAAGGGGGGCGCAACGGGCTGTCCTCCGAAATTACCTATTTCAATGGCATGAGCGAGTCCATCGAAGATATGGCCGATAAGCTGGAGGAATGGGGAAGTCCGACAACCTACCCCCATTATGCTGTGGGATGGGCCTGGGTGGGCAGTACACCCCAACGCTGGTACAAGGCTTTTGTTCACGAAGGCGGTGTTCGGGATCCGCTCATCGTCTCCTGGCCTCGAACCATTGTCGAGAAGGGGGCTATTCGGGATCAGTTCCATCACGTTGTAGATATAGCGGCCACCGTCTACGAACTGACCGGCATTACCCCTCCCGCCACCATGGACGGGATACCTCAACGCCCGCTGGAAGGCACAAGCCTGGCTTACACCCTGAATGACGGGGCGGCCCCCACGCATAAGCGTCGCCAATACTTTGAGATGTTCGCCAATCGTGCCCTCTGGGCTGACGGCTGGAAAGCGGTTACCATGCACCCCTCCAGGGGAGTGGCCGTGCGCATCGCCGACCCGTCTTTTGAAGTACGCCTGGGTCGATTTGAGGAAGATGAATGGGAGCTCTATCACCTGGCCGAAGACTTCTCCGAGGCCCATAACCTTGCCGCCCAATATCCTGAAAAGTTGGCAGAGCTTAAGCAGCTCTGGTGGGAAGACGCCCGAAAGTTCAACGTGCTCCCCCTCGACGACCGCACTATAGAGCGGGGGCTGGAACCCAGGCCGCGGGTAGGGTTGGACCGAGACTATTACAGCTTTACTGCACCGGTGCGGCTGGTGCGTTCCGTCTCCCCCAATGTGAACAACCGAGATCATCATATCCGGGCCGATATTGAAGTGCCCGTCTCGGGCTGCGAGGGGGTGCTCCTGTCGAACGGAGGGCTTCAGGGCGGCTACACTCTGTGCATCCACCAGGGTCATCTGACCTATGTCAGTAATTTTCTGGGGCACGAGCATTTTGTCGTTCGGGCCCAGAGGCCGTTGCCTGCGGGCAGAGTCGAGATCATTATGAACTGGAGAAAAACCGACTCATTCGCCGGTGAAGTTGCGCTCTATCAAAACAGGGAACTGGTCGGACAGGGGGCCATCAAAAGGACAAATCCGGTTGTTTACGCCGTGGCGGAAGGTCTGGAGGTCGGTTCTGACAGCGGGACCCCGGTCTGGCCCGGATATGCCTCCCCATTCAGTTTTACCGGCCGCCTTATTGAAGTATCGCTGAATATGGTGGGACAACTCACCCTCGACCAGAAAACCGAGGAACGGATGGCCCGATACCGCCAATGATGTAAGCGTTGGTCTGAAAAGGGGAAAAAGTAATAAATGAAGTGATCTTGGGTCACCTTTTCTCGAAGGGATCTATTGCCAAATCTATAGCAGGTAACCCCCTATGAGCCCTAATACATTAATACTTATGTCTAATCTGTTTCTGGTGAATATCACTTGACATCGGTCTTAATTTAGTACTATAAAGAGACCGGAGGTGATAACATGAATATATCACAAGACATAAAACCGATTACCTACCTAAAATCAAGAGCCTCTGATCTGTTAAAACAAATAAACGAAACCCACCGGCCGGTTATCATTACTCAAAACGGAGAACCACGGGCCATACTTCAAGATCCTAAAAGTTATGAGGATATGCGGAATGCGATCGGAATCTTGAAACTTGTGTCCCAGGGTGAACAGGAGATACGGGAGGGGAAATCTAAATCTCAGCAGGAGGTTTTTAAGGACATTGATAATCTTTTGAAAGAGAAGTTGAAATGACCTCCCAATATGAAGTTATCTGGGGGAGTAGTGCTGAGGAGGATCTAATAAAAATTATCGAATACATCGCGGTTGACAGCCCGCCTGACGCCCTTAAAATATTCAATCATATAAAACAAAAAGCCTCTGCCCTTTTTACCTTTCCTGAAAGAGGCCGCATTGTTCCGGAGTTGCGAGATCATGGTATTTTGCAATATCGGGAATTGATTATCCCACCTTGGAGAATCATTTATAGAATATCTGAAAAAAAGGTGTATGTACTATCAGTTCTGGATTCACGTCAAAACATTGAAGATGTCCTGCTCCATCGACTCATCCGTTCAAAAATATGAAAACTCAAAGTTCTTTGTGGTGCGGTTTCCCATAACCTGGAGTCATGGAAGACCCGGCTATCGCTGGCAGGCGCCTTGTGGGGCGCGCTTTCTTACGTCTAATGAGGGTCAGATTTTTAAGACCGGATGTTTCATGTTGACAGTCGAATTTCTAATTGATACCTTGACCCCCGATTAAACTGCGGATCAATAACCATAATCACGGCTTGATAACTGTCAATTCGGAAATTTGTAAGGTCCTCTTAAGACCCATTTTACCAAAAAGGAGAAATTCAATATGTCAGCAGCAACGGTTTTGAAGGAAATGGAGAAGGAAATCGGCAAGGAAATGTTTGTTTCCGATTGGACCCAGGTGACCCAGGACCAGATCAATAAATTTGCCGACAGTACCAAAGATTTTCAGTGGATTCATGTGGACAAGGAAAAAGCCGCCAAAGGACCCTTCGGGACTACCATCGCCCATGGCTATCTGACCCTTTCGCATCTGCCTTTTTTCAGCTACCAGGCGCCGACGAAAATGGAAGGCGTGCAGATGATGGTCAACTATGGCCTGGACAGGGTGCGGTTTCTCAATCCTGTGGTTTCCGGCGCCAAAATCCGCGACCGTATTGTCCTGTCGGGCCTGGAAGAAAAACCGGGCAACCGTTTGCTGATGAAGCAGACCCACACCATCGAGATAGAAGGGCAGGAGAAGCCGGCTTGTATTGCGGAAGCCCTGGCTATGATCTTCTTCTGAGGACTTCTAAAACAAGACCTTATCTTTCTCGCGGCAATTAAAGGTATGAAAGGGGATGTTTGACATTCCGTCCCAATATTATTAAGAACATTAGCTTAAGATAATGGGTCGCGCCTCCCGGTGAGGCAGGCGCATTATGTTTTACTAAAAAGAAAGGATATCATAGAAAGAAAAATGAGTGAAAAACCATCCATCAATTTTTTGCGCGGGGTTCCTGCTGAAGAAACCTTATCACGCCTTATTCCCATGGCAGCAGAGGGATACGAAAAAGTCATCAAACGGTATGGTACGGATGTGCTTCAATACGGCCATTTTTCGGGCTTCAAGCCTCTGCGGGAGCTGATCGGTGGCTTCCATCGTGTCGATCCGGAACGGGTCATCGTTGGCAACGGAGGCCTGGAAGTTATCTCCCTTTTTTTCAAATCTCTCCCCCGAGAAAGTCATATCATTGTTGAAGAAGCCAGCTACGATCGGGTCTTACTGGATGCAAAGACCTACGGACATCATTTGATTGGCGTCAAATTGACTCAGGAAGGAGTCGATTTGAACCCATTCAAAGACATGGTTAAAAAAAACAAGGTAGCGGCTTTCTACGGAATACCGTTTCATCAAAACCCGACAGGCCTCAACTACACAGAAGAAAACCGAAAGGATGTTGAACGCATTTGCCGGGAACATGGTGTCCTGTGCGTATGGGATATCTGTTATCAAGCCCTGCGGTATGATGGAAAAGCGAATGGCTCGATAGAGGTCTCAGAATGGGGGCCCATTCTAACAAATTCTTTTACGAAAACGATCTCTCCGGGAACCAAGTGCGGGTATATGATCGTTCCAGCTCATTATGTGGGGCATCTGTCCGGCATTATTGCCAATACACGCATAAACCCCAACCTGCCCACCCAGGCCTTCATCGCCGATTTTATAGAATCGGGACAATATGACGATTTTGTCAAGTACTTGTGCAACCTGTACCGGCCGAGAATGGAGGCCTTAAATACCGCGCTAAACCGTTTCTTCCCCGGAGCGTTTCCAGTTGCTATCAGCGGCGGTTTTTTTGCCCCCCTCATCCTTGAGAATATTTCAGGTGATAAAGAAGCCTCCTTCATCGAATCGGCAAAACAAGCCGGGGTGGGTGTAGCTGCGGCCTGGGATGCCATCCCTCTCAATTGTCAGCAGGAAAAGCGCAAGAAAGGTCTTTTTATCCGATTGACCTTTCCGGCTTTTGAGCCGGATAAAATTGAATGGGGCATCCTGAAGCTCAAAGAGATAGTGGAGCGGTTTGCTTAATGTAAAATGAGTTGTCCCAGCCAAACGCCTAACTCAGGTTCCATTCTCGAAGGTTAGCCTGGTCCGCTTTCGGTGAGAGACTTTGGGTTATCTTATCCCCTTTCCCCTTCCGGATCCGGGAGGGGAAAGGGGCTTTTGCTGCCGGAAACCCGAGGTTTCTGGATGAGTATTAGGCCGCCTCGACCCGGCAACGAATATAGCGGTGAAAAGGGGTCCCGGCTATCCGGTCCCGATGGGTATTCTTGGCCAGGCGGTTGGCATTGGCTCCGTAAGTCTTACCTTGGTGCACTAATCCGAAGCCATGAGGCATAACGGTATAACCCGGACGGGTCATTTCCGTCACTTCCAGTTCAATGGTCTCTTCCCCTGCTTCCGTGACCACCTTGACCATCTGCCCCTCGCTGAGCCCATATTTTCCCGCATCCTGGGGATGCATGGTCAAGGTGCAGGCTCGTTTCCCTTTGTTCCACTCCGGGTCGCGCATCTGGGTATTGGCATTCACATCCCAGTGACGGCCCGAAGACATGATCAAGGGGAAGACCGTCTCGTCTTGTCTAAGCCCTTCCGTCTCCGTCGCCGGTTCAATTTCCTTCAACCAAGCGGCCATCTCCGGTACATCCAGGTTGATGCGTCCATCCTCCGTGGCTATAAACTGGAATTGATCCCAGGTTCCCGGGTCACACTCACCGACAAAAGTCCCCTGGGGATGATCCAGGACTGCCTGAAAGATGGCCTCCCCCAGAGCGGGGCCGCCGGTAAATCCGGCTTTGACAGCCCTTTCCCGGGCCGGGGCCGGAAGGGTTTGAAGCCTTCCCCATAGGGAGGCCAGATTTACGGACCCCAGTTTTTTCCCCAGGGTCTTGGCCAGAATATAAGGCATGCGCCTACCGGCGTCGGGCTGGTTCTTGATATAATCCATCAAGACCATCCCGAATTTCAGCCGGTCTCCGCTCTCCGCGGCTTCATAGAGCGAGCCGGGGATGGGGGGGATTATTCCCAGGCGGTCAGCCAGCCGGACGAAAATTTCGCTGGCTTCGATCTGTTCCCCTTCAGGCTCCACCACCGGCTTTCGGAATTGCATGAAAGTTTTGGGGAACCCGGTGGCTCCGCCTCCGTCCCAGGATTCATAGGCCGAGAGGGCGGGCAGGACGTAATGAGAAAGAGAAGCGGTCTCAGTCATGGCGATATCAACGGTTACCAGCAGATCCAATTGCTTGAAGGCCTTTTCATAGGCCGAGGTATCGGCAAAGGAACGCAGGGGATTGGCTCCGGTGACGATGACCGTTCGCAGCCGGTCCGGATGTTGGCAGAGTATTTCTTCCGGCATGGCGTTTGGAGGATAAAGGCCGGTGATGGGGGGAAAGCCGGTGGCCACTGTCAGCCAGACTTGCCCTTCCTTTTCCTGGCGGGGGGGCTTTATTCGAGGGGTGCCGCGGAGCCCGGGGTCAAAGATATTCCCGCCTTTGACTCCGATCCGACCGCTGACCGCCAGAAAAACGTTTTCGAGATAGGAAATCAGGGTACTGTGCCGGTTCATGAGCACGCCCAGATCGCTTCGAAGACTGGACCGACGGGCGGCAAACTGACGGCAGATTTCCCGGACCTGGTCATAATCCAGTTCGCAAACCTTCAGGGCCTCTTTGGCGTTAAAGCCGGAAAACAGAGGTTTGATTTGTTCATAGCCCCGGACCCGTTTTTTAATAAATTCCCGGTTTTCCCAGCCTTCATTCACCAGGATTGAAATCATGGCCCGGTACATAAGGGCATCCGTTCCCGGACGAATGGGAAGATGGATATCGGCGATCTTGGCGGTTTCCGAACGCCTGGGATCAACCACGACCAATAACTTATCCGGGTCTTTGCTGAATTGAGTGAGTACCCGCCTGGCTTGAGGGGTATGATGGCTCATCATCGGGTTCCAGCCCACGGCCAGCAGCATGTCGGTGTCTTCCATTTCCGGATGGGTATGGAGATTCTGATCTCCGAATGTCTTGCCGTCCGCCCAATATCGGCCGGTCAGTTCCTGGGCCAGGGCATTGTAAAAATACTGGGAGCCCATGGCCCGGAGCAGGCCCACGGCAAAGGGGCCTTGTGAGGGGCAGCCGAGGGTTCCCCCGCCCATGAGGGCAAAAGCGCGGGGGCCGTATTCCCTGACGATTCCGGAAAGTTTTTCGGATATTTCTTCGATAGCCTGATCCCAGGAAATTTTTTCGAAGGCGGCCCCTTGTCTCTTCAGCGGATGAAGGAGCCGATCCGCATGATGCTGGTGATAATGGATATTTAAACCCTTCCGGCATACATAGCCTTCGCTCCGGGGGTTGTCCTTATCTCCGCGGACCTTGGTTATTCGGTTATTTTCAACCCGGACTTCAAGGCCGCAAAGATTGCCGCATAAAACGCAGGTGGTTTTATTCCATTCATCCATGATACGCTCCTCTTCAAAGATTATCGGAAGTTTATTGAAAAAGAATTTCATTACCTGAACAGGATAAACACAAGGGACCGTCATCCGCCGGATACCCTTCCCGGCACTGAGGGCAAACGGCCAATCCACCCCTCCCCCCTCGTTTGATAAATCGGTCCGCCACCTTTACCCTCTGCACCCCGCAGATTCCGTTCCCGGCCTCCTTGATCTGGACTGCCAGAAGATCCCTGTCCTGCTCCATCTTCGGCTTCAGCTTAAAGAACCAGGTCTTTAGCTCCGGCCAGGCTTCCAGTTTCTCCGTATCTACAAACACCCGTATCCCTTCCCCATTCTCTTTATCATAAAGGGTCAGGGCAAACCGGCCGATATTGACCACGGTCAACCAGCCATTGCCTACCGTACAGGGGGTCAATAGCTGTATCGCATCCGGCAAACATTTGGGGGTCTCGCAGAGGGCATCGAAAAGTCCCTCCGCCGGCAGACGGCGATAGGCCAGGTCCACCATGAACCCTCCAATAACGATCCCCGGCGCCGCATAGCCGTGGAACTCCTTCACCCGCTCTAAAAATTCTTCAAAAGTATGATTTCGAATAGGCACGATCGATGTTTCCTTCAACAGGTTTTGTCCCGTATGGTCCGTTGGGTTTTGGGTTTATCATTTTTATCTTTTGTAGCAGGAACCCTTTTGACTGCCAGGTTTTGAAGTCCGAAGATCTGCTGGAACTCTTCGACCCGTTTAGGCGATCCTTCAATTTGAATATTCCCGGCCAGCCGGCTTCGCTCCGGCCTAGGCGCAGTAAAAACCGTGGCCCAGGTTTCAGGTGTCGTGGTTATTTTCAAATCAGCCTCAAGGTCTTCCGTCCGGCCACTGGACCAGCCGTCAGGGCTGTAAGACAGGGCATAGCAATTTTGAGGGAATAGCATCAACCATTTAACCGACCGGGACAAACGTTTACCTTTTTTATTAAGCGATGAAGTAAGACTCCTCACCAGGAGATCCGGGTGAACGGTTTCCCCCGGAAGGGGAGGGCTCAGGGCATAACGAAACCCCCAACTGGACAGGGCCTCCACGATAGGACCCAGGTCGCGTCCGGCAGGGGTCAGTTGGTACCGGACCTGTCGACGCCCGGGCCGGCTGTCCCGTTCTATGATCCCGGAGGATTCCAATTCCCGAAGACGCCGGGTGAGCCATTTGGGGGTGATCGGTTTTAAATAATCGAACAGATCGGTGAATCTCTGAGGCCCGGCCAAAAGGTCTCGAATGATGAGCAAGGACCATTTGTCGCCGATTCTTTCCAGGGTCCGGGCCACCGGACAAAAATGACCATAGGGTTTATTCATAGGTAGGACCTTGTTAATTTAAGTATATTTAAGATAGTATCTTTTTTATATTAATTTTCAAGAAAAAATAACGGTTTCTTGTTGGGAGAAAGGACACAAGGGGTCAAGGTTTCAAGTTCCAAAGCATCCACTGGCCTCTATCGGGTATTTCTTCCCAGGCCCTTCGGTTATATTCAGGCCCGAAATAGGGCTTCCTTTTTTTCCCTTGGTGTAGTAATTTTTTCCGGGTCAACGTCGATTGGCCTTCAGCCGGAATACCCGGTTGTTGATAGAAAAAATAAAAGGGAGAAATCATATGAACCGCTGTCCCTGGGTCGATATGAGTAAGGTCGATTATGTGGAATATCACGATCAGGAATGGGGCGTCCCGGTATATGATGACCGGTTGATTTTTGAATTTTTAACTCTGGAATCCGCCCAGGCGGGATTGAGCTGGTACACGATTCTGAAAAGGAGGGAGCATTACCGCCGGACCTTTGAAAATTTTGAACCGGAAAAGGTGGCCCGCTTTAATCAGACCAAGATTGAGACACTGCTGCTGGATCCCGGGATCATCCGGAACAGATTGAAAATTGAAGCTACGGTCAATAATGCCCGGAAATTTATTGAGGTTCAGACCAGCTATGGAAGTTTTTCAAAATATATCTGGGGTTTTGTAGGCGGTAAACCGAAAATCAATAAGATAAGGAAATTATCGGATTACCCGGCCACCAGCCCAGAATCGGACGCCTTGAGCAAAGACTTGAAGCAAAGAGGTTTTAAATTTGCAGGATCCACTATTTGTTATGCCCATATGCAGGCGACGGGGCTGGTCAACGATCATTCCCTGGATTGTTTCAGGAAAAAGGAGATTATCGAGCGATATAAATAAATAACCCCCCCCTAAAATCCGCCCCCCAACCTCTAGGGGTTGATAGAAAAACCCTGCTCTCTAAAATGGATATCGAAAGTAAAGACGGCTTTAATCCCCAAGGTCCGCATGACCTCAAAGCTGACGCAATCGACCAGACTCAGATTACGCCTTGAGGCCGCCAAAAGGGCGCTGACCCCGGCCCGATGCATCTCCGGGTCCACGTATTCAACTTGAATCAAGGGCAGGATGCTTTCCTGAAAATCCCTTACCGCCCTGAGGCCAAGACGATTTTGCATCAGGGCAAAACATTCGACCAGTACGTAGTTGCTGGTCAAAAGAGTTCCATCTTCCCGGAGTAAATCCTTCCAGACCCTTTTGGCCGTCGAGTGTTGGGCGTCATCGTGATCCAACAAAGCAAAAAAGGCCGAGGTGTCTATAAATAGCCTCATTTCCGAAAGGCCTCCGCCAGATAGAGGTCATGCTTCTTGGAAATATCTTTTTTCCCCGAATGATACTTTCCCACGACTTCCAAGGCCCTCTTTTTTATGTCCTCGGTATCGGCCCTGGTTTTGGATTTGATCAGATCGTCCACCGCCTTTCGGACCAGTTCGGAAATAGAAGCCTGGCGGGAAAGAGCTAATTTCTTTAGCTCCCGGGCCTGCTCGGTGGTTAATTGAATTTGAGTCCTGACCATAATGCCTCCATGACAACATAATTGGCACCATGATATCTTTTGAATTACCTCCTTGTCAAATGAAAGATTTTCTCTTAACTCCCATTATGGAGTACAGAAAAAAATACAGCCTCCTTTTCAGTAAAATACTGTAATTCCATTATTTAATATTAAGGAATTCAGAGTATCCTCTTACAAAAGGGTTACTGCAAATTTGAATGATGCGGATAGAAAGGAGGTGAGGATAATGGCTGAAAAGCTGAAATAAATTGAATGCGATCCCCAATGCGGCTTTATGGTCCAAAGCCATGATGAAAAAGAACTGATCGAAATTGCCAAGGAACATGCCAAAAAATTCCACAACATGACTGCTACCGACGAGCAGGTAAAAGGGATGATGAAGGATGCTTAGCCCAGCGGAAACCCATAACTCGGGAAATGGAAAATAATGTGCGACGTGAATCAACCAATCCTTGCGTCGGCCGATTACCAGGGGAAGGTGACGGGGGTCGGAGTCTCCGCTTCCGACATCTTCTCCCAAGCGGCTTAAGGCCTAATCCATCCGGGGTTGCTGCGTCGTCTTCAGGGTCGTGGCCGTTGACCATTGTCGACAGTTTTTCAAATTAAATCAGTGAGACGAGATCCTAAAATACTCACAATCATCTAAGGAGGAAGCGATGTATGGAACCATAGCTAAATTAACAGCCAAACCAGGGGCCATAGAAGAAATAGGTCGGATGGAGACCGAACGCCGCCCGGCCGGTTATGTCGGCTCCTACGTTTACCGGAGCGACCAGGACGCCAAGGAATTATGGCTGGTGGTTATCTTTGAAAGCAAAGAAGCCTATATGGCCAATGCCGACAGCCCCGAACAGGACGCGGAGTTCAGAAAGTTAATGAATTTTCTGGTCACCGAACCGGAATGGCATGACGGCGAAATAATTTTTTCCAGCAATCCCGGGTCTTGAATTCATCATTTTTCTGTGCTATCGATATAGTGAGTTTTTTTTGCTTACCCTAAAAAGGGGGAACCCCACTATTTAGAAACGTTTGGAGGCCGGTCCGGAGGCCCCCAATAGGTTGACTCGATTTTGGAGACATAGATGCATACTTCGGGAATCGTTCGGGAGGTCTTGAATCAATATGCCTTACCGGCGCGGGGGCGTCACGGGGTCGTTCACTGGGCCCGGGTGCTGGAAAACGGCTTGCGTCTGGCGGAAACGACCGGTGCCAATGTGCGAGTGGTAACCCTGTTTGCCTTATTTCATGACAGCCGCCGGATCAATGAGAAATTGGACGAAGGCCACGGGCTGCGGGGAGGGGAATTCGCCCGAACCATAAGAACCGGACTTTTTGATCTCGAAGATCAGGAATTCGAATTGTTTTTCCAGGCCTGCCATCTCCACACCGACGGACATACCGAAGGCGATGTGACCCTGCAGACCTGCTGGGATGCCGATCGTCTCGATCTCGGCCGGGTCGGGATCACCCCGAAGCCCGGCCTTTTATGTACTGACACTGCCCGCAGTCTGGTCGACTGGGCGAATCAGCGAGCCATCGAGGGATATGAACCTGAAATAGTCACCAGGGTATGGGCCAAATATATTAAATGATGCCTGGAATTCTACATTAACTATTTGGACCGGTTTCGAGCTGGTTTTTTGTAGTTGATACCCAGCTTTTCCATTCTGCTTCTCAGTGTGTTCGGATTGACGCCCAGCAGCTGCGCCGCTCCGTCCGGGCCGTGAATCTTCCCCTTCTTCTTCTCCAGCGCGCGGTTTATGTGCCAGATGCTGATTTCCTTGAAACTGAGTTTTTCCAGACAGGCATCGGGGGCGGGCTCCGGTCGCCGGTCCTCCTGGCCGGAAAGATGATCGAAAGTCAAAGGCCCCGTCCTGTTTAGAATGATTTCCCGTTCGATGACATTCTCCAGTTCGCGCACGTTGCCGGGCCAGTCGTACTGAATTAAACGATTGACGGCGGAGGGCGTCAGTTCCGGAAGAGAAGGCAATTTTAATTCCCGCACCTTCTTGTTGATGAAATAGAAGACAAAGGCGGAGATGTCCGCTTTCCTCTCCCGGAGCGGCGGTATCCTGATGGGGAAAACGTTGATCCGGAAAAGCAGGTCCTCCCGGAATTGGCCGGACTGAACCATCTCATTCAAATTTCTATGTGTGGCGGCGATGATGCGGATATCCACAGGAATCGACTTCGTTCCACCGACCCGTTCGATCACCTTATCCTGAAGGACGCGCAAAAGCCGGACCTGGGCCGGCAGCGGCAGCTCCCCTATCTCGTCGAGAAAGATCGTGCCGCCGTCGGCGCGTTCAAAACGTCCCCGCTTCTGCTCGACAGCCCCGGTAAAAGCCCCCTTCTCGTGACCGAACAGTTCGCTGTCCACGAGGGTCTCCGGTATGGCGCCGCTGTTGACCGTAATGAAGGATCCTTTGTTGCGCGGCGACAGATTATGAATGGCGCTGGCGAAGACGCCTTTCCCGACGCCGGTCTCTCCGAGAAGCAGCACCGGGCTTTCCAGCGGCGCCACATTCCGCACCATCTCCATCACCTGCCGCAAGCCGAAATCGGCGCCGATGATCTCATCCACCGACAGATTCAGCAATTCCTTGCGGAGATACCGGTTGTCATCCGTTATCAGGTCCTTGAGCCTCACGACCTCCTGATGCTCCAGGGCGTTGGCGACGGCGACGGCGTAGGGTTCGTTGAGCAGCCCGAACAGGCGGGCATGGGCCGGGGTGTATTTGCCATATCCGTCGACGGATAGAACGAGAGAGCCGATCCGGCGGTTTTCAATGACCAGCCGCATGACCAGCGCCGACATTTCCTTAGGCAATTTTAAGGAGGTGGCCAGTTTTCGGACCACCGGATCCAGATCGGGGTCATTGACGATGCGGATATTGGGAACGTCGGGCTCGGTGAAACTCGCTCGGCCTTTCTTATCCAGCGAGGTCACGATATCCCGGCTGCCGCTCCCTTCAGCGTTGGTCAGATTAATGGTGCGCAGCGTCCCCAGTGCGGCATCGTAGAGATGCAGCGACATACGGTCAATGGGTATATAATTCTTCAGAACGTCTAACGATCGTTGAAAGGCAGTCTTCAAATCGAGGCTGCTGCATATCTTCAAGGTCAGATCGCGGAAGAATTCATTTTCGTTAACGTCCATTTTTGAAGATCCCTTCCCTTACATTGCGATATTTCATGATATTATATTCAAGATACGAAATATCGCAACCATTTTTTGCTATTTTTCGTAATTATTGCCCGGATATTATATAACGTAATGATATTATACAGTTTTAGTAAACGGCACGCTCTGTGCAAATTAAAAGTATATCTCTCGGAAGAGATAAAATTATGAAATGGATAGAGGTCATTAAAATCAACGTTGCGGATAACAGGCGCGCGGCAGTGGAAAGTCAAATCGAGTCCATCATGCTGGGGTTGAACGGAAAAACGGACGAGAAAGCCGATCATTTGAAGCTGTATCGTAATTTGCTCGACAACGATTTGAGCCTCCACCTGTGCTGGACCAAAGGAACGGCAGAACCTTGGGGAAGCAAATTAGGACAATGCCTCACCCATCTATTGAAAGAAGCCGGTCTCGTCTCGCACAGCGTATGGGTTGAAGAAAAGAGAGGAATCAGGTCGAGGCTTTCCATTGCGGCGCCTTCACCTTCGCACATCGCAACTGCGGTCAAAATACGAAAAGGAAGGACACCGCAGCAAAGAACATGAAAAGGAGGAATCAAAATGTTTACAGTGAACGGGAAAATCCGACGCGAGTTTTTGAAAAAAACAGCCGGTGCGGAGGCAGCGGTGACGGCGGCCGGTGCGCCGGGGGCACAGGCAA
>CAZSTT010000014.1:33117-34686 GCA_964609705.1 uncultured Thermodesulfobacteriota bacterium
CCAAATGTCAATAAAAAATAAGATAACGCGTCGAGAGTTCTTAAAGGATGCCACCATCGCCGGTGCCGCTGCTGTTGCAGCGACCAGCGTGTTGCCGACCTCTGCGGCGGAGGCCGTTCCTATTCCCAAGAAATGGAACAAAGAAGCCGATGTGGTCATAGCCGGATACGGGGGCGCAGGGGCGTCTGTGGCCATTACAGCCGCGGATGCCGGTGCGAAGGTTCTGATCATTGAAAAGGCCCCTCAGGGCGAAGAGGGCGGGAATACCCGCGTATCCGGGAATCTATGGTTCAATCCCACCCCGGCCGATAAAGCCATTACCTACATGAAGGCCATGGCCAAAGGCATGATCATTCCCGAGGATATGCTGCGGGTCTGGGCCGATGAGATGGGGAAAAACGCCGATTGGGTCAAGAGCATAGGAGGCAACCCGGTGGTTGCTCAACCCCAGAGTGCCTTTTGTTCCCCCGAATTCCCTGACTTTCCGGGCGCTGATTCATCCAAAACCTATTTCGCAACCCCGGGCGGGTGGGGCGGGCAACGCCTCTGGAAGGTTCTTCAGGCGGCAGTGGAAGAACGAAAGATCGAAATTATTTATTCCACGGCCGCGAAAGACCTGGTCCAGAATCCGAATACCAGAGATATCCTGGGCCTGATCGCGGAGCAGGAGGGCAAACCGCTCGCCATTAAGGCCAGACGGGCCGTTGTTATGACCTGCGGCGGCTATGAGAACAATCCCCAAATGATACGGGACTACAACGGAGTCCCGGAAATAGTGCCCTTCGGCACACCTTACAATACCGGCGACGGCATCAAGATGGCCCTCAGGGTCGGCGCGGATCTCTGGCACATGAGCGCTCAATCCGGGATGTGGGCTTCTTTCAAAATCCCGGGCACTGATTTCGGTTTAATCACTTTTCCGAATACGGCCAAAGAAGGCGGAAAACCGATCGGAGGTTATATTAATGTGGATGAAAACGGTAATCGCTATATGGACGAAAGCGCCCCCGCTCACCACGGTTATATGCACCTCAACTCCGTCTGGCGTCCCACGCCTGTCCCTGTGCCTGCCTATCTCATCATGGATGACAAAACCAGAACGGCCGGATCACCCTTTAACTTTAACCGGGTGATGGGCTGGGCGGGAA
Organism: uncultured Thermodesulfobacteriota bacterium; assembly: GCA_964609705.1. Lineage (GTDB taxonomy): Bacteria > Desulfobacterota > RBG-13-43-22 > RBG-13-43-22 > RBG-13-43-22 > RBG-13-43-22. The sequence goes on from CAZSTT010000014.1 coordinate 34,266, forward strand.
CGATAAAAAAGATGCAGTTCAGTAAGGATTTAAGTGAGGAGGTGGCCAAGGGCTGGTTTCAGAAGGCGAATACCATCGCCGAACTGGCTGCCAAGATCAACATCAATCCCGACAACCTCCAGAAGACCGTGAACCAGTGGAATGAGGCCTGCGCCAAAGGCGCTGATGCCGATTTCGGCAGATCAGCGGGAAACTTAGGCCCCATCAACCAAGGACCTTTTTATGCCATGCGGCTCACCCTTGGTATCCTGAACACCCAGGGCGGTCCCAGGCGCAACGTTAAAGCACAGATTGTCGATCCTGATGGTAAACCCATCCCTCGGCTGTACAGCGCCGGTGAATTGGGGTCCATGTATTCGTTCCTGTATAACGGGGGTGGAAATGTCGGCGAGTGTCTGGCCTTTGGACGTATAGCCGGACG
>CAZSTT010000014.1:34786-36722 GCA_964609705.1 uncultured Thermodesulfobacteriota bacterium
ACATCATAAAAGCGGCCGATGCCGTGGACAAAAAGCCACAGGGAGCCGCCGTCTGTCTTCCCTGCCACGGAGGATCGTTTGACAAACTGGCTGCAAAAAAGGCGAGCTTCAAGACCGACAGCGGAATGGTCAATCCGCACCAGTTTATCCCGCATAACGAGAAGAAGGCCGAGAATGTGCCGGACTGCCTCGACTGCCACACCGCTCATCCCAATCCGCCCAGGGAGAAAATCGATCTGTCCAAGGTCAATGTGGAAAACTGCTACCTTTCCTGTCATCATCAACAAAACTTTGAAAAATGCGAGATCTGCCATAAAGAACACAAGAAATGAAGGCAGCAGAAAATACAGGGCCGGCCCTATGGGATAAGATCTTCAACAATCAGGACCGCGCCCGGAAGGCTGAAGGCCGTTATTTTTATCAACTCGCCCTCGAGAGGATCAAAAAGGGAGAAACAATCTGTGATGCCGGTTGCGGGTATGCCTTTTTTCTGCATGATTTGATGAAAAAATGCGGACCGACCGGTTCGTTTATCGGTATTGATTTTTCGGCTGTGGCTTTGACCAAAAGCGCGGCCCTGGCGGGCGGTTACCCCAAGGCCCATTTTCTTCTGGCCGATCTGCTCCGCCTCCCGCTGCCCGATGAGGCCGTGGATCGGGTCTTCTGTGCTGAAACCTTACCCTATCTGTTAGGGGACGTGGAGACGGCGCTAAAGGAGCTGGGGCGGATTTCGAAAAAAGAGGTGATCTTTTCCCTCCATACGCCCGGCACCTATGCCATCAAGGGCACTCCGATCGAATTCCAGGACAATATTGTGATCGAGCACAAACCCGGCGCCAAGCCCCCTCGGAGAGTCTTCGAAGGCAAAGAGATTCTCAAGCTGGTTGCAGCGATGGGGCCATTTCGTGTGGCCTCGATCAAACCTTTTCGCTGGGCCGATCTCATGGATGTTTCGTCGGCCGGGGAAGACTGGCCCTGGTTCCTCCCACCCCAAGAGACGATTGCCCTTTATTATGTCGTGGCTAAGAAGATACAGGCCCCATATCTCAAGAGATCTATTCAATAAAACCACTATTATATTTGTTAGACCAATTTAGCTTCTTGAATCTGGAAACTTTATTGTCAGTAGTGGAACTCACTTGCAATCTGGAAATGACTGGACAGATATGCCTAAATGATGCATTCTAAGGCATCTAATTGGGATGAGGTGGAACCATGAGAACAACGTTGAATATCGAGGATACCTTGGTGGACAAAGCATCCAAGCTGACGGGAATAAAAGAGAAGACCACCCTCGTTAAGCTGGGGCTTGAGGCGCTCATCGCCAGAGAAAGCGCCAGAAGGCTCGCCAAGCTGGGCGGGACTCAAAAGCTGTTGAAGTCCATACCGAGAAGAAGGGGTGCAGTCTAAGAAATGGTCCTTGTGGATACATCGGTTTGGGTCTTCCATTTACGGAATGGCAGTCCCGGGCTTGCCGACCTGCTCAATAATGGAAAAGTGCTGTGCCATCCGTTTATTGTAGGGGAACTGGCCTGCGGTAATCATAAGGACAGACCCGTCATCCTCTCCTACCTGGAATTGTTACCTATGAGCATAATCGCTGAACACGAAGAAGTGTTATCCTTTATAGAAAATAACCATTTAATGGGAAAAGGATTGGGTTATGTGGATGTTCATCTTCTGGCCTCCGCTGTATTGACGGGTGTATTGATCTGGACTCTTGATAAGAAACTGGCGCAAACAGCGGAAAACCTGCATTTGAAATACTTCTTTGCAAATTAGCCAGTTATATTCTATAATTCCTTCCAGTCGTTATCTTTCAAATACCCTCACCTAAGATCTTGAGGAGATTCATGGCTACGTTCCATATCTCAAAAGATCCACTCGATCAATCAGCCGTTGTTTCCGACCGGGTTAGATTAAACCCAAATGTTAA
>CAZSTT010000015.1:0-3217 GCA_964609705.1 uncultured Thermodesulfobacteriota bacterium
TCTTTTTCTATTTGACCCGGTTTCTTTCTTTCCTATATACTCCCCCCTGAAAAGCAAACCTTTATCCAGCCATTGAGAACGATTTTTAAATCACCCAGGACAGGAGAAACAGATGGCCAGAATACCCTACGCCCCTATTGACCAAGCCCCGGAAAAAATAAAAGACTTCTTCACCAAGCTGGAAACCAACAGCCGGGTATTGAATGTTCAGAAAATGGTGGCCAACAGTCCCGGTTCCGTCCGGGAATTCACCCGCTTCGGTAATGCTCTGCTGATGAAATCCAAACTCAGTTCCTACTTCCGGGAACTGGCGATTATTAGGATATCCTTTCTGACCGGCTCCCGGTATGAATGGGCCCAGCATGTTCCCATCGCCCTGAGGGCCGGGGTGACCAAAGAGCAACTGGAAGAGATCAACCATTGGCAGGATTCATCGCTTTTCAGTGAAGAAGACCAGACGGTTCTGAAATTTACCGACGAAGTCGTTCTGGAACATCAGCCCTCGGAGGCGACCTTTAACCGGGCCGCGAAATTCCTGGGTCCCGAAAGCCTGGTGGAATTGACTTTGTCTGTCGGCTACTGGTCCATGGTCGGTAAATTTCTAAGAACGTTCCAGGTGGAAATCGAGGAAAGCCTGCTCAAGGATATCGGGCATCTGCTTCCGTCCAGCCAACCGGCCTGAAATTATTATAATAACATTCAAACAAAAGGAGAATAAAATGATAATGGCTTTGGAAGGAATTAAGGTTATTGATTGCTCACAGGTGGCCGCCGTACCGATCGCCGCCCGTCACCTCGGCGATTTCGGGGCGGACGTCATCCATGTCGAGCATCCGGTTACCGGAGATTTTTGGCGCGGTTTTCAGGAAGCCCAGGCGGATTCGGGAGGAGGAGCTTATCCTTCCGATTTTAATTACAACTGGGAGCAGTTTAACCGCAACAAACGGAGCATGACCCTTAACCTCTATAATGAAAACGGCCGGGCCATAATGTATAAAATGGTCGCCGCCGCTGATGTCTTCCTCAACAACTTCAGGCCCTTTGAGCTGGAAAGATTTAAAATGGATTACCAGACCCTGAGCGAGATCAATCCTCGGCTCATCTGGGGTAATATTACCGGATATGGTAAAAACGGACCGGATAAGAACCATCCGGCCTATGATACGACCGCTTATTGGGCCCGAGCCGGAGTTCACTCCCTGCTTTCTGTGCCCGGAGTTCCCTGCATTTCTTACCGCCCGGCCATGGGCGATACCGTAGCCGGCCTGGCTCTGGCCTATGGATTAGTACAGGCCCTCTATGTCCGGGAAAAAACCGGACTGGGTCAGGCCGTGGATGTTTCATTATTGCATACCGGGCTCTATCAAATGTCTTTTGATGTTTCCGGTGCGCTTATTACCGGCAAAGACGTTAAGGACTGGAAGGAAGAACCTGAACCGGATTGGCAACAGCAATCCCTGACGGCGATCGCTCAGATAGCGGAATTTTACGCATCCAAGACCAAAAGTCCCCTGACCGGTACGTATCGGACCAAGGACCAGCGCTCCCTGGTTTTTATCGTCCTGCAACCGGACCGCTATTGGGAAAAGTTCTGCAAGGCCGTTGGCCGGGAGGACTTAAGCCAAAACCCCAAGTACAATACCGGTGAAGGCCGGGCCGAAGACAGGTTCACCTTGCGAAAAGCTTTCGCCGAAATATTTGCCACTAAGACCCTTGAGGAATGGATTCCCCTGCTGGAAGGGATACCCTATGCGCCTCATCAAACCCTTCTGGAAGCGGTAAGAGATATTCAGACCAGGGAGAACGGATGTATAGTAACCTATGAACATCCGGAGCGTGGCATGATTGAACAACTGGCCAACCCGGTGATGATGAGCAAGACCCCGGCCTCCGTACGCCTGCCGGCTCCGGAGTTCAGCCAGCATACGGAAGAGGTGCTTCTTGAATACGGTTATACCTGGGAGGATATCGCCCTTTTTCAGGAAGATGGCACCATTGCCTGATTTAAGGCAATCCGGGAAAAGGTGTTTCAATTGGGTCGGCTTTATGGTATCTGGAAAGAACAAGAAGAAAGAGATTAACCTCTTTTTTTATCGGCAACCTCTCCACGGGGATAAAAAAATGGTCAGAAGAAACATGCAGGACTATTATTGTAATGTGATCAAAGAGGATGTTCAGATTTTTCTGAAAAATAAAGCCAACATCGGCCTCAAATACCAAAAGGACATTTTCGTTAAATGCAATCAGGATGAGTGCCAATACGTCGATGAAAATATATCGCCCTGTCCTTTAGGGATAGAAATGTTCACAGGGCTTAGACCGGTTTAGCCGGGGTGTTCTTATCAGGAATTTTGCGGGGGCGGGGGAGATGGCTCTTTGATCAATGACCGATATTCGGGAGTGCTCCCCCCGCCGGCGCCTCTATTATCAGACATGATCCCCATCAAAATCGGTTTTTCCCGAGGGCAAGGGTATTACCAGAACCGGCTTCCGGGTTCTGGCCAACACCGCTGCAGCCACGCTTCCCAGAAAGGTGTGCTTCAAGAATCCTTTTCCATGCGTTCCAAGGACGATGGCGTCACAACTTTCTTTATCGGCTGCGTTTAGGATCTCTTCTACGGGATGGCCAATAGGAACCAGGATTTTGGATACCAGTTCAACACAGGGGGAGCCGATCTGAATTTCCGCCTTCTCACAAAATTTCCGGAGGTATTGTTTGATTTCCCCCAGGTCCATCTCCTGTTCCGCTTTTTTGCCATTTTCCAACATCTCGAAAATTCGGCCGGACATTTCTTCAGAGTACAGGTAGCGAACGGGACTGACGGAATGTAAAATAACAATGCCGGCCTTATGCCTTTTGGCCATGTCCACCGCATAAAGAAAGGCATAAGATGAGTTTTTACTGAGATCCGTAGCATAAAGAATGTTCTTGATTTCGGGAATCATTTTTCTCCTCCTGTTATCCTCTTTGCCTTCAATATCGCCGAACTGAATTAATAAGGAAATATAGGCAGGACGGTATTTTGAGGAAAAAAACAAGGTATTTTGGCGCCTGTTTTTCCTAACGGCCTCTCCGACGCTATCTCCTCCGGGTGTTCCCTGGTTCAGTTCAAACCAGCAGGACCGCAAGACCGCCTCTATTTTACCCTTGCCCTTTTTCCATATCCCGTCTATGATAACTCCAGCTTAAGTCAGCCTTATGAATACAGAACATGAC
>CAZSTT010000015.1:3317-27131 GCA_964609705.1 uncultured Thermodesulfobacteriota bacterium
TATCCCGTCTATGATAACTCCAGCTTAAGTCAGCCTTATGAATACAGAACATGACCTCATCTTTCCATCCCTCCCCTTCTCCTGTTTTTCTTTCTAGGGACATTCCCCATTGAAAAGGAACCCATGATGACTCTTCCCCAATTCTCAAAAAATGGGCCGGACCGGAAAAAAGAAGAAACCGAAAAGATTTCGGAAGGCGATCAGGAAACGACCCATTTCGGATTTCGTAAAGTGCCGGCCGAGGAAAAAGTCCGTTGGGTGCGCAACCATTTCGATACGGTGGCCCAAAAATACGATCTGATGAATACGCTCCTGAGTTTTGGTATTCATTACTTATGGAAACGCGCCGCTGTCAATCTTTTAAGATTACAGCCGGGAGACCGCCTCATCGACGTTTGTGGCGGCACCGGGGATCTGTCGGTCCTGGCCTTAAAGCGGATGAAGAAATCGGGGAAGGTCGTCTTGGTCGATATTAATCGAAAAATGATGGAAAGCGGCCGCCGAAAACCGACCCATGCTTTGTTGCGGGAGAAGATTTTATATGTGCAGGGAGATGCCGAACGTCTTTCCTTCGGATCCGGACAATTTGATGCGGCCATGGTCGGTTTTGGAATCCGAAACCTGACCCATATGGAGGAGGGATTCAGGGAGATATACCGGGCCCTCAAACCAGGGGGCCGATTTATTTGTCTTGAATTTTCCAGCCCCACCTCCCCCCTGTTCCGCCGCTTATACGATTTTTACTCTTTTCATATTATGCCCCTGCTGGGGCTTCTTTTGGCAGGGTCCCGGCAGGCCTACACCTACCTTCCCGAATCCATCCGTCTCTTCCCTGCTCCGAGAGATCTAAGTCGTCTCATGGAAGAAATCGGTTTTTGTCAGGTCCATTATCGCCCCCTGACCAACGGGATCGCCGTGGTCCATTGGGGAATTAAAAACGGCTTCTCTTCTTTAGAGCGAAAATAGGTTTCGAGGGATTTCGTTGACCCGGTCTATTTTCATGATTCGTGGTGCCACGCCCCAAAAGGCGGGGCATGGCGGTTTAAAGAAAGAAGGGTAAAAAAACCCGTTTTTGCTTTCCCTGGTCATATTCTCCTTGAGGATTTCGACCGTCTTTGATTCAGACCTTCTTATTTTCATCTTCAACCGGCTGGGCCTCCCTTTCGACCGGGAAGGTCATCTGGGCCCCGAACCAGCCCATGATCGAAACCAGAGGGAGCAGGGAAAATACCAGGATCAGATAAATCCATCGGGCCGGTCCCGGGGAGATAACAACAGCCGGATCCAAGATACGCCAAAGCATGGCGATCAAAGCGGTCCCCAGAAGGATCAGGGAAACCTTTTTCTTGATTCTCACCGGCCGGAGGGATCTGGCCTGATAATTCAGCCACCAGGTGTAATAACCGGTGCCGATGGCCACCGGGGTAAAAAGGAGGCCCGCTCCCAGGCAATGCCGGCCCGTCGTTTCAAAACTCCCTATCCCGGTCAGTAAATAAAGAATGGTGAATAACGGGGCGGAAAACATGAAGACAATAGGGAAATGGATCGTCATGGGATGGGGATGCCGTCGGAGCAGGGGGAAACGTTTCAGTAAAGAGTCTAACGATTTCGGTATGGGTTTTTCGGCCGGAGGCTCTGGCCTGACTATAGCCACCTGCGGGTATCGTTCCAAAACATCCAGACCATGAGGCGCGGCCTGGATATCGGTCGTCAGATCTTTCCCGGCCTGATGCCGGTTCATATGAAGGCCGGTTTTCCATAACTTGCTGGCGCTCACATCAAAGACCCGGCCGCGATGAACAATATAGACCGGGTTCCCGTCCTTCCCGTTAAATTTCGGCAGTTCCTTAGGATCGATCTCTTCCATGCATTATCTCCTTATGGTCACTTCAGATCATGAGGGACAGGCTGATGACCATGAGGACAGCCATAGGATAATAGCTGGCTCGATTAAATAAAAGCAGCGCTTGAGGACGGGTTCCGGTTTTAATGAGCCGGTACCCGGGCCAAAGCAGCAAATAAATCCCCAGACCAAGGCAAGCTATCAGGGTTATGAATGGTCCCCTCAAGGGAGAGAGTTCCAAGAGGACTCCATTCAAACCCACAACCAGAAGAAGAGAGGGGAAAATAATAATATTGGCCCAGGTCGTTCCCAGCACAACGGGAATCGTTTTGGCTTGAACCAACCGATCTTCCTCCATGTCCACCCAGTCGTTGGGAAGGTGTTGACCTCCGATCTCCCAAAAAAATACCCAAAGAAAAAGGAGAATGAGAAAGACCGGGGAGGGATGGGGATCGACGGCGAAAACGGCCGCCAGCCCCCCGACCGTTTTGACTGTCCCGCTGATCAGGGAGCGAAACGGGCTGGTATTCCAGAGCAGGCAGTAACTCATCTCTAGGATGCAGCCGATCAGAAAGAAGAGGAGGCAGAAAGGATTAAGCAGATAAGCCCCTATCAAGGCCGGAAGGGACCAGGCCATAGCCCAGAAAAGCCCTTCTTTATAAGTAAGGAATCCCCGAGCCAGAGGATGACGGACCACCAGGGCGTCCAAATCCCCCCTGCCGTCGTCTAATATTCCTTTTTCCAGTTTTTTTTTGTCCGGATGATAATCCATCAAATCATTCACGGCATAAACCGCCGTGTATCCGGCAAAAGCCGTTAACAGTCCGATAAGGACGACTCGCAAGGAAGGAAAGGACCCCTGCCAGAGCAAGGCCGCTATGGCCGGTGTGGCTAAGTCAAGAATGCCGTGGGGGGTCCTGGACAAAGCGAAAAAATACTTCAGGTCTGGCATATCCATTATCTTAACAGAATGGGTTATACCGGTCTATGAATTTTTTAACTTTCCTTTGAAAAACGAAGGAGGGGAAAGACTGGAGATCATTTATCCCTTTTTCAGTTGGGGTCGTTCCCGGGAAGGGGGGGAAATCTTTTTATACTTGACTCATTTCTTCTACCCCCTTTATACTGATTTTGACTTTAATAAGCTGAACGCCTAACCTCTCTCGTGATTGAGGGTTTCTTTTCATGTTTGATCTCAAGCGCCGTGACTTTTTGAAGATCATAGGCTTAGCTGGAACAAGCGCCGTCACGGGCTGCTCTTCCGATACTCCCAACCGGTTGGTTCCCTATATTTTTCCCCCCGAAGATATTATCCCCGGTGAGGCGGTCTGGTATGCCAGCACTTGCCGGGCTTGTCCGGCAGGTTGCGGTCTGCTGGCCAAAAACCGGGAGGGACGGGTCGTTAAATTGGAAGGAAATCCCCTTCATCCTGTCAGCCGGGGGAAACTCTGCGCCCGCGGACAGGCCTCTTTGCAGGGGCTTTATAATCCGGATCGATTTCCAGGACCATTTATCAGAAAAAAAAACGGAACATTGAATGCAGTGACCTGGCAGCAAGGGGAAGAAACCCTGGTCCGCAGCCTGAACGGCCTTATTCGACAGGGCCGGGGCGAAGGCATCGTCTTCGTAAGCGAATTGATTACCGGCAGCTTAAAAGAACTGGTCGATCACTGGCTTTCGGAGCTGGGTTCCCGAGGCCACTATAACTACGAATCCTTTGCTTATGAGCCTTTGCGCCAGGCCAACCGGCTCATCTTTCAGTTTGACGGGTTGCCCCATTACCGCATTGATCAGGCCGATTTTCTTATATCCTTCGGAGCCGGTTTTTTGGAAACCTGGATCTCCAACCTGGAATTGTCCCGGCAATTCGCCTCCTTTCGCACCCTGAAACCGCAAGGCAAGAATCCTTTTATCTTTGTCGGGCCAAGGCTTTCTTTAACGGCCAACAACGCCGATCAGTGGATTACCGTTCCTCCGGGAGAGGAGTATCTCATCGGCCTGGGTATGCTCAAAGTCTTGCTCGACGAGGGGTCGCTTAACCATTTTTCTCCTGATCAGCAGGGATGGTTGCGGAAAACCCTGCTGGATTTCACCCTGGAAGGGATCCGGCAAAAGACCGGCGTTGCGGTCCCGGTAATCCGGGATCTGGCCCGCCGCTTCAACCGGGCCCAAAAACCCCTGGCCCTGGCCGAAGGGCTGGGGATTTCCGGCCCTCAGGCCCTGGACGCGGCGGTTGCGGCCAATCTTCTTTGCCTGGTTAAACCGGGGTCCCTGGAGACCATTGACTTCAACAGGCCATCCGCCTATGGTCGGACAGCCCATTTAGCCGCCATTAAAGAACTTTCGGAAAGGATGAAAAGAAAAGAAATCGATTGTTTGCTCCTGGGCCAGGTTAACCCGGTTTTCAACCTTCCTTTCAGCGAGGACTTCCGTCAAGGTCTGAATTCCGTCCCTCAGGTAATCAGCTTCTCCAGTTTTCCGGATGAGACCAGTACCCTGGCCCGCCTGATACTTCCCAATCACACCTTCCTGGAATCCTGGGGGGATTATTCACCCCGAGAAGGCCTGTCGGGGCTGATGCAGCCGGTCATGGGGTCTGTTTTCCAGACCCGGCCTTTAGGGGATATCCTTATTTCTTCCGGTAGAAAGATCAGGGGACCGGACAGGTTTCCCTGGAAGGATTATTATCAATTTCTCCGCGAATATTGGATTCATAAGGGTCAGGAAATGGAACCCGGCCTGAACCCGGAAAAGTTTTGGCAAAAGACTTTGGAACAAGGGGGGACCTGGAAGGAATCAGGAAATCCAAAAGCGGTTCTTCCCGCCGGATCTTTCTCCTTTTCCTTTTCCAAAATCAAGGAGACCGTAAAATCCGACCCGATGATGGAAGTGACCGTTTATCCGACTATCCAGTTTTATGACGGCCGGGAGGCCAACCGGCCCTGGATTCAGGAGCTTCCCGACCCTATGACCCAGATCACCTGGGACGGCTGGATTGAGATCCACCCGGAAACGGCCCAGACCCTGGAGATCCAAAAGGGGGATATGCTTTTGATCCGTTCTCCCTTCGGAAGCCTGGAGGCACCGGCCTACCCTATTTATACCGTCCCTCCGGGGCTGTTGGCCCTCCCTCTGGGTCAGGGTCATTGGAATTTCGGAAGATACGCCGGTGGACATCCGGCCAATCCCCTGCAATTATTTCCTCCGGCCGTGGACCGGGCTTCCGGAGGAATGTCCCGGCCGGCCCTGAAGGTAACTCTCAAGAAATTAAACAAGCAAACCCCCCTGGCCCATGTGGACGGGAGCTTCTTTCAACAGGGCCGGGAGCTCATGCAGACCATGACTCTGGCCGAGTATCAACAGTCCCTGAATTCCGGGAAGACGCCCGCTATAGACCTCCCTTATGCCGCCGGGTATGATCCTGAGAAAGATTTCTACCCGCCCCATCAGCACCGGGACTATCGCTGGGGGATGATAGTCGATCTGGATCGCTGTATCGGGTGTTCCGCCTGCGTAGTCGCCTGTTATGCCGAAAACAATCTGGCGGTGGTGGAAAAAGCCCAGGTCCTCAAAGGCCGGGAAATGTCCTGGATCCGGATCCAGAGGTACTTTGACCGGGATAAGGGGGTGGCCCGCTGGCTGCCTATGCTCTGTCAACATTGCGATTATGCTCCCTGTGAATCGGTTTGTCCGGTTTATGCCCCTTTTCATAATCCGGAAGGCCTGAATACCCAGATCTATAACCGTTGCCTGGGGACCCGCTTCTGCCTGCAAAATGATCCCTATAAAGTGCGCCGATTCAACTTTTCCAATTATACCCGCCCCCAGCCGCTCAACTGGCAGCTCAATCCTGATGTGACGGTTCGGCAGAGAGGGGTCATGGAAAAATGTTCTTTTTGTATCCAGCGGATTGTCGAGGCCAAAATCCGGGCCCGAAAAGAAGGCCGAAAAGTAAGGGACGGAGAATTTACCACGGCCTGCGCCCAGACCTGTCCGACCGACGCCCTGATTTTCGGGAATATGCTTGATCCCGACAGCCGTGTTTCCCGAATGCTTAAGGACCCGAGACGTTATCAGGTCCTGGGTTATTTGAATACCAAACCGGCGGTTATTTATTTGAAGAAGGTGGATCAACCGGTGATAATGGTTTAAGGTTCAAGGTTTAAGGTCTAAGGTCTAAGGTTCAAGGTTCAAGGTTAATAAAAATCGGTTGCCGTATACCTTACACCTTGGACCTTATACCGAAATCAGTTTTTTCACTCAAACATTGATTAATTTTTGTGCCCATTGACAATGCTAGAACTCAAACTAAAATACAACACCGTCAACCAGGAAGTCCTCCAGGCCATGTCCCCTCCGGGCAAGCTCTATCCGGCGGTCGTGGCCTTCTGGTTTATGGGCATCCTGACCGGGCTCTGCTGTTGGGCCTACCAGATTTTGATGGGGTTGAGTGTGGAAGGGGTCAATCATCCCATCGCCTGGGGAACCTATCTGGTCAATTTTGTTTTTTTCGTGGGTCTGGCCCATTCGGGGACCCTCATATCGGCCATCCTCTTTTTGTTCCGGGCCCGCTGGCGTACGGCCATCTCCCGCAGCGCCGAGGCCATGACGGTATTCGCCGTTATGGTGGCCGGGCTTTTTCCTTTTATTCACCTGGGCCGGGTTTGGGTGGTTTATTGGATCCTGCCTTACCCCAACCAGCGCAATCTCTGGCCTGATTTTCAGTCCCCGCTGGTTTTTGATGTAATCGCTATTTCCACCTATCTCCTGGTCAGCCTTTTGTTTTGGTATACCGGCCTTATTCCGGATCTGGCTTCCGTTCGGGATCGCTCCCAGGGCCTCCGGCGCAAAATATACGCTTTTTTTTCTTTAAACTGGACCGGAAGCCATCGGGAATGGCGCCATCACGGAGGTGCGGTTCTCCTGCTGGCCGCCCTGGCTACTCCCCTGGTCATCTCCGTTCATAGCGTAGTGTCCTGGGATTTCGCCCTGTCCATATTGCCGGGATGGCACAGCACCATTTTCGCGCCTTATTTTGTGGCCGGGGCCATCCACTCCGGGCTGGCCATGGTCCTTATCCTCTTGATCCCCATGCGGCGGATTTACAAGTTAGAGAATATTATCACCCTGACCACCCTGGAGAATATTGCCAAGACCATCGTCCTGACCGGGTTGATCATGAGTTATTCCTATCTGACCGAACACTTCATGTCCTGGTACAGCGGCAACACCATCGAGCGGGACAGCTTTTACTGGCGCATGGTCGGCTATTACAGGGAATGGTTCTGGCTGATGATTTTCTGTAATTCCATCGCTCCCCTCTTTTATTTTATCAAAAGGATCCGGACCAATATCAAAACCCTTTACCTGGTGGCCGTCCTGGTCGTGATCGGCATGTGGTTTGAGCGGTATGTCATCATCATAACCTCCCCGGCCCACGCGTATGACCCTTATATGTGGAGGCTCTATCAGGGTCCCACCTGGGTCGAATTCGGAATCCTGTTCGGGGCTTTCAGTATCTTTTTTTTCCTTTTCTTTCTCTTCTCCAAATATCTGCCGGTCATCTCCCTGGCTGAACTGAAGGAGGAAATCGGCTCCCTGAACACGGAAACGGCCGGGTCCGCCAAACAGGAAGGCCAAAACCAATGACCCGGCAGCAGGCCTTAATGGCTATCTTCGTTTATCTGGATGACCTTCTGTCCGCCATAAAGGCCATGGAGGGGAAAGCCCGGGATTTGACCGTCTATTCTCCAGCAGCCCACAAAGAGATCAATAAGGCCCTGCGGCAGAAACCCAGTCCGGTTCGTTTTTATACCTTTTTCGGAGGTCTCCTGGGACTCGTCTCCGGGTTTTCTCTGGCCGTTTATACCGCCCTGCAATGGAAATTCGTGGTCAGCGGCAAGCCGATCATTCCCTGGATTCCCTTTGTGATCGTCGGCTTTGAATTGCTTATTTTGTTCGGGGTCTTCGCCTCTTTCGCCGGGCTGCTCATTCACAGCCGCCTGCCTCGACGGCGTTTGCCGGATTATTATGATCCCCGGTTTTCCGACAACCGATTCGGTCTTAAGGTTTCTTACCATTCCGAAGACCGGGAAAAATTGACCGTCCTCCTCCAGGAAGCCGGCGCTGTGGAAATTCATGACCTGGGATAATGAGAATCCCCCGGAATTAAAGGTCGCCGCCCCGGCCCTCGGTCTCGGTGGCTGGACTTTTTTCTCCCTGTTCCTTTTTCTGGTTGGTACCCTGGCCTTCTGGATCGGCATTTCAGGACCCCATTCCGAACGGGTCTGGCAGGCCTTCTTAGTCAACTACCTCTTCTGGTCCGGATTGGCCTTCGGGTCGATTCTATTTTCCGCGACATTGGTGATGACCAAAGCCCGTTGGGGAAGGCCTATAAAACGTCTGGCCGAGGCGCCGGCAGCCTTTTTGCCTTTCTCCTTCCTCCTTTTCTGGGTCCTTTTCGCCGGACGGGATAAAATTTTTCCCTGGATCCGGGAACCCCTGCCTCTTAAAGCGGCCTGGTTGAATGTACACTTCCTTTTTGTCCGGAACGGCTTGAGTCTTTTTTTGCTGACGGTGGTCTCTATGGCCCTGGTCTATTTTTCCATAAAGGGTGAGAGTAGAATCCATTTAGAGGGAAACGGGGCCAGGGCCGGATTCCGGGATCAGGGAGAGAAAAATCTGGAAAGGCAGTCCATCCTTTCTCCTATTCTGGCCATTCTTTTTGTTCTGAGTTTCAGTCTGATCGGCTTTGATCTGGTCATGTCCCTATCGCCCCACTGGTACAGCACTTTATTCGGCCTCTATTTTGTTACCGGTGCTTTTTACAGCAGTCTGGCCTTTCTGTTCCTGCTTTCCATTGTGTTCTCCAAGGTCCTTGATCTGGGAAATTACGCCGGCCAAAGACAGTTTCACGATCTCGGAAAATTGCTTTTGGGGTTTTGCCTGGTTACCGGGGATTTTTTCTTTTCCCAGTTCCTGGTCATCTGGTATGGCAACCTGCCCGAAGAAACTCGCTTTGTGATTCTCCGGGTTAATAGCGCCCCCTGGAAATACCTGGCCTGGACCGTATTGTTCCTGGGTTTTGCTTTCCCCTTCATCGTGCTTTTGAGCCGGAAGGCCAAAATCAGGCCCGGCCTGATGCTGGTTGTGAGCACCATTATCCTGGTCGGAATGTGGCTGGAACGTTTTCTTTTAGTGGCCCCTTCGCTCTGGAAAGGCCGGAATCTCCCACTGGGCTTTTCGGAATTCCTGATCAGCCTTGGATTCATGGGACTCATGTCCCTCAGCCTCCTTTGGTTTTTCAAACGGTTCCCATCGCTTCCTGTTTCAGATCCCTTATTTCAGAAATTTCTGGAAGAAAGCCGGGGACCAATATAATGACCTGGGGGAAACAGGAAACTGCCAATCAAAAACAAAAATGGCTGAAATGGTTCCTGGCTGCGGTTATACTGATGGGGACCATGCTCTTTTTTTATTATGTCTATCCCCACCGGGGGATCGGTCCGGAACAGCCGATTTCTTTCAGTCATCGGGTTCATGCCGGAGTGAAGGCCATCAACTGCCGGTTCTGTCATCCCTATGTGGAGCGGTCGGACCATGCCGGCCTCCCGGAAATGGAAAAATGTTTTTTCTGCCATAAATATATCATCCCGACCCACCCGGAGATCCTTAAAGAAAAGGAATATTTTGAACAGGGCCGGCCGGTCCCCTGGGTTCGCATTTTTTATGTTCCTGATTTTGTCAAATTCAGACATCAGCCCCACCTGCTTTGGGGCAAATTGGATTGTAGCGACTGCCATGGGCAGGTGGAGCGAATGGACCGCCTGCAGAAAAAAGCCTTCCAGATGAAATTTTGTATTGACTGTCACAAATTAAAAAAGGCCCAAATGGATTGCTGGCTGGCTTGTCATCATTAAAAAGAGGTATAAGGTATAAGGTTCAAGGTTTAAGGTTTAAAGATAGGGAAAACATCCATATTGGTCGTCACCAAGTCTGCCCCGGAATGTCTTAATCCGGGGGTGAAAGCCGGGGTTCAGGGGTTTTATAACAGGTTATGTTTTTGATCAGGAGTTTAGGGAATTGACTTTTCTGAAAGAAGAATCCTATGGGACCGTCAAGGCCTTTTTTTTAAGCGCCGCCGTCTGGTTTGTCATCGGCCCGTCGATCGGCTTCATCGATGCCACCCATCTGGTCGCCCCGGACCTTTTGGGAAACATCTCCTGGCTGGTTTTCGGCCGGACCCGGCCTATGCACACCGGTGTAGTCATCTTCGGTTTTATCGGAACGGCCTTGATCGGTTCGGCTTTTTATCTGGTTCCCACCCTTTTGCGGGCTCCACTGTATAGTGAACGATTGGGGAAGCTCTCCTTATGGGTCTGGAACCTTTCCATTGCCTCGGGAACGGTTACCCTGGCCCTGGGCTATTCCCAGGGACGGGAATATGCCGAGTGGGTCTGGCCGGTCGATCTCGGGGTCCTTCTGACCTTTCTCCTGGTGACTTATAACCTCTTTCGCACCGCCGGCCTTCGCCGGGAAAAGACCCTGTATGTCTCCGTCTGGTATATCTTTGCCGCCCTGATTTATTCATTTTTGATTTATTTCTTCGGCAATGCCGTCTGGAGTCCTTCCTATGGGGCCATTACCGGCCTGCCCGATGCCGTCCTGGCCTGGTTTTACGGTCACGGGGTGGTGGGGCTGTTTTTAACTCCCCTGGCGGTGGCCCTGGCCTATTATATCATCCCTGTCGTCTGCCGTTCTCCGCTTTACAGCCATTCCCTCTCTTTAATCGGCTTCTGGAGCATCCTGGTCATTTATACCCATATCGGCACCCACCATCTCCTGCAGACCCCGGTGCCCGCCTGGCTGAAGGTCCTGGCCATTACCGGCAGTCTGGCCATGATCGTCCCGGTCATGACAGTCCTGATCAATCTCTGGCTGACTATGCGGGGCCGGCTGGGAATGATTCATGCCGATATAGGCGGGAAATTCGTCATGGCCGGTCTGGTCTGGTATCTGTTTACCTGCCTCCAGGGGCCCTTGCAATCATTACCTATGGTTCAAAGGGTCACCCATCTGAATAACTGGGTGATCGCCCATGCCCATATGGGGGTCCTCGGCTTTTCAGGGACCATTGCCCTGGGGGGCATTTATTTTATCCTGCCCAGGATAACCGGCCGGTCGATTTTCAATCGCCGCTGGGCCGATATCCAGTATTGGCTGGTGCTCATCGGAATGGCCGGATTCTTTCTGGTCCTGACCGCGGCCGGACTGATCCAGGGGAACGGCTGGCAGAATGGTCTGGCGGTCTATAAGGTTCTCCCTGAAATCCATGTCTACATGATCCTGAGAGCTTCCATCGGCCTCTTGATCCTGGGTGGGGCGGTTTTAGGGCTGATTAATATTTACCAGAGCTTATATGGGGTCTATGGTTCGGAAGAAGCCCCCTCTGACCAGGGAAAAAACGGATGAAAATGAACCTGCCGGTCATTATTTTCGGAGGCCTGATCATTTTTGCTTCCGTCCTTTTTGTGGCCGTCATCCTGCCCTGGACGACCATCGACGAAAAGCCCTCGGATATCTTTCGGTCCAGATCCGCGCTCGAAATCCGCGGCCGGGACCTTTATGTGCGAAACGGATGTACCTTCTGTCATACCCAGTTTGTCCGACCGATCGATTGGGACCTCGGGGCGGAGAGGGTCGCCCTCTCCGGCGATTATGTACAGGACCGGCCCCATCTGGTAGGCACTGAACGGACCGGACCCGATCTTTCCCAGGAGGGGGGCGAACACCCCGATGATTGGCACCTGGCCCATTTTACCAATCCCCGGTTTGTCAGACCGGAATCGATTATGCCTTCCTGGCAATTTCTGGGAGAAGATAACCTCAAGGCCTTGATCGCCTATAAACAAAGTCTTGGATTTAAGATGGCCGATTTTCGGGTGCAAAGACAGAAAAAATGGAAAGCAGGGACGGTCAAGGCCTATGAGGCCGGGCCTGATGAAAATATCGAATGGCTGCATCAAATGGTCCCCGAGCCCTGGAGAAAACTGCCCAATCCTTATCCGACTACCGCGGCCGGACTGGAACGGGGACACAAGATTTATCAAGCCAATTGCATCGGCTGTCATGGCCCGATCGGTGACGGCATGGGACCGGCCGAACCCTTTCTCTATCCCCCGCCGCTTAATTTTACCCTTTTAAACCAGAGAGGGATTTCGGGGGGTATATTGTATTATCAGATTATGAACGGAATCACCGGGACGGCCATGCCTTATTTTAAAAAGGAGCTGGAATCGACCAAGATATGGGAAGTCGGGAATTATGTGGCGGTCTATTTCATAGGGCAAAGCGACGCCCGCAGCCAGCCCAGAGGGATCGAGTCCTCCTATGAACCGCCGGGCAATGAGCCTTTGTCTAAGGCCTTCAGACGGGAAAAGGAAAAATAAACCATGTACCTACCCCTTTGGATTATCCTGGTTGCTTTCAGTCTATGGTTCACTCTGATGGCCTTCGTCTGGGGACTACAGAGCGGCCAGTTTTCCGATCAGGAAAGGGCCCGTTTTCTGCCCCTGCGGGATGCCGGGCTGCCGCCGGCGGTTAAAAATCCGGCCGGGCTGCCGGTGGAGGTTTATGTCCTGACGGCCATGGGGTTGATGGTTTTACTGGGTTTGGCGGCTTCATTGTTTTTAAGTTTAATGGGAAAAAACTGACCACCGTTACTGGTTCCTGGTTTCTCGTTACTCGTTATAACCAGAAACCAGGAACGAGTAACCAGTAACGAAACTTTGGTGCCGATATGCCCTATTTCCCTTTAACCACCTTTCAGGAAATGATCCTGGCCTTTTTTCTGGGACTGGGGGCCTTTGTCCTCCTTTACCTGGCCTGGGGAAGTTACCCTAAGTCCCACCCGGAAGGAATGGAAAAAGAGCCGAAGGAAGAGGATGCCGGAGAGCCTGGGGTGCCTCAAGCGGCGGATAACCCCGTCCCGCCTTTTCTTCTCCTGGTCTATATCGGTTTAACGGTTTGGATTCTGGCCTATCTGATTATAATCGGGCTTAGGGTAAAGGCTATCGGATAACATGGAAGAAATCAATTCCCGGAAGAGGACCAATCCTCAAGGCCTTCAAGAAAAAAAGGAGTCGACTGCCAAAAGCTGGATTGTTGTGTTTTCTATCACCTTCTTTTTTTTCCTCTGGGGACTTTTTATTTATTATGCCGTGGGCGTTGGACAGGCCCCCTTCTGGCGGTATGGCATCGTGCCCGATGTGCCCGGCCAGTCTGTTTATTCGGTTCAAAAGGCTGAAGAACAATCCGGTACCGCCATTTCCGGAGGAGAAACGATTCGTAAACAACATATCATGGGCCGTCGGGAAGAAACCGGGAAGCCCCAAGGGAAGAAGGGCTTATAACCATGCTTCGGAAAAAAGGTCTCCTTTTCTTTTGCCTGATAACCGGTTTTCTGGCGGTCCTCTTTTTTTCGCTATCCATCCTCTATAGTAATTATTACGGACGGATGAGAAACGACGAGGCCTTGAATCCCTATCAGATTTCCCTGCCGGTCATGCCCGGGGGAACCATTCCCCTCGGCGGGGGGATAGAATCTTTAAGGAAATCGGATCCTGCCCAGTTGATCAATCCCCTGCCCATGACCGGCGCAGTCATCGACCGGGGCCGGAAAAGTTACGGCTATTACTGTATCCAATGCCATGGACCCGGGTTTGACGGAAAGGCCACAGTGGGCCAAAGTTTTTATCCCCTGCCCTCCGACTTGTTAGACCCCCGAGTGCAGGATCAGAAGGATGGAGAACTGTTTTACAAAATCAGTCTGGGCCATAAAAGACAACCCCCATTATTTGCCACTGTCGCTACGGACGACCGCTGGGCCGTTATCAACTATCTTCGGGCCATGGCCCAAAATAATGGCCTAAAGAAGACCCCCCGATGAGCATCGAACTCTTGGCCCCTTTCCTGATCGGTCTGTTCGGCAGCCTTCACTGCCTGGGGATGTGCGGTCCTCTGGTCTTGGCCTACTCGTTAAACATACAAAAGCCTGGGACACCAGCAGGAGGGATAAAATCCTCCTCCTGGTACAAGGGTTTTCTTCATCATCTGGCCTTTCATCTGGGAAGGATCATGACCTATGGAATATTGGGGGCCCTGGTCGCAGGTCTTTTTGCGGTAGTAGGGATTAGTCTTTATTGGGATATCCGCGGGGTCCTTCTTTTGAGCGGAGGCGCCCTGATCACTCTTTTGGGGATGCTATTACTGAGGGTTTTTCCATTGCCGGCCTTGTTGACCCGTTATTCCCTGCCTCTCCTATCCCTTGGGGACCATCTTCTCCCCTCCCTTCTGCAAACACCGGGTTCCATATCTAAAACAGCCCTGGGGGCGGCCTGTGGACTCCTGCCCTGCCCCCTTACCACCTCCCTGCTGGTCAAGGCGGCCATAACGGAAAATATGGCCGAAGGAGCAATGACCATGCTGGCCTTTGGTTTAGGCACCCTGCCGGCCTTATTGACCCTGGGGATTTCGGCTTCCCTGCTGACCTTGAAAATCAGGGTTATCGGGGAACGGGTGGCTGCCCTTTCGGTCATAACCATGGGAATCTTTTTAATATTCAAAGGAGCCAAACTCCTTTTGGGATTCCCTTTGGGCCACTGTCATTGAGACTCTTCTATCTTATCCGGAAAAAAAGATGTTCCAGAGGGAACGGTCAATCATCAGCCTTTTATTTTCAACAAAATCAAATAAGGGTTAGAGGAATGCTGATCGCTGACTGCTTAAAGCTTCAGCCGGAGTTCTTTAAGCCATGAGCTCTCCTGAATGTACCTTATGCGGGCTTCCGGTCGGAAATCCCGGTCTGCGGGAGAAGCAGGGGGAAAAGGATCTCCACTTTTGTTGTTTTGGCTGCCGGCAGGTCTTTAAAATTCTCTCCGGTCTTCCGGGAGGGTTGCCGGAGGACTTTAGATATTCCTCCCTTTATCGTCTCAGCCAGGCCTCCGATCTGATCGGCAAAAGGGTTGATGACCTGGGGAAGAACGGGGATAAAATTCAAAGTCCGGGTCCGAAGACCTCCGAGGATTCCGAACCGGAAGATCAACTGGCCAGGGGATTGACTCTCAAGGTGGAGGGGATGTGGTGCACCGCCTGCGCCTGGTTGATCGAAGGGGTCCTGAGTCGAATCTCCGGCGTGATAAAGGTTGAGGCCCTGTTTTTCTCCGATCTGGTCAGGATCAGATACCTCCCCCATCAGGTGCCCCCGGAAGATATTCAGGAACGCCTCTCCCAACTGGGTTATCGCTCCTCCTCCTTTTCAGGAACCTCTTCATCGGCCAGGGAGATAAAAAATGACCAACTTCGTCTGGGAATTTCCGCCATCCTGACCTTTCACATCATGATGATTTCTCTGGCCCTCTACGCCGGATTTTTTCAGGATCTGGGGACAGAGGCCGTCGGTTATTTGTCTTATCCTCTGTTGATTCTGGCTACACCGGTCCTTTTCTATGGAGGATACCCTGTTTTCAAAAAGGCTTGGGCTGGATTGGGACAGAGGAATCCCAATATGGAGGTCCTTATTGCCATCGGGGCCTTGTCGGCTTATGCTTACAGCCTCTTCCAGATGGGACAGGGGAGTCTTCATCTCTATTTTGACACGGCCGCCATGCTGATCGTCCTGGTCCTGCTGGGAAAATATCTGGAGGCCCGGGCGAAAGAAAGGATTTCCCGGGGTCTTACCGAACTGGTTCTCCTGGCCAACCGGAAAGTGCGATTCCTTTCTGATGACCGGGAAAACTGGCGGACCGCTGAGGAGGTCCGGCCCGGCGATGAATTTGAAGTCCGGTCCGGAGAAAGAGTGGCCGTGGACGGACGCATCCTCTTCGGCCGGGCCGCTCTGGATGAATCCATTATAACCGGAGAATCACGACCCATCCCCAAAGGTCCTGAGGATGACGTCCAAGCCGGCTCTTTGCTTCTTTCCGGAAAATTACGGATCAGGGCCACCCGTGTTGGAACCGACAGTTCCATCGGTCGTCTTATTACCATGATTCAGGAGGGCCTTTCCCGGAAGACCGCCGTCGAACTTTTCGCCGATCGGCTGACCCGCTGGATCATCCCCGGCCTCCTGGGCCTGGCCGCCGGGACAGCCGTTTATCTTTTTTTTCAGGGGTATTCGCTGGAGGTAAGTCTGCTGCGGGCCATAACGATACTGGTCATCACCTGTCCCTGTACCCTGGGGATCGCTGTCCCACTGGCCAAGGTGGCTGCCATTGGAGCCGGTCGGACCCAAGGCATTCTTTTTCGAAATCCCGCGGCTTTGGAAAAAATCGAAGGGCTGGATGTCTTGATCTTTGATAAGACCGGCACCTTGACCGAAGGGAGATATGCCCTGCGTAAAATCATTACCCTTGGAGACCGCAGTCAAGAAGCCCTGCAAATAATCGCTTCTCTGGAATCATTATCCGATCACTTTCTGGCCCGGGCCATTCAAGACCAGGCCCGGAAATCCTCGTTGGATTTGGAAGCCGTAATAGATTTTCAAATGCAGCCCGGTTTAGGCGTCAAAGGTCGGGTTGCCGGCCGTCAGGTGATCGCCGGCAACCGAAACTGGATGCGGATCCAGGGGATGGAGATTCCCAAGGCCCTTGAATCTCCGGCTGCTGTCGCCGAGGCCGAAGGAATGACCGTTGTCTTTTTCGGCTGGAATGATCAGGCCGAAGGAATATTGACCTTTGGAGATCAGTTGAAGGAGTCCGCCCGGGAGGCCCTTTCAGTTCTTCGGCAAAAAGGGGTTCAACTCCGGATGCTTTCCGGGGATTCCAAGGAAACCACCGCGGCCATCGCCGGGCAGCTGGGGATATCCTCTTTTTTCGGACAGGCCCGGCCACAGGACAAAGTGGACCTTATCCGGGAACTTCAGAACCAGGGCCATCGGGTGGGGATGATAGGCGACGGGTTTAATGACGCAGCGGCACTGGCTCAGGCGGATGTGGGTTTCGCCCTGGGGACCAAGGCCGAATTTTCAGCCGGGGCTTCGGATATCACCCTGTTAACCGATAACCCGATTAAAATTTCCGAGGTGCTTGATCTTTCAAAACGGACGATGCGGATTGTCAGACAAAACCTGGGATTTGCTTTTTTTTATAATATCCTCGGAATCCCTCTGGCCGTCAGCGGGCTCTTGAATCCCATGATCGCGGTTCTGGCCATGTTTGCCAGCAGTCTGACTGTGATCGGAAACACACTGAGACTCAATCCCGCCGCTTCAAACCGCCACGCCCCTTTTGGGGCGTGGCACCACGAATCATGAAAATTTAACCAAGGGGTCAAGGAGCCAAGGGATCAAGGTTTCAAGTGAAAGGCTTGGAATTTAAAACCCTCGAACCCTTGAAACCTGGAATCCTTGAACCCTATATTAGGAACTAAAACAAAACTTCCTTACCCGCTTTTTTCCTTTTCCTCTTCAACCAATACCCTCTTCAGAACCTTACCCACCATGGTCTTGGGCAGTTCGTCCCTGAACTCAACGAACTTGGGCACTTTATAAGCGACCAGTTTTTCACGGCACCAGGCCTGTATTTCCTCGGCGGTAGCGGATCGGCCCTCTTTTAGTAAAACCCAGGCCTTGACGGCCTCGCTCTGCTTGGCATCAGGAATACCGGCCACACAGGCCTCGGCCACGGCCGGATGGGCGCTGATGACCTCCTCCACCTCTCGGGGCCAGACCTGGAAGCCGCTGGGTTTGATCAGTTCCTTTTTGCGCGAAGTAATGAAGACATAACCGTCTTCATCCATATAACCCACATCTCCTGTGTACAGCCAATTGTCGCGCAGCATTTCCTTGGTCTCTTCCGGTTTTTGCCAGTAGCCCATCATCAGGTTCGGCGCGTTGAAAACGATCTCGCCCTCCTGGCCCGGCGGCAGCTCACCTTCACCGGTTTCAATATCGCCGATCCGCACCGATACGTCAGGCAGAGGCAGGCCGACCGAACCTTCTTTGTATCGTCCCATGTAGGGTCCGACACAGGCGGCCATGGTGGTCTCGGTCAGGGCATAACCCTCCAGGATGCGCCCGCCGGTCAGGTCTTCAAAGCGCTTCTTGGTTTCGGCCAGCAGCGGGGCGGCCCCGGAGCAACAGGTCTTCATGGACCTGAAATCGACCTTGCCTGCCTTGACCTTGGGATGCTCCATCAGGGTGATAAAGAGGGCCGGCACGGCCACGAAAAAGGCCGGCTTGGTGTATTGGATGGTTCCGATCACATCGTCGCGGTCCCGGGGGTTGGGCACCAGCGCCAGCGGCATATGATTGACGACCGCGGTGCACATAACGGCGAAGGTTCCAAAAGAATGAAAAAGAGGAAGTACGGCAATCAGGACATCTTTATAGGGCTCTATATATTTTTTTACCCAGGCCTGGAATTGCAGGCCCGTAGCCACCTGGGAAAAATGAGAGCCAACGACGCCCTTGGGCAGGCCGGTAGTGCCTCCGCTGAACAGGATCAGGGCGGGGTCTTCCGGCTTGACGACCACGTCAGGCCGCTTGGCCCCGGCCTGCTGTTTCATCAGGTCCTGCAGCCACAGATCCCCCTTTTCCAGGACCACAAAATGGCCTTCTTTTTTTTCTTTCAAGAGGGTAAAGAGAACCTTTAACAGGGGCGGCAAGTACTCCTTGATGCTGGTGGCAATAATGTTTTTCACTGCCGTCCGGTCCTGCAGCTTCTTGATCTCCCGGTAGAAAGACGTCAGCACCACTACCGTTTCGGCGCCGCAGTCCTTCAAAGCATGTTCCATCTCCATCTCGGTATAAACAGGGTTCAAATGAACCAGGATGGCACCGACTTTCCAGGAACCCCAGCGGCAGATGATGGCCTGAGGGCAGTTGGGCATAACCAGGGCCACCCGGTCCCCTTTTTTCACACCCAGGGCCGCCAGGGCGGCGGCGAATTCATCACTGAGTTTATTTATTTCGGCATAGGACATATGCCGTTTTTTAAAGATCAGCATGTCGGCCTGGGGATTTTCCTGGACTGCCCGGTCCACATAATCGACCAGGGTCAGTTCAGGGTAGGGTTTCAGGGAGTGGGGTACCCCTTCATCGTAGCTTTTCAACCATCTTTTTTCTTCAGCCATGGGAAGCCTCCTTTTGAAAAAACAAATTTTTTCCGATATACGATTTTCATTTTTTTCAGTTATAAGGTTAAACACGATTCAATCTAATAAAGATAAAAATCGATCAGATGCTCGATCTTATCCAATTCTGTCATCCGGGTTAAATCCTTCAAATCCTGGCGCACTCCCCAAAGAATTTTATAACTTGTCAACAATTTATCATTCTGTCTCTAAGCAAAGACCTGGTTAAAAAAAATTGTCAAGAAAATATTTTCATTTATTATGGGTTACAAAGAATCTAAGGAGTTGGCAAAACTTAAGCCACCTAAACCAGAAAAATGAAAAGGTTTGCTTTCCCCAATTGAATCTTTGAATTGTGGAGATATACGGAAAAGCTTAAGAATAACTTGTTTGCCAAGAAAGAAAGGAGCAATCTACGGAGGTTTCAGAGAATGATGAAGACGGCGAACAAAACGATCGAGCACGACGCGTTATCGTGCACGGCTTAGCGTTGGCGTTCGGCTTGACATTATATGCATTGAATGCTAATATTATGCATAAAGAAAGGAGGCCAATCATGAGAACAACTCTTGATTTACCTGAAGATTTAATTAATGAAGCCATGAAAGCAGCTAACATCAATACAAAAACTAAAGTTATTATCACCGCCTTAGAAGATTTAGTTAGAAAATCAAAGATATCCGGATTGAAAGAATTTAAAGGCAAGGTCGATTTGGGCATTGACATAAACGCCATTAGAGGGCGTCAATGTCGGTATTAGTCGATACATCCATATGGATAGAGTATTTCAGAAGTGGAAATAGTTCTGAAAAGCTTGATTTCTTAATTGATGAAAACCTAATTGTTATTAATGATCTTATTCTTGCCGAATTAGTTCCATCTTTAAGGGTTCGCAATCAACAAAAGCTCGTTAAATTATTACATACTATAAATAAGTTAGAGTTATCCGTTCATTGGGGCCAAATTGTTGAATTCCAATTCAAATGTTTGAAAAATGGTTTAAATCGAATCAGCATCCCGGATTTAATAATTGCCCAAAATGCGAAACAAAATCAATGTGAAATTTATTCACTTGATAACCATTTTAAACTCATGAAAGACCTTCTTGAACTCCGGCTGCGAGATTAGAGTGACCTACGCCGAACAACCGCATCAACTCGGACTGGCAATTCCAAGGCGCCCGAAATCCCGAGGAAAGGCGTACTAGACGTATGCCGCAATAAGCAGCCGGCAAAGCCGGCGAGAGACGAGGGGTAAGGGCAATCCCGCCATTGGCGGGATAGATGGGCCTTTTTCAGCAACCGGTTAATTACCATTTAGCGAAATGCTCCTCCGTAAAACCGGAGACATTTTGCAGTTCCCAGACCTGATCGCCCTCGCTTAAGGTCCCTTCAAACCGGCCAAAGGGCTGGTGGAATTTGCTGACGATGAGGCCGGCATTAGTATTGGCCGAACGTTTACCCGCCGGCAGAAACCGGAGCCGGACCCGGCCGTCATTCGATTCAATTCGCCAGGGCTTCAAAAGGTCCAGGTCGTCATACCGGAAATCCACCACATCCGTTTTAACCAGACGGCCATTGACCCAGAAGCCATTTTCCGTAAATCCCGTTTCGTTGACCCCCTGGACCAGATTGAAGCCGATGCGGTTCCCTTGCCGGTCCAGGCCACCGCCTGCGGCCCAGTTCCAGAAGGTTTGACGGGCCAGGTACCCCAGCGTATAGTCCCGGACACCGAAAGACCGGTCGTCTTCAATATCCCAAGAAACTCCCTTATCTCGTATCGTCCCCCGGACCGGGATGCCGGCTTCCTTGTGGGTGTAGTTAAAGCCTTTCAGGCCCACCCGGGTCAGGCAGACCAGGGGTTCTTCGACCTTAAGGAAAGAAAGGTTGAGGGAAAGCTCTCCCTTGATGACCCCTTCGACGGTGACGGTTTCAGGATCGCTGGTCAGACGGACCGTCGTTTTCCTGTTCTTGAAATAGATTTCACCGGTCAAGGAAGTTCCCTTGAAGACGGCAGCGCCCCCGCCGGGGGTGATAATAGTGGTTTCGCTGATCCGGCCGTTCCGGCGATCAAAGAGATAGGCGAACAGATTGCACATATAGCCGAGGCGAACGACGGCAATACCGAAGATGAGGTCGTCATTAGCGACCCCGAGGTATTCCCATCGCTTGATCCGGTAATTCAAAATCCAGCGCCTGGTCCGGGAGGCCCGTTCTTTAGCGCCATAGGGGCGGAAATCCTCCAACCGGAGAGAGGTCAGAGGGCTGCGGTATAGTCCGAAACGGGGCCGCCCATCGACTCCGATCAAAGCGCTTTCCTTTACGGCATCCATCTTTCCCCTTCAATGACCTGCAGATTACAGGTTGAGAAGTCTTCGGGCGTTTTCACTGCGGATAGCCATCAAATCTTTGTTATCAAGACCCGGGACACTCCCCAGCAGAGCGTCAAGGTTATAGTCTCCCATGTCAAAAGGATAATCGGTTCCCACGACGATCTGTTCGATACCGGCCTTTTTTATCAAACCCTGAAGAATATCGGGGCGAAAAACAACAGTATCGAAATAAATCCTCTGCAGATATTCACTGGGCGGGTGCTTCATGGTCCCGGACTCCGGTCTGGCGCGATAACCATGGTCAAAACGCCCAATGTAGGCCGGGAAGTAACCGCCTCCGTGGACGGCACAAACCTTGAGATGAGGATAGCGGTCGAACACACCGCTGAAGATCAAATGAGACAGGGCCAGAGTGGTGTCCAGGGGCATGCCGATAATATTGGAAAGATAGTAGGGAACGGTGCGTTCTCCCAAAGTCGATCCCAGGGGATGAATGAGGATCACCGCCTTAAGTTTTTCGGCCAGTTCCCAGAAGGGTTCGAATTGCTTATGGGATAAATCCGTTCCCCCATAGGCGCTCGCTATCTCTACCCCCTTCATGGGGTAGGTATTCATACAATCCTTGAGTTGGGAAACAGCCAGTTCCGGATGCTGAAGGGCCACCGCTCCGATTCCGAGAAAACGATCGGGGTAGGCTGCACAGACCTCGGCAATACGCTTATTCTGAATTCGGACCAGAAAGGAAGCCAGCTCCGGCTCCGCCCATAAATAATATTGGGCCGGCGAAGGGCTGAGCACCTGGATATCCACCCCCATACGGTCCATATCTTCCAACCTCAAACGGATATCCGTGGATTTGGATAACGTTTCCGCCGCCTGTTCATTGTTATAGCGATAGGAATGATCCCCCAGGGCCTTGCGCGCTGTTTCTTCCACCCGGGTCCACCGGGGGTGTTCCCTGGCCAGGATCTCGGCCTCGGGAATGAAAATATGGGCGTGCAGATCGATGGAATAAGTCATAGGTTTTTCTTATCAGGAGGTTCGTTACTCCATTTTTTTAGGGATGATATATTATCCTTGCACATTAATCAACGTTTTGTTAATATAACGGAACCCTCGGATGGAAACTACTCCGGGGGTACTTTGTTTGAAAGGAAACAGCAGCATGGATCGGACACCGATTACCAAAGAGGGACTGGAGAGACTTCGAGAAGAGCTCAAACGACTGGAAAGGGAGGAACGACCGGCCGTTATTAAAGCCATTGCCGAAGCCCGGTCTCATGGTGATCTTTCGGAAAATGCGGAATACCACGCCGCTAAGGAACGTCAGAGTTTTATTGAGGGACGAATAGCGGAACTCCACTCCAAAATCGCCATCTCTGAAATCATCGATATTTCCGATTTGCCCGAAGACCGGGTCGTCTTCGGAACCACCGTCCTGTTAAACGATTTAGATACCGGAGATGAGTTTAAAATCCGCCTGGTCGGACCGGATGAGTCCAATGCCGACGACGGAGATATCTCCGTCCTTTCCCCCCTGGGCCGGGCGTTGATCGGTAAAGAACCAGGAGATGAAATTCAAGTCCGGACCCCGGGAGGCTTGCGTCTCCTGGAAATTCTGAATATCAACATTACCTGAAGATCGATCCTCTATTTTTCCCCTGCCGTCCCGGACGTCACCTCCCGTGACGGTTAAACCGGACCCGGTTTAATTTTTTATCCTTCAGGTCCCCCCGTAACCGATAGTGGTTTCCCCTTTCTCCAAGATGACCGGGACCCTCCGCCTGGGCGAGAATTTAAGGAACTCCTCCATTTTTTCAGGATGGTCGGGAAGGTTATAATAAAAAATTTCTTTCCCTTGCGCCTGGTAGGCCTCACAGGCCCTTCGGGTGAATGGTCAGCCGTCTTTTCCAAAAATAATGACTGAAGACATAGGGATGGCCCTATTAACCTTTAGGAAACCTGGCCAGTTTGGGATCCAACTGAACCCCGCAGGTATTCAGAAACATGGAGACTATATTGTATTGTCCTACGGTCATGACTGCATCCAGTATCTGCTTTTCATCGTACCGTTCGGACAGAATCTCCCAGGTCGCATCGGAGATAAAGGCATCGGCATGGAGTTCATCCGCGGCCCGCAGCAGGGCGGCGTCGAAAGGCTCCCATCCGGGGGCATCGGGGCCTTTGGTAATTCTCACAATTTCCTCCGGTGTTAAACCGGCCTTTTCGCCGATACGGGTGTGCTGTCCGAACTCATATTCCGATCGGCAAAGCCAGCCTATGCGCAGGATAAGGATCTCCCGGTCCCGTTCGGGCAGGGCGGTCTGATTTAAGATATAATCGGAAAAGGTCCGCCATTTTTTCATCAATTCGGGATGTCGGGCCTGGGTCAGAAAAATATTGTAAATCTTTCCGGATTTTCGCCGGTAATACTCAAGCAGTGTTCGTTGTTCTTCGGTCCATTCCGATTCGGGCAAAGGTTTCACCCGTGGTTCTTTAAGCCGCATAA
>CAZSTT010000015.1:27231-34267 GCA_964609705.1 uncultured Thermodesulfobacteriota bacterium
TTGCTCTCCCGCAGGAGCCGCTTGTCTTCGACCCGCATGGTCACTTGAAGGGAATCAAAATATTCCAACAGAGGGATCGTATATTTCCTTGAAGTCTGAGTCAAATCTTTAAATTCCGGGGTGGTGATCTCCCCTTTTTCCTTAAGCCAATGGATCAGGTTTTTTTTGAGATCTTCGATGGCCTGTCGGTGAAAATAAAGGTCCTCCTTAACCTTGACTAATTTCCCCTCCTTAACCATCAATTCCAAAACCTGCCGGGGTTGACCTTTGCTGAATTTTTCGGCCAGGTCCTTGAAATACGGGGGTTGAAGCCCGCTGGAGAGATAAACCTTTTCCAGGGAATCCCGGACCGCCTGCTGGTCCTCTTTTAACTGCACCTTATGGCCGGTCAGACGGACCAGTTCCTTTTCCTGGACCAGGACCTTCTGCTCGGCCAGTTGATTTAAAATAAAATTAAAAAGCTTGGCCTCTCGAATCTGGGGCAGACGGGATTTCAATTCTTCTTTGAATAATCCGGGTTTTAAGGGATTGGCTTTATGATATTCCTCCAATTCCTGCTGCATCGCCCGGCTCAGATTAAGCAACTCCTGCTGATGGATGATGATTTTATTCTCCTTGTCCCATTGAATGAGCACCTTCTGGGAAAAGAGGTCTTTAAGCAGGTCATCCAGCTTTTTGGGAGGAAGGGGCAGTACCTGTCCTAAATTCTGGCGGGATACCCCGGTGGCTCCGGTTTGGAGCACTTGCAGAGCCACTTTTTCAGAATCGGTGCCGGATTGCAGGACCTGTAGTTGATGAATCATCTCGGGATTGAAGCGCTTATGTTTGGAGGGTTTGACGTTCAAAACTTCAGCCCCGCCAAGAGTCTGAACCGGCGAATAGCTGCGGATTACTGCCAGATCCCCGGGAAGCAAGGCCACCGGTTCACCGAAACGTATCTGGCAGAACTGAGATTCCCCCGGTTTTATTTCTTCCCCCTCCAAAAGAATGACCCGGCCCAGGATTTCGCTGGTCCCGGCATGAAAACGGACCTGGCTTCGATGTTTCAAGGGTCTGGAGATGGATTTCAATAACCTTAAATGAATATCCAGCAATCGAGTCGGATACAGGCCCAGGGGAGTGGCCACCACCTCCCCCCGGTTTACCGTGGCCTTTTCAATCCCCTGTAGATTGATGGCCGTCCGCAGACCGGCCCGGACCTGTTCAGTGTCCTGATTATGAACCTGAATCCCGCGAACCTTGGCCTGGAGCTCCTGGGGATAAACAGTCACCTGATCCCCCACGGAGAGGCTGCCTGATATGGCCGTTCCCGTTATCACCGTGCCAAACCCTCTCATGGTAAAAACCCGGTCAACCGGCAATCGGAAGATCCCTCCCGAAGAGCGTTCTTCGATTTCGCCCGAAAGCCTTTCCAGAACGGTTGTCAATTCCGAAATCCCCTGGCCGGTGGCCGATGAGACCGGAAGGATCGGAGCCCCTTCCAAAAAGGTTCCTTTCAAGAATTCCTTGATATCCTCCTGGACCAGGTCAAACCAGTCTTCTTCAACCAGGTCGATTTTGGTCAGGACTACCAGTCCTTTTTTTATCCCCAGGAGGGTGCAGATATCCAGATGTTCCCGGGTTTGGGGCATGACCCCTTCATCGGCGGCAATAATCAGGGCCACCAGGTCAATGGTACTGGCACCGGCGACCATATTTTTAATAAACCGTTCGTGACCGGGGACGTCAATGATTCCCAGCCGCTGGCCGTTGGGAAGGTCCAGATAGGCAAACCCCAGTTCAATAGTAATGCCCCGCTCTTTTTCCTCTTTAAGGCGGTCGGTCTCTATTCCGGTTAAGGCCTTAACTAAGCTGGTCTTGCCGTGATCGATGTGTCCGGCGGTACCGAGTATGATCTGTTTCATAAGTGGACTTTCATAGTAAAACTCTCAGGCTCCATAGGACAAAACGAAGCCTGAAAATTTTTCTGAGGTTTCAAGGGGCCAAGGGGTCTAGGATTCAAGTGAAAGGCGTGGAAATAAAACCCTTGAAACCTCGAACCCTCGAATCCTTGAACCCTATTTTCTTTATTATCTCCCATCTCCCCGAAACCCTGTCAAGCCAAAAAATAATTTTTCGCCTTTCCTTTACAAAAGCCTCTTCAGTTCTTATAATAAGTCTTTAAAGTTTTTAACTAAAAGGCGACTCTTCAAAGAAACAGCGCTTGGAAGAGAAAGGAGGACCCAAGGTGGTTAGTGATTTATCCCGACTTCATGGTCAGATGAGGCGTTTGATGGATGATATGCTCTATCAGCTCAGTCCCCGATTTTTACTTGACCAAAGAATCTGGTCACCCCAGATAGATGTCCTGGAAACCCCTGAGGCCTTTATGGTCATTGCTGAGGTCTCGGGTTTAAAGAAAGACGAAATCCAGGTTACGGTGAAAAGGAACCTGGTCTATCTGGCCGGAAAAAGACAGCGGCCGGACCTGGCCAATGCGGTTCGTTACCTTCAAATGGAAATCGAGTACGGCTCTTTCGAACGGTCCTTCGAACTTCCGGTTCTGATTGATGAGTCACGCATCGAGGCCCAGTACAAGGACGGATTGCTTACCGTGGTCTTGCCTAAAAAACTGTCACAAAAGAAAATTATTCCCATTAAATCCGAATAACCTTCGGTCTTAATATAATAAGGAGTAGCCTATGGAAATCAACGAAACTTCTTTACCGATTCAAACCCAGGTCTTGACCATACCGGAGGAAATCCCGTTGTTGCCGGTCCTCGACGTGGCCTTGTTTCCCAAGATGGTGATTCCTCTGATGGTCTGGGAAAAAAATTGGGTCCAGTTAGTGGATGATGCCTTGATGAAAGACCACCTGATCGGTCTGGTTATGATTAAAGGTAAAGGCAACGACCCGCTGGCGACCGAGGACCTTTATTCTTATGGAACCGTAGGGTCCATTTTGAAAATGGCTAAGGTCCCGGAAGGGGGTGTCCGGCTTATGGTCCAAGGCCTTTCCCGGTTCAAAATAGAAGAGATCACCTCTACCAATCCTTATTTCAGGGCCCGGATTGAAATCCTTAAAGATCAACTGGAATCGGGGATTGAAACCGACGCCTTGTTAAATAACGCCCGGAGTCTTTTTATCAAAGTGCTTGAGTTGTCCCCTTATCTTCCCTCCGAATTGGGCCTTTTGGCGCAAAGCGTTGAAGATCCCGGTTCCCTGACTGATATGATTACCTCCACTCTCAATGTCCCCAAGGAAGATAAACAGGATATTCTGGAGACCCTGCAGGTCAAACACCGACTTCAGAAGATAACCGTAATCCTGACCAAAGAACTGGAGGTCCTGGAACTCGGTAAAAAAATCCAGGTTGAAGTCAAAGAAGGCATAGATAAAACCCAAAGGGAATATTACCTGCGGGAACAGCTCAAGGCCATTCAGAAAGAATTAGGGGAAAAGGACGAAAAAGCCCTGGAGATTGAGGAGTATCGGCAAAAGATTATTGAAAAGGGTTTATCCCCGGCCGCAACCAAAGAAGCCGAACGGGAATTGAACCGCCTTTCCCGCATGAACTCCGCCTCCCCGGAATATACGGTGGCCCTCACCTATCTGGACTGGCTGACCGAACTGCCCTGGCAGATCCATACCGAAGACAATCTGGACATCGAGGCCGCGGCCAAGGTTTTAGACGAAGACCATTTTGATCTGGAAAAGGTCAAAAAAAGGATATTGGAATACCTGGCCGTTCGTAAGCTTAAACCGGACATGAAAGGACCTATCCTTTGCTTCGCCGGTCCTCCGGGTACCGGGAAAACCTCTCTGGGGCGTTCTATAGCCAGAGCCCTGGGCCGGAAATTTGTCCGTCTTTCTCTGGGAGGGGTTCGGGACGAGGCCGAAATCCGGGGACATCGTCGGACCTATATCGGAGCCCTGCCCGGCAGGATCATCCAGGGTCTAAAAAAAGCCGGTTCCAACAATCCGGTCTTTATTCTGGATGAAATCGATAAGGTAGGAGCCGATTTTCGAGGGGACCCTTCCTCGGCCCTTTTAGAGGTTCTGGATCCGGAACAAAACTCCACTTTTTCCGATCACTATCTGGAGGTTGAATTCGATCTTTCCAAGGTCATGTTCATCACTACGGCCAATATCCTGGATACCATTCCCCCGGCCTTGCGGGATCGTATGGAGGTTCTGGATTTATCCGGCTATATTGAGGAAGAAAAGATACAGATCGCCCAGAAACATCTCATCCCCAAGCAACTGGAGGAACACGGGCTGTCCGAAAAGATTCTCAGTTTTAACAAGAAAGCCCTCCAAATTATTATCCGCTCCTATACCCGGGAAGCCGGTTTGCGTAATCTGGAAAGAGAAATTGCCTCTATCTGCCGGGGGGTGGCCAAGGAAGTAGCTGAAGGAAAAATTCAAACCCGAAAAATAACCGAGAAGGATCTGAACCAGTATTTAGGCCCCGTTCATTTCTTTTCCGAAATTGCCGAAAGGACCCAGGAACCGGGAGTGGCCACCGGTCTGGCCTGGACTCAAGCCGGGGGGGATATCCTCTTTGTTGAAGCCTCTAAAATGCCCGGCAGGAGAACCCTGACCCTTACCGGGCAACTGGGAGACGTAATGAAAGAATCAGCCGGAGCGGCCCTGAGTTATATCCGCTCCAAAGCCGGTCAGTTGGGTATCCCGGAAGATTTTTATGAAAAAAACGACATCCATGTCCATGTCCCGGCTGGGGCTATCCCCAAAGACGGTCCTTCTGCCGGAGTGGCCATTATGACCGCTTTGACTTCTTTATTGACCGACCGGCCGATTCGCGGGAACCTGGCCATGACCGGAGAGATCACCTTGCGCGGACTGGTATTGCCGGTGGGGGGGATCAAAGAAAAAGTCCTGGCGGCCAAGCGGGCCGGGATCACAATGGTTATCCTGCCCAAGAAAAATGAAAAAGATCTGGAAGAAATCGCTCCCCACTTGAAAAAAGGTTTGAAATTTCATTTTGTGGAACGAATGGATGAAGTGATTGATCTGGCCCTCTGTAAAAATTCCAGGGCCTGCAAGATATAACCTTTCGATTTCGGATTGCGGATTTCCGAATTCGGATTGTGGCCTCGTGCAGACTCACGGTTGGATGTTATGCGGATGGCCTGACGATGATTAACAGAAGGCGACTTATTGGAAAAACTCATAGACCTCCACATTCATTCCACAGCCTCAGACGGCAGCCTGCCCCCGGAGGATGTGGTGGCTTATGCCAAGCGCAAGGGGGCGGCGGCTATCGCCTTGACCGACCATGATACGGTTGAAGGTTTGGAATCGGCCATGTCCGCCGGGAAAGCTCAGGGTCTTGAGGTTATTCCGGGATTGGAGATCAGTGCCCAGCACCCCGGAGGGTCGATGCACATCCTGGGCTATTATATTGACCCATCAGACCCCCATTTGAATCAGGAGCTGCGGCGGCTTCAACTGGCCCGAAAAGAACGAAATCCAAAGATTATCAACAAGCTTCAGTCTCTTGGTTTTCCTATTGATTATAGTCAAGTCCAGGCCATCGCCAGGGGGCAGATCGGCCGGCCTCATATTGCCCAATCCCTTTTAAAAATAGGGGCCGTATCCTCCCTGGAGGAAGCTTTTCAAAAGTATTTGACCAGGGGGGCGCCGGCCTATGTAGAGAAATTCCGATTTACTCCCTTTGATTCCATTTCCATGATCATTCAAGCCGGAGGGATCCCGGTCCTGGCCCATCCCTTCACCTTGAATTGTCCCTCCTTGAGGGATCTTAAAAGCCTTATGAAAAAACTGAAGGATGATGGGCTTCAAGGAATGGAAGTCCTTTATCCCGAACATTCCTCCGACCAAACAAGAGACTACCTTTCTCTGGTCAAAGAGCTGGATCTAGTTTACACCGGGGGCAGTGATTTCCATGGAGACCTTAAAAAAAATGTGGACCTCCTGACCGGAAAAGGGGATTTAAAAATCCCCTATCGAATTGTGGAAGCGCTGAAAGACTTAAAATTAAAAAGTAAATCCCGCTGCAAGACAAAGGAGAAAAAACAATAACATGTTTAAAATAAATAAATTACACATAAAAATAAATCTTATACTTGAGGGCACGGAATTGGATCGGCCATGGAACTGAACTTTAGCCCTCTTGCCCTGGACCATAAACCGGAAATCGATGCCCTTCTCCGGCAATATCCCCCGATGATTTCCGAGATGACTTTTACCAACCTCTTTATCTGGAGGTATTATTATCAGTTTCAAGTCGCTTCAGACCGGGGGTTCATAACCCTTCTGGCCCAGCCCCAGGGGGCAAATCCTTTTTTCTTCCCACCCATTGGAAAAGGGGATGCTCAATCCTGGGTTCTTGATTGCCTTAATTTTTTTAAAAATCAAGGTGTTTCACCTCGTTTCGAACGTATTCCTGCATCACTTGCAAGTGAACTCTCTGATTTTTCCGGACTGCAGGTTTTGGCCGATCGGGACAACAGCGATTATGTCTACCCGATCGGTAAACTGATCAGCCTCTCCGGAAATAAATACCACACCTTGAAAAACCATATTAACCGCTTTAATAAAAAGCACACCTGGGAATACCTCCCCTTGACTCCCAACCTCAGGGAAGAATGCCTGATTCTGCAGGAAGACTGGTGCCGTTCCAAAAAATGCATTGAATCACATAACTTACTTAGCGAAGATAAGGCTATCGTTGAGGCCATCAAGAAAATGGATTTATTGAGCTATAAAGGAGGAGTGATCCGGATCAACCAAAAAGTGGAGGCCTTTACCCTGGGAGAATTATTAAATCCCGAAACCGTGGTCATTCACATTGAAAAAGCCAATCCGGAACTTCCCGGTCTTTACCCGGTTCTCCAGCAACAGTTTTTGGAGCGGGAATGGTCCCATATTCCTTTTGTCAACCGGGAGCAGGACTTAGGGATTGAGGGCTTACGAAAGTCCAAACTTTCCTATCACCCGGAATTTATGGTGGATAAATTCAGGCTGATACCCAAATAGATTGCAGTTCGATTGTTCTTATTATATTATAA
>CAZSTT010000015.1:34367-36022 GCA_964609705.1 uncultured Thermodesulfobacteriota bacterium
GTCATTCCCCCACCAGTTTCCGGTACAACTTTTCCACATTTTTTCGAGTTACATGATCCTTATGCATGCGGAAACCCCCGCCAAAGGTTTCCGGGATATGCATCAGTTCATGGATCAGAATTTTAATTTGTTCTTCTTTAGACAGCCGATTATAATTCTCAGTTAATATTTCTATCACATAATGGGCATCTATTCCGAGGGCCAGCTGCATGACCTTGGGCAAAGCATGGCACCTGGCTATGATCCCTTTCCCGGTTGAACCATAGCTTCGCACTCCCTTCACCCGGTTCAGATCAATATGGTCCATCTTAAGTTTTCGGGTAATTCTTTTCAGTTTCGATTCAATTTCCGGGGCCATTTCATATCGAATCATATTTAATTTTTCCAGTCATTTGTTTGTTTTTATTTAAAAAAACATTAATATTTTCTTTCCACAACAAAATCAGCCAAATCGATCAGGGTTTGCCTATCCTCAGTCGGGCTGAATATCATAAGTCGATCTTTCGCCTTTTCTTTGGAATTCAAAGCCTTTTCCCAGGCATACTCAAATCCACCATTTTCCTTAATCAGTTCAAAAAGAAACCGAAAATCTTCATCAACAAATTTATCTTTTTTCTCCATCTCTTTAATTTTACTTTTATTTTTATCGGAACAAACTTTTAAGGCCTGGATTAAAGGGAGGGTTATTTTGCCTTCTTTAAAATCATTACCCACCGGCTTGCCGAATTCATCCTGGGTGGCGGTATAATCCAAAATATCATCAACGATCTGAAAGGCGATCCCCAATTCCAGGCCATATTCGGCTAAGGCCTCGTGTTCTTCCACACTGGCCTTGCTCCATATAGCGCCCGTCTGGCAGGCGGCGGAAATAAGGATAGCCGTTTTGTTGATTAATATTTCCCGGTAACTCTCCTCCGTGACCTCCAGGTTGTGGCTTTCAACCAGTTCCAAGACCATTCCTTCGGCCATCCGGGTCGTTGTCCGGGAAAGAACATCCAAAAAAAGGATATTCTCGGTTTCTACAGCCAGGTCGAAAGACTTGGCCAGAAGAAAATCGCCGACCAAAACCGAGGCTGAGTTCCCCCAAACGGTATTGGCTGAGGCCTTTCCTCTTCGTACGGCGGCATTATCGATAACATCATCATGAAGCAGGGTGGCGGCATGGAGGTATTCAAAAATTGAAGAAAAATAATAGGCTTTTTCTCCGGATAACCCGCAAAGCCTGGAACAGAGGATAAAAAGCAAAGCCCGGAGTCTCTTCCCGCCTCCTAATAGAATATGCTGATTGATTTCTGAAATCAAAGGCACATGAGATTTAAGGTTCTCCTGGAGATAATAATGGACCTTCTCAATATCACCCTGAATTCGTTGGTTTAATTCGTTGGTAGCGCTCATAAGTTTATGAATCTGTTTTGAAGAACCACCTTTTCCGATTTATTATCACTTATGCACAGTTCTTATATGAAAACGGACCAACTGTCAAAAAGAATATATCAGATAGTTAAGAATTCAGCAGAATAGCTCTTCCAAGGAAACCCTTTTCCTAATAATATGTTTCCTTAATTACGTTAAAACAGTTTTGACGGCTTCGTAAAAAGCTGTCACCCCGGCGAAAGCCGGGGTCCAGCAGATTATAACTAATTAAGAACACTGGA
>CAZSTT010000016.1:0-25377 GCA_964609705.1 uncultured Thermodesulfobacteriota bacterium
TAAAAATAGGAATGGGAGCCTATCAAAACCCGGAAAAAATAAGACTCCCACACCTGTTGATCATGCCCTTTACCAAACCCGTTAAATAGTTTCCATCCGGAAATTCGAATTTCCGGATGGAAACACCTGGATTCCCGCATGAAGCTCTCGCCAGAAACCCTTTTTGAAAGGGTTTCTGGCCCTAGATGATGACCGGTATCGGAGTGTTCTCATCCGGAAAGGTCTTTTCCGGATGAGAACTAAATAGGAGGGTGAGACCCGTGCTTTGGAAAAAGCTGTTTGATCCTGTAAAGGCCTTGGAAGCCGATGAAGTTAAAGCGTATATTTTACAACACCCGGCGGGAACCTATGCCTTGATTGATGTACGCCAACCCGGAGAATATGAAAAAAAACACATCCCCGGAGCACAACTGATTCCTCTACCCGATCTGATCAACTCCTTAACTAAATTGGACCCGGAAAAGCCGACTATTGTTTATTGAGCGGTTGGGGGACGGAGCCGTGTAGCGGCTCAATTGCTTTCCGGCCAAGGATTCAAAGAAGTGTATCATCTTAAGGGCGGGATCAAGGCCTGGCAGGGCCTGAAGGCCGTTGGGCCGGTGGAACTCAACCTGGATCTGATCCAGGGGAGCGAGTCTCCGGTTGAGATGATTGAGATTGCGTATGGGATGGAAGAGGCCTTGCGAAAGTTCTATCTTCTGGCCGGTGAAAGAATAAAAGAGGGAGCCATTGCCGCCCTTTTGAAGAACCTGGCGGATATTGAGGAGAGGCACAAACAAATACTTTTATCCCGATACGCCGAATTAAATCCCAAGGAGCCGGAGGCCCCAGCCGGACTGGCTGATCGCCTTCCACAAATTCTCGAAGGAGGATTTAGATTCTCCGAATTTCTGGCCCAAAACCAGTCCGCTTTCCAATCCACAGCGGCACTGCTTGACCTGGCTATGATGATCGAGACCCAGGCCCTGGACCTGTATCTGCGCTTGGCCCTGAAAACAACGGAAGAATTTACCCAAAAAATTCTTTATAAAATTGCTGATGAAGAAAAAGCCCACCTGGAAGCCTTAGGGATCTTAAGGGACAAAAACGCCCAGGAATAATAAAAAAAGGAAGGTCGCATTAAAACCATTCCAGCCCCGGGTAATGATGGGCCGGGGAAACCTAACCCCGGGTAGTGACCATCCCCGACGATTTCTCCTTTTTGACCGGGTCAGGTTAGACGATTGTCAAATAAAAAACTGTATAATATAACGCAAAGCCAAAATGGTAATGACGGCGCCCAGCATCAGCTTAATAAACTTTTGAGGGATGAACTTTTGGGCCCGGGCACCCCAATACATCCCTATAAAACCCCCGGCCCCGAAAAGAAATCCTAATAACCAATCCGGCGCAGTTGACATTCCGGGTTGAGCAGGGATGACGCTATAGAAAAAGACCCCGGCGATAGAAGTCAGGAAAGTTCCTAATAAAGCGGCCCCGGCCACGGTATAAACGGGCAAATGAAATACGGCGACGCAAAAAGGGGCGATAATGGCCCCCCCACCAATCCCATAGGTGCCGCCGATAATCCCCACCACGAAGGCCAATAGAAACATAGACGGCGTACTGAAGGAAAACCGTTCTCCCCAAAATTCGTATTCTACTTTGGTAAAAGAAAAACGGATCGTTTTAAGGACGGCCTCGGCGGGTAAGCCGGAGGCCATTCGAGTTTTTTGAGATTCTTTTAATTCTTTGGTCCTCTGGTTAAATTTGTCTTCCAGAGCCTTCATCTCTTTTTTCCCTTTTTGAGAACGGCCGGACATTTCGTAGAGGAGCCGGACCCCAATGTAGAGCAATACACAGCCTACAAATAATTTAAAAACCTTCGGGTCCGGCAAATAGAGAATCCTGAGATAGTACCCGATAAAAACGCCGGGCAAGGTACCCACAATGACCACCCAGGTCAACGGCCAGGCCATCCGCCCTTCTTTCAGATACCGATAGACCCCGCTGGGGATGGCAACAATATTAAAAACGAAATTGGTGGCACTGACCGAAGGGCTGGTAAAATTTAAAAAGCTGACTTGAAAAGGCAAAAGCAGAAAGGCCCCGGAAACCCCGCCCATCGAGGTGAAAAAAGAAACCACGAAGGCCACCAGGGGGGGGATAAACCAATACGTTTTTACTCCGGAAACAGGGAACAGCCAATAGAGATTTTCCATGGTCAATCACCCCTTATTTCAGGATGGAATTATCATATGACACGAAAATTATTTTTTACGTGTCAGTATATCCAGGTTCGAAAAAAGGTCAAGCTGTTTTTTATGGCTTGTCAAAATTATCAAATATTCTAAAATAGCCAGAAATCCAGCACCCCTGAAAGAATGGGGAACCGTTTGATGGAGAATATGAATAGTAAAAACAAAGAGAAAAAGAAGAAGGAAAGAATCGGTGGTGTTTTCCCGCGGGCGCCACAGACCAGTCCTTCTCCTAAGGGTTCTATCGAGAATCAGAATTGCCTGGATGCCGTTCAACTGAAC
Source organism: uncultured Thermodesulfobacteriota bacterium (assembly GCA_964609705.1). GTDB lineage: Bacteria > Desulfobacterota > RBG-13-43-22 > RBG-13-43-22 > RBG-13-43-22 > RBG-13-43-22. The sequence goes on from CAZSTT010000016.1 coordinate 2,520, forward strand.
CGGCTGGAAAAATCATTCCGTGACTGGGTGGAGAGCAAATCAGGGGTTGATGTGCGGTTATCCCGCAAGCGCATTCTGCTGATTTTTTTACTGATCCGCTACACGGGGGCCAAGTTGAATGAGGTTTTGAGCCTGAGCCCGTTTCAGGATATAGATCATAGTCGGCACTTGGTTGTTTTCGAAAAACAAGGGGCCACCTCTGATCGGCCGCCCCGGGAGGTCCAGATATCTGAACCCCTTTCGCTGGAAATCCGGACCATGCTGGATGACCCCGCTTTCAAAAGGTCTCTCGGGAATTTGTTCCGGGTGGATCCCGGCCACGTCCGCCGGAAGTTTTATGAACGTGCTGCGGCTTGCGGCTTTCCCAAAAGGCTGGGGGCTCCGGACGTGATTCGGAAATCACGGGCCGTCGAGTTGCTGCAGGACAATATGCCCCTAACGGTCGTTCAAAGAATTATGGGACATTCAACGCCCAATTTAACCTCTTCCTTAATTTCTTTTTCCAATGAAGATATTCAACAGGTTTCCCGATTTTTCCTGGAAAGGGAATCTCGTCGGAAAACAAGCGCACGGAACACCTTTTTCGGTAAAATCAGCTCCATCCGGAAGGGAGACATACAAACAAAAGTGGAGCTGATGACCCTTGGAGGTGATCGGATCACCACCTTAATTACCAATGAGAGTTTGACCCGGCTCGGTCTCAAACCGGGAAAACTTATCTCGGCGGAAATCAAAGCCCCTCTGGTGGTTTTACAGCAAACGGATGAGGAGCCCAAAAGTACGGCGGAAAACAGGTTTCATGGAATTATTTTCCGGATCAATAGAGGCAGGATCATTACCGAGTTCGTCGTGCGTCTGGGGGATGGAACAGAACTATGCGCTCTGGTGAACAGTGAAATCGGACGCCGTCTCGGTCTCCAAGAAGCCGATCCGGTCTGGGCCCTCTTTAATAGTTTTTCGGTAGTGTTGCATGTGGATTAAGTTAATCAAAATTCCCGATTATTTCGTTCTAAGAAAACAAGGCCAGGGAAACAATTCCGCCGGCAACCACGACATACAGGAGGTCTATTTTTTTTATCAGGGCCATCAGTGCAACCAGACCCAGAAGGATCCGAAGGATATCCCAGGGAACGGCCAGCCCAAATTTAACCAAGACATAGATAAGCAACCCGACAAAAGAGGCCAGGATGCCCTGGGTGGCCTTTAAAAAAAGAGGAGAAGATTTTAATCGGTCAAAGACGGGGTTTATGATAACCAGCATCAAAAAAGACGGGGTGAATATGGAAATCGTTGCCACCAGAGAACCCCAGAAACCAGACCACAAATAGCCAACAAAAGTGGCGGTAATGACAATCGGGCCCGGAGTGACCTGACCCAGGGCGATACCGTTCATAAAAGTCTTTGAGTCCATCCATCCCCTGACCTCCACGACCTCATGAAGCATCAGAGGCAGAGAAGTAAATCCGCCCCCGAAGGCAAAAAGATCGATCTTCATCATTAAGAGTGACAAAATGAACGGATTGATACTTATAAAATAAAGGGCTATGAGCCCTGCTATAAGGACTAATAAAAGAAGAATAATCGGCTTGATTTTCCAGGGCTCAACCCTCCGATCCGGAGCAGGGGAGGGCCTGGTATTTCCATATAACAGGATACTGATTAAGCCGGCGGCCGGGATTACCCAAAAGGGACTGATCCCAAATCCCAGAGAGCCGGCTGCGAAAATGATAACCAGGATATCCCGCCAGCTTTTGGCACTGTTTTTCCCAAAGGAATAGGTGGCCTGGGCGATGATGGCTACCACAATGACCTGAAGCCCGGAGAAAAGAGAGTGAACGAAAGAGAGATCATGATAACGGTCATATAAAATGGAGAATAACAGCATGAAGGCATAGGCCGGCAGTCCGAATCCCACATAAGTGGCTAATGCGCCACCGATTCCTTTTACCCTCAGGCCCACATAGCCGGCCATCTGCATGGCCGTGGCCCCGGGGATGGACTGGCAGAGGACCACCCCATCCTTAAAACGTTCTTCATTCAGCCACTTATTCTTTTTCACCGCCAATTCTTTAATATAGGCGATCATGGCCGGGCCTCCGAAGGCGGTCAGCCCCAGCCGGAGAAAGCAGAGAAAGAGGTTTACCACAGAAGGACTTTGTCGGGATTTTATGGATTCCATTTTAAACAATTCTATTAAAAATCATTCCTGCATTGCCGGCAGTGTATCACAGCTTCCTCAAAATATCGATCGGCTTCATCCGAGAAGTCCGCCTGCCTATGAAAAAACTGGCCAGGGTTCCGGCTATGAGCGAGAAAATAAAAGCCACCACCGGATCTTATAAAAACCTTCCAACTCCTCATTTTAATCGGTCAGCTTTGTCTTGGCGTCCAAAACGAACTTCCACCCAGTTATTTCGGAAATAGAAATCATCACCCCTTATCCTTTTTTCCGCCTTTTTTCCGATCACCTTCAATTCGACCTCCGGCAAGGATCAATAAAATGTCAATAGGAGAACTTTCTTTTGACATCGGGGTTATAAAGATATAAATTATAATTAATATGTTTATGTGATATTCTTTTATTGGGTTTATTCAAAAAGTAGCCTGACTGGCTAAAAGGGAGGGTGGAAAATTGTCGAAAATGAAACAACTGGAAAAACTTAAATGGGATGAAGGCCTCTCTACTGTTGCTTTTTTGGCGAAATGTCTTTCTGATGAGAACCGCATAAGAATTCTGCTTTTTTTAAATAATGGCAAAGAATCTGTTTCCCGTATTGTGGAGGAACTGAAGCTCTCCCAGCCCCTGGTTTCTCATCACTTGAAAGAGCTGAAAAGGTCTTTGTTGGTCACGGTTGAAAGAAACGGACCCTTTATCTTTTATGAACTGGCCGATCAGAGAATTATTACTGTGCTTAAAGGCATACAAGCTTTGGCTAATGATTTATTGGCCAACCGGAAAACATTTTAATCAAGGGGAGGATGGCATGGAAAATAGAACTCTACAACAAATTATCGATCATTTGGCGCCGGAAGAAGCCTTGCAAGAGATGGCCGCTATCATTAAAAAGCTCTTCCCCCTTATTGAGGAGCAGGCCCGGTTGGATTTTGTGATGAATCTGACAGGGGATGCCGATACGGATAAGGTTTCCAGCCTGGTCCACCTCTGACTGGCCGAATGCATGGACGAAGGTGTCGATCCAACCCAGATGTGTCAAACTTTGGTGGATAAGGTCTTTCAATCCAAACAACTCAAAGCTGTGGCCGATCCGGAGATCCTGATCTTGTTTGAGAACTGGCTGGAAGAACTTGAAGAAGAGATTATTTCTAAAGTTAAAAAACTCCCTTTTCAAGATCCGATTGTTCTGGCCGAAAGCCTGGGATTATCCAAATCCGGGACTATTTTCTTGATCACGAAATTACGAAGAGAAGGAAGGATATAGTAATTGCGGATTATGGATTTCGGAATTAAGGAAAAAAGTCAGTCAAATTAAAGAGGGTGTTATGAAAAACTCAAATTCAATTCTTATGGCCGCGGTAGCCGTGGCGATAGTCATCGGGGTGCTTTGGTTTACCAACCGGGCTGTGACTCCGAAAGAGGCTACCTGGGAGGACGTCTTAGTTGAGGCCAAACACGGCGGCTATCAGATTATCAAGACCGGGGATTTATGGGCCCGGTATCAAAAAAATCCCAACAATACCTTGTTGGTGGATACCCGTCAGGAATGGGAATATCGGACCGGGCATATCCGGGGGGCTCTTAATTTTCCGATCGAACCCACCGGATACTCCCGTTGGCGAAAACAGAAACCCCTGGAGGCTTTTTTAGGACCGGACAAGAATCGTTTTATTGTCTTCTACTGAGCAGGGTTGACCTGAGTCCGAAGTGACTCAGCAGCCCGGGTGGCTGTAAAATTGGGATACATGAATGTCTATCGGGATCCTTATGGGTACCCGGAATGGCAGGGGAAAGGGTTCCCCATAGAAAGCAAACCGGCAGGTCTTTGCGGGGAAGCGGCGACACCCAAAGCTCCTGGCCCATTATATGGTTGGGCCATGGTCTGGACGCTCCTGGGTATCTTCGTCGGCGGAATCGCCCTGAACCTGACGCCCTGTGTTTATCCGCTTATTCCTATTACCGTTTCCTATTTTGGGGGACGGAGCGGGCAAGGACAGGGAAAACTTATTTTGCACGGTCTTTTTTATATAGGCGGTCTTTCCTTCGCGAATTCCATTTTGGGAGTGCTGGCGGCATTAACCGGAGGGCTGATGGGGGCCGTGCTCCAAAACCCTGTGGTCCTGATTATCGTTGCCGCCATTCTGGTATTTTTTGCCACCAGTCTTTTGGGGTTCTGGGAACTGCGCCTGCCTGAGGGCCTGAACCGGATGGCTGCCAAATCTTATACCGGATATTTCGGCACGTTGTTTATGGGGTTGACCTTGGGGTTGGTTGCCGCTCCTTGTATCGGGCCTTTTGTCCTGGGCTTGCTGACCTGGGTAGCCGGCATGGGTTCCCCCTGGTTGGGATTTATCATCTTTTTTACCCTCAGTCTGGGATTGGGATTGCCTCTTTTTCTTCTGGCTCTTTTTTCAGGAAAGATAGAGAAACTCCCCCGTTCCGGCGAGTGGATGCTCTGGGTCCGCAAGCTCATGGGTTGGGTACTGGTGGGGATGGCCGCCCATTTTGTCAGACCTCTTTTGCCGGAAAGCTGGGGGATAATCCTTCTGGCCGGTGTGGCCTTTTTCGCCGGCCTACACCTGGGTTGGCTGGACAAAACAAGGGCTGCTTTCAGGTCCTTTAGCTGGATGAAATTCGTTGCCGGATTGATCGGTATTATTATTGCCACCTTTCTGATCGGTTCTTTTATTTTTCGCGGACCTGGCGTGGTCTGGAAGCCCTATTCGGATAAAGTTCTTCTTGAAGCCCAACAACAGAAAAAACCGGTCATCATCGATTTTTATGCCGCCTGGTGCACCCCCTGCCGGGAACTGGAAGATGTTACCTTTCACGATCCGGCTGTGGTGAATGAGGCCGCCAGCCATTTTGTCATGATCAAAGTGGATCTAACCCAAAGTGGAGATCCTCTCTACCAGGCCTTATTAAAGCAATATGAGGTCAAAGGGGTTCCCACCATTGTCTTTTTGGACCTCCAGAGCAAGGAATTGGGAGACCTGCGGTTGGTGGATTATCTGCCTCCGGACCAGTTTTTAAAACGCATGAGTGAGGCCCAAAAAAGAATATCTGAGAAAGGAGAACAATAAATGGTAAAAGTACGCTGTTTTATGAATGAACCTAATGGAAAACCTTGAAAGCATTTTCAAGAAATGCTGCCCAGGTTGGGCAAAAAATATGAAATTCAAACCGAGGTCATTTCCAAGCCGATAGCCGAATACAATACCGATGAATATTTTGAACTGGAACTGCCAGTTGCCCCGGCGATCATGGTGGGCGATGAGATCGTAGTAGAAGGATCGGATGTTTCCGAGAATAAACTCGAAAACGTTATCCGCCAACACCTCAACCTGCCGGCCCTTGAACCGGAAAAGAAGGGAATTCTCCGGCGATTGTTTAGTCGTTGAGAGAAACAGAAATTAATCGATCAGTCTGAACTTTTTGTTCAATTCATAGCTGGAGAATTATGTTGAAAATCAAAGAGCTTTTGAGGAAATCCCGGGAAGAGGGGGTTTTTACGAAATCGGAACTGGTACAAATGTTGAGCTATCCCGTCGATTCCCCGGAAACCTATCAATTTATGGCCGAGGCGAATCGTCTATCAAAGGAGTTGACTCAGAACCAGGCCGAAGTGCATGCCCAACTGGCCCTTAACCTTGCTCCTTGCCTTTGCAACTGCCAATTCTGTTCGTTTGCCCAAAGCAACGGTATCGTCAAAGAAGAAACACGGCTGACCCCGGAACAGGCCGTCACTTATGCCAAGCAGCTTGAAGGTGGGGGAGCCAACGCTATATACATCATGTCAACCGCCCAATACCCTTTCGAACAGTATGTCGAGATGTCTAAGGAAATTCGGCTCAATTTAAAGCCCAATACGATGATGATCGCCAATGTGGGGGATCAGTCCCTTGAGCAGGCCAAAAAAATAAAGGAAACGGGTTACTCCGGGGTCTATCACGCCCTTCGATTGAGGGAAGGTCTGGATACTTCTCTTTCCCCTAAGGCAAGGCAGAAAAGTATCATGAACTTTCTGGAAGCCGGGTTGGGGGTTGGAACCTGTGTGGAACCGGTCGGACCGGAACATACGAACGAGGAGCTGGCAGAAGCCATACTATTCACGGGGTCCTTCAACCCCGCATACAGCGGCGCTGCCAGACGTATCGGCATCCCCGGAACGCAGATGGCTTTTCGAGGCATGATCTCTGAACTGCGTCTGGCCCAGATTGTTGCGGTTGCCAGGTTGGGTGTCCCCCGGACCGTATTGGGCCACTGCACCCACGAGCCGTGTTCATTAGGTGCCATTGCCGGGGCCAATCTTTTCTGGTCCGAGGTTGGGGCCAATCCGCGTGATGTAGAGAAAAAGACCGAAGAAGGGCGGGGGGAAACGATCGAGAGCTGTAAGCGGATCTTCCGGGAAAGCGAGTGGGATATTGGGGATGGCCCTTCCCGCTATTTCAATATCGACCCCACTTAACAATTATAGGGCATCTGTTGAGTTTTTACACCTCAAACTCTTTTGGTTTAAGGGCACGAATGAACTTTTGGTTAGAATAGGGAGAAAATGGAAAACGAGAAAGAACCTAATACTAAGCAGCCTAGCCGTGCCGCCCTAAAAGCGGTAATTCTGGTTTTGTTCATTGTTGCTGCTGTTGTTGTAGTTCGGTACACACCAGCCAAAGAATTGTTAACTCTCCAGGAGATGAAACGGTTATTAGACGCCTCCGGTTTCTGGGCCCCCCTGGTTTTTATCCTCATCTACACCCTGGGGATCTGCCTTTTTGTGCCAGGCACTTTATTAGCCCTTTTGGGCGTGGCGATTTTTGGGGCCTACTGGGGATTTGTTTATGTCTTTACCGGGGCGATGCTCGGAGCTACGATTACCTTTTTTATCGGCCGATATCTGGGAAGGGATTTCGCCGCTTCGGTCATTGGGGACAGATTAAAAAAATATGACGAGGCTATAGGGCGGAACGGGTTCGCCACAACCCTTTATCTGCGCTTGATTTATTTTCCCTTTACCGCTATGGATTTCGGCATGGGATTGACCCGGGTCCGTTTCTGGGATTATTTTTGGGGGACTCTGCTGGGTATCCTTGTCGGTACCTTTGTCTTCACTTTCTTTATAGGAACCCTCAAGGAGGTCTGGGCCGGAGGGGATTGGGGGCAGCTCCTTTCGGGTAAGGTCTTCCTCTCCATAGGACTTTTTGTTTTTTCCCTGTTTATCCCAAAGATCATCAAAAAATTCGAATAGGCATTGACCGATTTCGATCCCGACTTTGATGGGGTGAGCCTTATCGGACGGGCAAAGAATTTATTGGAGACCGCAAACCTAAGAACAGCATAATCCCGCCCATGATCATCAAGCTGCTGAGCAACTGGCCCATGGTCAACAACCCCCACAAAAACCCTACCTGGGCATCCGGTTCACGAAAGAATTCAATCAGGATCCGGAACAGTCCATAGAGGATCAAAAAGTCCGCCACCAATTCCCCCTGGAAGATTTTTTTGTTTTTTCTCATCCACAAAAGGAAAAAAATGACCCCTCCTTCCAGAACACCTTCATAAAGTTGGGAGGGATGACGGGGCAGCGGACCCCCTTGAGGAAACACCATACCCCAGGGAAGGTCAGTGATACGTCCAAAAAGCTCGCCATTGATAAAGTTGGCCAGACGCCCCAACCCTAGGCCTACAGGGACCGTAACCACAATCAGGTCGGCCAAAGAGAATAAGGCAATCTTTTTTTTTCGACAGAACCACCAGCCGGCCAGCAGGACTCCCGCCATTCCTCCATGAAAGGACATGCCGCCGTGCCAGATTGCCACCAGCTCCCAGGGTTGTTGGAGATACTCCTTTAAGTTATAGAAAAGGATATAGCCCAATCGTGCTCCAATAATCAATCCCAGGATCAGGTAGAAATAAAGGTCCAACAACTGTTCCTTGGTCACTAATAAAGCCTTCTGCCGGGTCAGTTGATAACGAACAAAAAAATAAGAAAAAATAAATCCCAGCAGATACATCACCCCATACCAGCGGATCTGAAGGGGGCCGAAGGCAATCAATACCGGATCGATGTTAGGGTAGGGGAGCATTGGGTTATTCCTTAGCCGTAAGATAACACTTGAACATCGGAACTTTTCGATTATAATAAGCTTTAATAACAGATTTAGTTTGAAAATAGAAGGTTTGTTTACTCTCGCTCACCCTATTTTCAGGTCCCGGCCTCCTTGGGAGGCCTCTTAAGAAGGTCGGCATCCGGCTGACCGGATCGTGGTGCTACGCCCCTAGCGGGGCATGGCGGTTTAATAAGAAAAAAAAGAAAAAATCTATAGCAGGATTGTCAGGAGAAAATTTATGGACCCGGTTCGAGAAAAATACCAGGAGAAAGTTGCCCGGCAGATCATTGCCGAGCTGGGGAGAAAACGAATGGCCGGAAGTTTCGCGCCGACTATCGATCAGGCCAGGGAAGAGGTCCTGAAGATGATTCCCGAAGGATCGACCGTCTATCGGTGCGGATCGACCTCTCTGGCGGAAATAGGTTTTTGGGAGTCGGTCAGGGCGCTCCCCGGTGTTGCCGTCATCGACCCTTACCTGTCTGAATTGTCCCCAGAGGAAGGACTGGAACAACGCCGTAGAGGCCTTTCGGCCGACCTCATGATTTCCAGTACGAACGCCATTACCTTAAATGGGGTACTGGTCAATCTGGACGGGATGGGAAACCGGGTGGCGGCCCTTGCTTTCGGCCCGAAAAAAGTAATTTTGGTGGTAGGAATGAATAAGGTGGTCCCGGATTTGGATGCGGCCTTTAAGCGGGTCAAACATCACGCCGCCCCTCTAAACAATATCCGTTACGGACTACCCAACCCTTGTGTCGAAACAGGACTCTGCAGTGACTGCCGGACTCCCACCCGCATCTGTAATATGTGGTCCGTTATTGAAGGCCATATGGTCAAGGATCGGATCCATGTCAAGTTGGTTGGTGAGCCGATGGGGTATTAATGGGAAACAGGTTTGAAATGATCGGGCTTTCTATCGATAAACCTTTCAAGACCTGGCGAGAGGAAACTTGGGCCTTGCCGGTTCAGGATGACGCCTTTTGGGATCATCTGGCGGCGAACCTGAAGGAAACCTTTCTGCCCGATTTTTTAAACGAGATATCTCATAAGGTCGATGAGATTGTCGAAATTGATCCGGACCTGGCCGAACAAGAGATTCTGACCAAGGTCTCCGGATATATGGTAGAGTTCCTGGGGGCCTTGTCGGCCTCCGTCAGAATTTACGATCCCAATACCGGGCAGATGCTTTCTTACGGATCTCATCCCTATCAGGAGACTGCGCGGGCCACCACCATCCCGCTGGAAAACACCATTGCCGGTCAAGTAATCAAGAATAATAAAACCTGCCTGGTCCCCAGCATCCTGGGGGAACCTCTGTATCAGGATAAAGAAGTTACCACCCGCCGAGGCGCCCATTCTTTGATGGCCGTCCCTTTTGTCATTCCACGTTTTTTTCTTCATGAGAGAGAGACCGTGGGTGTAATCCAGATCTATTATGCCGAAGAAGATCGGTCTTTCCCGCCTCTCGACATCCAGATGGCTGAACTCATGGCCCGGAGACTCAGTTTTGTCATCGCCCGGAAAAAGATCCTCTCCCTTTACAAGATCAATGAAAAAAAAGAAGCCATTGTTCAGAGGGTATTTCAGAAAATGGGGTCGCGGGAAGGGGTCAAGATGAAGGATGTCTTCAATCGGGTGATTCCAGAGATTACCGACATCATCAATGTTCAAAGCTGCGCCCTTTTTTCAGTTTCAGGCGATCTTGAGCATGTGGTCCTGGAGGCCGGCTACCCTGAAACCTCCGGGTATCATGGAATCGGCAAGAGTTTTTTAGTGAAAAGCGAACCGGCTTTTGAACTCGTTTTGAAACGACTGATTCTCACCGAGGAATCCCCCTATGAAGTGGTGACCCCTTCCTATGTTCTGATCGTCGATCCGCAAAAAAGTCAAAAAATCTCCAATAACCTGAAGAGATTCGCGGCCAACTATAATATTAACTCCATTCTTTATGTCCCCCTGGAAGTCGGTGAAGGGGTCACGCATTTTATGACCTTTGATGCCTTGGACCTGCGAAAAGGGTATAGCGAGTGGGAGATAGAAATCTTTCTATTTTTAGGCCGGGAGCTTATGCAGGCCCAGAGAATGGAACAGTTGGATGACACCCTCCATGATTTCAAAAACCCGGCCATCGCCATAGCCGGCTTCGCCAGAAGGCTAAAAACCTTGCTGGCCCAGGAAACCCCTCTAAGAGAAAACGTCTCCATCAAGAAATACCTGGACATTCTGGTCGAGGAGACCAATCGGATGCAGGAGATGGCCTTAAGCATCCATCATGCCGGAAAAGAGCAGATCGTCAATTTGACCGAGATTCTTAAAAAAAGATTTGAGATCAACAAAGAAGTTATAAAAGAGATGTTTAAGACCAACGTGACTTTCCAGGAAGGACCTTTTCATGACCCCTTACCGGTGCGTTGTTATGCCATTCATCTCGAACGCATTATAGACAACCTGCTCAACAACGCCACTAAAGCCATTCCCATGCAAGGGGGAATGCTTTCCATAAATACCTTTTCCGAGGGGCAATGGGCCGGTGTCGAGATTGCCAATACCGGAAGAATATCCGAGGAGGATCGGCTCAAACTCCAGGAAGGAGAAAGCCGGGGTCGGGGGATCTATATCACTCATCGCCTGGTCCGATTGCTCAAAGGCCAAATCGAAGTCAAAATCGGGGAAAAATCAACCAATATTATTGTACGCTTTCCGATGGGTTCGGAATAATCGGGGATTTGGAAGCGGGGGAAAGAAACCCGTCTTTGCTAAACTGGACTCGCAAAAAGTCTTTGAATTCCACTGAAAGTCATTCCGGCGAACGCCGGAATCCAGTAAATTCAAACCGTAATAAAACTCCTGGACCCCGGTTTTCACCGGGGTGACGACTTTTGCGATTCTATCTTTCGAGACAGTTAATAAGACGAGAACAGGGTTCGAAAAGCGTTAACTTGAAAGGGCCGCTTTTTCTTCTTCAATAAACCGGTTCAATTCTTCTTCTTCCATTAGGGGATGAGCCTGTTTTCTATTCATTTTGTAGTTTAATCGGAAAATGGCCTCATTGAGGTCTTCAAAATACAGACACAATTCAGGATCCCTTTCTTCAGTCCTAAGCCACTGGATAAAAGGCACCAGGAAGCTGAAGTATCCCAGGATAGGGGTCCCGAAAGACTGCCAGGTTTCTTTCTTGGGCAGGATTCCTTTTTGGACCAAAAACCCGATTCGGTCGAAAAAACCAAGGAGTTCACCGGACCGGGTTTGAAGAGCCTTCATATCCGTCCGTTCCGTTGTAATCAGCCGCAGCCGGCATTTCCGAATTTCGGATGACTGGTAATAAAACTCCTGATGACCTAATTCCAAAACCGCCATGGTTCTCCCGAGGCCTTTAATGCGCCTTAAGATAACCCAGAGAAGTATAAAAAAGAAAAGAGAAACCAGGAAAAATCCGGTCTCGGGGATTAACAAGGTATCCAAAATCATACTAATATCTTCCATTCTAACACCCGAAGGCTACCGATTTCCTTTCATTTTCTTTGTGCACCTTGTTACTATTTTATACTTATTACATTGAAAAGCAAGTTTTTCAGCTCCTGCCAAACAATCGAATCCAATGATCTCCTCAGGGAGATCCAATGATCTCCCCAGGGCCCTTTTTTTCCTTTGACACCAAGGGCCTAAAAACATAGGATATGAAACTATGGAAGGAAAAATTTGAAAAAGGAGAATATTCTATGATATCCATCATTGCCAAGATCCCAGTCAAAGAGGAAAAATTGAACGAAGCTATTGAAGCCTTTAAACAATTAATCGCGGAAGTGGCCAAAGAGGAAGGAACCCTTTCCTATACCATGAATGTTTCCAAAAAAGAACCCAATACCCTGGTCATCCTGGAACGTTATAAAGACAAGGAGAGCCTGGGAGCGCATTCCTCAACCCCTCATTTCAAAGCCTTTTCAGCCAAAGCCGTTGAGTTTTTCGCCGGGAAAACGGAAATTACCATCATGGATGAATTAGCGTCCATTTAGCCTTATCAAAGATATTTAAAGTTTATTAATCCGGAGGATTTACCAAGCCATATTTGGAGTGCTGGAGTACCGGAGTGTTGGAGTATTGGAATCCTGGAATGTCGGTAATTTTGCGAACCGGACGGCTTTTTCAGACCGATACTCCATTACTCCAATACTCCATTATTTCATCTCTTCTTCCACACCTTCCTCTCTTTTCTTTCTGCCGGTAAATTTTACGATCAGAATACTGCCTTCAAAAAGCAGGTATAAGGGAACGGCCAGAATGATCTGGGAAACGACGTCGGGGGGGGTCAGAATGGCGGCGATGATAAAGATGAGTAAGATGGCGATCCGCCTGTTTTTGGCCATCATCCGGGAATTGAGTATCCCGGCCCGTCCCAAAAAATAGGCCAGGACCGGAAATTCAAAAACCAGTCCGAAACCCAACAGCAGTTTCAGGCAAAAAGAAAGATACAATTGAAGAGAGGGCAAGGCGCGGATATTCTCCGTAGAGAACCCAACCAGGAACCGAAACCCAACGGGGAAAATTATATAATATCCGAACAAAGCCCCGGCCGCGAATAAAAGAGTGGAAACAATTACAAAAGGCAGAACAAACTTTTTTTCCTTTTGATGCAATCCCGGGGCAACAAACATCCACAATTCATAAAAAATAACCGGGGAGGCCAGCACAATACCGCCGATCAGGCTGGCTTTCAAATATATAAAAAAGGCCTCCGGCAAGGCGGTAAAGACCAGTTTGTCTCCCGGAGGCAGAACTTCGATCAAGGGTTGTACCAGCCAGGAAAAAATCTCAACCGAGAAGGCATAGGCCACTGCAAAGCCGACCCCGACGGCCACGAAGCAAATGATGAGTCGTTTTCGGAGCTCGGCCAGATGAGCGGTAAAGGGCATCTGCAGATCAGACATCGGGGGCTTTCGCACTGGGATCCGTTGGGGTTTCCGAAGAGGGTTTAACTTCGATTTTTACCAATTTATTATCTTCATTATCCTCCAGGGGAGGAAAGATTTCTGGGGATTCAATATAATTGGAGGGGTCCACCATATCCTTAATATTATTTTGAACGTCCTTCAGCTCTTCTCCAATATTCAGATTTTCTTTCAGCGCGTCAGCCGATTTTTTAAATTCCGCTAAAGCTCTTCCTATAGTTCGGGCCAGTTCCGGCAATTTTTGGGGGCCAAGAACAATTAGAGCCACAACCAGGATCAATAAAAATTCCGGCATCCCGATACCGAACATAACAGTAACCTCCCATTAGCAGACAGTCAGTGGGTGATCCGGACCATCAGGTCTGCGCCGGATCAGGCCGCCCCGTAACTGTGGAGCCCTGATAAAATAAAATTGACTCCAAAATAAGTAAAAAGCACACAGGCAAACCCGATGATCGAAAACCAGGCGATGCGGGGCCCATGCCAGCCTTTCATCATCCGGGCATGCAATAAGGCGGCATACAGGAGCCAGGTGATCAAAGACCAGGTTTCTTTGGGATCCCAGCTCCAATAAGTCCCCCAGGCCGAGTGGGCCCAGATCGAACCGGTAGCGATGCCCACGGTCAACAACAAAAAGCCGATAATGATCGTCTGATAAATCAAGTCATCCAGCACCGAAATCCCGGGGAAATAAGACCTCAGGCCCGTGTCCGTTTTCTTCCCGGAATGGGGTTTTTTAATCAGATACATGATGCTAAGGCTGCAGGAGACGGCAAAGGCGGCATAGCCAAGAAAACAGGTGATGACATGGGCGATCAGCCAGTTACTCTGGAGGGCCGGCAGCAAGGGCTGGATGCGGGTATTCATATTGGGAGAAAAAGAGGCATAGGCCATGGCCAGGAAAGCGAAGGGAATGACAAAGGCTCCGATGGTTCTGGAATTATTTTTCCATTCCATCCAGATATAAATCAGGGTGATGGTCCAGGAAAAAAAGATCAGAGACTCATAGAGGTTGGAAAGGGGGGCATGGCCGATGCCCATCTGATACGATTCAATCCAGCGTAGAATGATGGCCCCGGACTGGATGAGAAAAACCGCCCGGAGGACCCAGCCGGCAATTTGGCTGCCCTCCTTTTTTTTAAAAACCAGGGCAACCAAATACAAAAGGGCTGAAAAAAAGTAACCGAAGGTTACCCAACTCAACAACAGAGAACTGTTCATTTTAGCTTTCCTGCACCTTTTCGGCTAGTTGTTCCATCTTTTGGACAAAGGCCCTCCGGTTCTTATGAGCCGTTCCGCCCAATAATATTTCCATCCCGCCCCCTGATTTGGAACCTGTTTTCTCCCGGATCCAGACCCAGACCTGTTGATGGGAAAAATAAAAAGTAATGATAAATCCTAAGAGCATCAAGGAGGCCCCGATCCAGATGAACCAGACTCCCGGGTCCCTGTTGACCTGGAATCCTGAGACATACCGGGTTTTTATTTCCTTGATTTTAAATTGAAATTCTCCCAGCCGGTTGCCGTGAAAACCGGGGTGACGGGCCAGGATCCAGCCCTTGTCGATTTCTTCCGAATTATTAAACAGGATCAATCCCAGGGCCGGTCCCAGATTACCCAGGTTGTTAACATATCGAACCGCCTTTAAGCCATAGGACGTTCCGGGTACCTGGGTTCTTTCCTCCATTCTGATCTCTAAGTTAGATTCCTGTCCACCTTTTTTTAAAATAATTTCGATGGAGACGGGAAACTGATCCCAGGTGGATTGATAGAAGGTAACGCCCTTATAGGTAAAGGGATCATTGACCCGAACCTTGGCTCTCTCTTTTTCCTTTCCATTCTCCCGGATACTCAGATCCGACCGGTATTCTTTGGGCATCTGATTGGGATAGAAGGTCATGGTGAAGCGGTCCAGATGCACGGCAAACCCTAATGCCCTGGGGTGTGCTCCCTTGATGAAAATTTGGTCTTTTTCTTCCCCTTCCATAAGTTCCAGAGACCCTTTAAAACCGAAAAGGGAACCGATGATGGCCCCGATAAAAATGACCAGGATGCTTAAATGGACCAGATAAACCCCGAAACGGCTGAAGCGACCCTTCTCCAGATAGAAGGCCGTTCCCTGAGGGGCCGGCAGAGGGACCGGTTTCCCAAATTGATGGCCCAACAGGGATTGGACCCGACCCTGGGGATCCGGGATCCCGTCTCGGAAAGTGAATTTGCGGTGAAAATGAAGGGTTTCCCATAGATGATCAGAGATGGACCGGGAAGGGGCGGTGGCCACCTTCCAGGTGGATGAAAACCGTTTAAGAGAGCAGACTATCAGATTCGCGGACAATAAAAGCAAAAGCCACTGAAACCACCAGGAATGATACATATCATAGAGCTGCAAAAAGCGGATCAGTTTGCTGCTGATCGGGCTGTAATACTGATCATAAAAAGCCAGGGGCTCTCCCTGGGGAAGAATGGTCCCCAGGACAGAGATTATGGCCAGAGTAATAAACAGGACCAGGGCCAATTTGACCGCGGCAAAAAAATCAACGATCTCAGACCTGATCCCCTTAGAGGTTTTTGTTTCAGGCATTTTGGATAGCTATCATATCTGAAGGGAAGGAACAAGGCTTTTTAAATTCGTCTCCGATAAATTCCCTTGACCTCCAATCCCTTTCTATTTTAAGTTCTTTATGTTAAAAATCAAGGTCTGTTCGTTGTCCGTTAATAAACCCAACCCATCCGAAGAATCTTAGACATTTTGGAAAACCTTAATGACGATGGCTAAACCTGTATTCGTGGGGGTTGATATTGGTGCTTCAAGAGCCAAGACGGTCGTCCTCGATGGGGATAAAAACCTTCTCGGATTTGCCGTTGAAAAATCGGGGACTGATTTTACGGCCGTGGCCGATCGCTGCCTGACCACTTCCCTGAAAATGGCCGGTGTTTCCCAAAATAATATGGTTAAAGCGATTTCAACAGGATATGGTCGACAAAATGTTTCTTTCGCCCAGGAAACCAAAACCGAAATCGGATGCCACTCCAAGGGATGTTTTTTTTATTTCCCCAGTCCCATAACCATTATCGATATCGGGGGGCAGGACAATAAAATCATCAAGCTGGATGCAAAAGGCAGGCGGACCGGCTTTAAAATGAACCGAAAATGCGCTGCCGGGACCGGGGCCTTTCTGGAAGAAATGTCCCTGCGGCTGAATATCCCTATCGAGGAGATGGATGCCCTGGCCCGCCAATCCCTAGAAATGGTCAAGTTGGGCAGTTTTTGTACGGTTTTTTCGGCCACGGAAGTCCTGGAGAATATCCGGCAGGGGAAAAAGGTCACAGATATTATCAAAGGGTTGTTTTTTTCCGTTATCAAAAGGGTCCTGGAAATGGATGCCTTGACTGAAACGGTGGTCATGACCGGCGGGGTTGTGGCCCACAATTCTTACATTGTCACTATGGCCGAGGAAATCATTGGAAGAAAAATCCTTGTTCCTGAACATCCCCAATTGACCGGGGCCATCGGGGCCGCTTTATACGCCATGGAGGAAGACCTTTGAAAAACATCCCCTTTTACCCAATCTCATGGTCAGACTCAAATTTTAATCCTCGAAAGGCTGTAAATGTATTCCTGTGGTTAATATTCTCGCCTTCCTTCGATATTGGATAAAATTGAATATTTTTAAAAGGTCTTTTAAATTAAGAGGGATAAAAAATGGCTGACAAAGATCAGAAAAAACCACCGCGGAAGAAATTAGAATCCACCCGGGAAATGAATCGGATCATGTCCGAATATTTTTATGGGCTGGATCAAGCCTCAAAAACCGGGGCGCAAAAGGTTGCCTGGTGTACCAGTGTCGGCCCGGCAGAACTCTTAAGAACCCTGGGCTTTCAGGTCCATTTTCCTGAAAACCACGGGGCCATGCTCGGTTCCACCCGGATGGCTACCGACCTTATCCCTGAAGCCAATGCCATCGGCTATTCTCCGGATATCTGTTCCTACCTGACCGCAGATGTGGGGGCTTTTCTCAAGAGAGTGACGCCTTTGTCCAAAGCCTATCCGGGTATTGAAGGAGTCCCCCAACCCGATGTTTTGGTATTCAATACCAATCAATGCCGGGATGTACAGGATTGGTTTTCTTGGTATGCCCGGAGGTTCCAGGTTCCCATTATGGGGATTACCACCCATTGCGGGGTAAATGAGGTGACGGAAGACCATGTTCAGTCTATTGCCCGACAGATGGAAGCGCTGATTGATCCTCTGTCGAAAATATCAGGGAAGAAATTTGATAGGACGGAAATGGAAGAGGTCCTGTCCTTATCCAGAACCTGTTCCGATTTGTGGAAAGAAGTGCTGGACACGGCGGCGACGGTTCCCTCACCGATCACTTTTTTTGACGGGACCATTCATATGGGGCCGGCCGTTGTTCTGAGAGGAACCCGACAGGCCGTGGATTATTACCGATTATTGCTTTCCGAACTCCGGGAAAGAATAAAAAATGGGGTGGCCGCGGTCGAGAATGAGAAATTTAGACTCTATTGGGAGGGGATGCCGGTTTGGGGAAGGCTGAACGCCCACTCCAATCTTTTTGCCGAACTTCGGACCAATGTTCTGGCCTCCACCTATTGCAACAGTTGGATTTTTAGCGCCTTTGAGCCCGAGGACCCGTTTAACAGTATGGCCAGGGCCTACACGGAATTATTTATCGTCCGCTCTGATTATTACAAAGAGAGGTATATCAAAAAGATGGCGGATTTTTTCAAGGTGGACGGGATTATCTATCACGATGCCAAGACCTGTCCCAATAACTCCAATTGCCGGTATGGTATGCCCCAAAGAATCGAAGAGGCCACCGGGATCCCGAATCTGACGATTCATGGAGATTTAAACGATCTGAGGCTCGTTTCCGACGAACAAACCAAGACCAATATCGAGGCTTTTATTGAGCAATTGGAGGAAAATCGCTGACCATCCTGGAACTGCCATACCCCAAACCTTCAACCCTTATCGTTCCCTGTCCGATAAAGGCCCCGTCCTTCTGATCGTTCCTTAATCCTATTCTCCCTCCGTGGTTTCGACCGTTTTCCGCATGCGGCTGATTAGGGGCAGGGTCGGCAGGAGAAAGATTAGGACCACCACAGCAAAAATACCTAAACAGATGGGTCTGGTAAAAAAGATGGCACCGCTTCCCCCGGACATGAGTAATGACTGCCGAAGAGACTGATCCATTAACGGCCCCAAAACCATGGCCAGGACCAGGGAGGCCCCGTCATATTTGAATTTCTTCATCAGGTAACCCAGGACCCCAAAGAATATCATGAGTATGATTTCAGTGGCATTATTGTTCAGACTAAAAGCCCCGATCAAGCAAAAAAGGAGAATGAGGGGGAACAGGACCGGATAGGGGATCTTCAGGATTTTGATCCAGAGGCCGATGAGCGGAAGGTTCAGGATCAGGAGCATAATATTTCCGATATACATGCTGGAGATCGTCCCCCAAAAAAGCTGGGGATGAGAGGTAATCAGCTTTGGCCCGGGGGGCATATTATAGATCATGAGGGCCCCCAATAAGATGGCCATGACGGCATTGGAAGGCAGTCCGAGGGTAAAGAGGGGAATGAAGGCCCCGGCCGTGGCGGAGTTGTTGGCCGCTTCCGGTCCGGCTACCCCGGCGATGGCCCCTTTCCCGAACTCCTCCGGATGCTTGGAAATCTTTTTTTCCACCCCGTAACTGACAAAGGAGGAAATGACCGCGCCGCCGCCGGGCAGGATTCCCAGGAAAAAACCCAGGACGGACCCCCTGACCATAGGCCAGAAGGCCTGTTTCCAATCCTTGAGGGTCGGGAGAAGTCCTTTTAAATTGGTTCTAAAGATTTTTCGTTGACTGATCTTTTCTTCCACATTCAGGAGCACCTCTGAAACCCCGAAGAGCCCCATGACCAAAGGAACCAGTCCCACTCCGTCCAAGAGAATATCCAGGTCGAAGGTAAACCGCGGTTGGGCCGTAATCAGATCCAGGCCGATGTTCCCAATGACGATTCCGATGCAGGCCATCATCAGGGATTTCAACATAGACCCTCCGCCCAGGAAAGTCAGTATGGTCAGCCCGAGAACCATCAGGGCAAAGTACTCCGGAGGGCCAAATTTTAAAGCTATTCTGGCTAAAGGCGGAGCAAAAAAAGCCAGGCCGACAACACCCAGGGTGCCGGCGATGAAGGAACCGAAAGCGGCGATACCGAGGGCCGGACCGGCCCGGCCTTTTCGGGCCATCTGGTATCCATCAAAACAGGTAACTACCGAGGCCGCTTCTCCCGGAATATTCACCAGAATCGAGGTGATCGATCCTCCATACATGGCCCCGTAGTAGATCCCCGAGAGCATGATGATTGAGGAAACGGGGGGGACATGAAAGGTGGCCGGCAAAAGCAGGGAAATGGCGGCAACCGGGCCAAGTCCCGGAAGAACCCCCACCAGGGTCCCGATCAGGACCCCGAGGAAGCAGAACAACAGATTCACCGGTTGAAGAGCTACTCCAAAACCGAATAGAATATGATTTAGGATATCCATAGGCGGGTCAAGTAATCCCTTCCAGGACCCCTTTGGGAAGTTGGACCTGAAGCCAGACCTGGAACAGCAGGAAAGCCCCGGTAGTAATGCACAGAGACAAAAAGATTACTCGCAACCAGGGATAGGATCCCTTAACCCGAAAAAGGAAGGTCAAAAGGAGAAAGGTACTGATCAAAAAACCCAAGTATCTAAGGACAAAAGTATAGACGATCAAAAGGCCGACGACATAAATAACCTTTCTCCATTCGAGACCTTCCCATAGGGCCCTCAGCTTCGTTTGAGGTTCACCTCTTCTCCGGGAGATGATGAAAAGAATAATGGACAATAGGGAAAGAAGGACCCCGGCAAAAAAGGTAATGAATCCTGCTCCCGGGGAAAGGAAGGTGCCGAATTCGTACTTAATGGATAGGAGAGTGATGCCGATTCCTGTAATAAACCAGAAAAGGCTCGAAATCTGATCCGAATTACGCATGGGACGGTTGCCCTCTTGAAATCCCCTTTGGGATTTTCATGGAATTTGACAGTAGGCTTGTTTCCGCTGGTGAAGTCTCTATCCCAAGGTGCAATCTCATCTCAGCAGGATTGCACCTTGGGGCCTGTTGCCAAGGCGATCCCGATTTTATCTGGGCGAGATAAAACCAATCAGTCCTTGGTAATTATTTTTTGTAGATGCCGATCCCGAGTTCCTTGAAGAGTTTTTGATTGACCTCATAATCTTTCTTGATGATTTTAGCTAATTCCTCCCCATCCTTAATGTCGCTGGGGTAACTGAGGTTATTGAGGATTTTTTTTACCTCTTCCGTTCCCGCCGCCTGACGGAAAGCCTTGCTGAGCACCGAAATTACTTCCTTAGGGGTGTTGGCCGGGGCGTAAATGATGATGATGGCCTGGACCGAAAAATCATATCCCTTCTCCTTTAAAGTGGGGACATTGGGATAAAAAGGCATTCGTTTGTCGTTCCAGCAGACTAAGAGCCTCATCTGACCGGAATCGACCTGTTCTTTCCACTCGGGGGTTTGTGAGGTTGCCTCCACATGGCCGCCCATAACGGCAGCGACCGCCTGGGGGCTGGTGGCAAAGGGCACATGGGTCCATTTGATTTTTTCTTTCATGGCTAAGTATTCCATGGCCAGGTGTTGACCGGTCCCAACGCCCGAGGTGCTGTAGCGGACTTTTCCCGGATTGGCCTTGGCATAAGCGATGAAATCTTCGAAGGTCTTCCAGGGAGAATCACTTTTGACCGCCAGGCCGTAGAGATAATAGGAATAGCTCATGATAGGAATAAAGTCTTTCAGGGGCTCTTGGGCATTATAGGGCACCGGTTGGAGGTGGGGGATGCGGCCCAGGGTGGCGGAGCTGGTATTGGCCAGGGTGTAGCCGTCTGGTTTCTCGGCCTTGAGCCTGCCCAGGACCAGGGTCCCTCCCCCTCCGGTGATATTGGAAACAACCAGAGGCTGTTTTAATGTTTTAGCGGCGATATCGGCAATGGCTCTTTGGCTGATATCCGTTCCCGATCCGGCCCCCCATCCCACCCAGAGATTAATCGGTTTGGAAGGAAAAACATCGGCTGGAGAATGACTCACAATAAACAGTGAAAAAATAAAGACGAGTAAAGCAAAGGCCAATTTCCCTTTCATAATAAACCTCCTGCCCGACGAGTCGGATTAATTTTTGGACCGAGTATAAATTGGTAAGGACTCGGGGTCAAGCCCCTTTTTCTCCTTGACCCTTCCTCGGGCTTATTTTATACTCAATTTAATAAAGAGTTTCTTCGATTTTATCTTCTCTCGTTTGGTTCAAAATAAGGAAAAGATCATGCTGGATTTGAAATTGATCAGGGAACGGTTGGCTTGGGTCCAGGACCGTCTGTCCCTTCGAGGTCAGGATTTGCCCTGGGATACCTTTGAGTCTTTGGATAAAGACCGCCGGGAAATCCTCCAGGAGGCCGAGGCCTTGAAACACCGACGGAATACGGTTTCCGACCGGATCGGCCGCCTGAAAAAAGAGAAGCAGGAAGACCTGGAGGCTATCGAAGAAATGCGGCAGGTCTCCAAACGGATTAAGGAGCTGGATGATTCTCTGGCCGGTATTGAAGAAAAATTTTCCGCCATCCTGATGACCCTGCCCAACATCCCCCATGAGACGGTTCCTGTGGGCTATACCAGCGAGGACAATCCGGTGGTTCGGACCTGGGGTGAAAAGCCGTCTTTTTCCTTCACACCTCGACCCCATTGGGAGATCGGGGAGAACCTGGATGTCCTTGATTTCGAACGGGCCACCCGCATGACCGGGGCCCGCTTTGTAGTTTATAAAGGGCTGGGAGCCCGTTTGGAGAGGGCCTTAATTAATTTTATGCTGGACCTGCATACCACCCGGCATGGCTATACCGAAATCCTGCCCCCTTTTATGGTCAACAGCCAGAGCCTGATCGGAACCGGTCAATTACCCAAATTCCGGGATGAGTTATTCAAGCTGGAAGGATGGGACTATTTTTTGATCCCCACGGCCGAGGTTCCGGTAACCAATCTCTACCAGCAGGAAGTCCTTTCCGCGAAGGAGTTGCCCAAATATTTTGTTTCCTATACTCCTTGTTTTCGCTCCGAGGCCGGTTCCTACGGCAAGGACACAAGGGGGCTGATCCGACAGCATCAGTTTAATAAAGTGGAATTAGTGAAATTCTGTTTTCCTGAAGAGTCCTATAATGAACTGGAAGGCTTATTGCAAAACGCAGAAGAGGTTCTTAAGCTATTAAATCTGCCCTATCAGGTGGTCAGCCTTTGTACCGGTGATCTCGGATTTGCTTCAGCCAAGACCTATGATATTGAAGTCTGGCTTCCGGGGCAAAATCTTTATCGGGAAATATCCTCCTGCAGCAATTATGAAGATTTTCAGGCCCGCAGGGCCAACATCCGTTTACGCCGGGAGGGACGGTCCAAAACGGAACTGGTCCACACGATCAATGGATCCGGACTGGCCGTGGGCCGAACCCTGGTGGCCCTCCTGGAAAATTACCAGCAGGCCGACGGCAGCGTCCTGATTCCACCGGTGCTTCAGCCGTATATGAACGGGGTCA
>CAZSTT010000016.1:25477-34566 GCA_964609705.1 uncultured Thermodesulfobacteriota bacterium
TTGATTTCGATTTCCGGAACCGTTAGCACTTGCCGGATTCAGAATCCTTGGGTTTTCGATTAAAAATAGTATGAAAGAAACCTTTCGCAATGTCAAGGGCTGGTTTTGAAGAATCCTGCCAATGTTCTGTAGTACACTACCGGAGCCAGATCAAGGTTGACAGAATCAAAAAGTCGTGTTATTGTCCCCTACTGCAAGTTAAGGAGAACGAGGATGTATTCAATAAATAGCCGTCGAGTCAGGGGGATCGGTCTGTGGGCAGTCCTGTTTTTTATGGGCTTTACCCTGCTCTCTATTTCCCAGGCCGCGGCAGTAAAGCAGGTGGCCATTCTCCCTTTTGTTGTCAATGCTCCGGAACGGATGGACTATTTACGGGAAGGGGTTCAGGATATGTTGGCCTCACGTCTGACCTGGGAAGACAAGGTCGTGGTCATAGACAACACCCGGGTTCAGAAAGTCCGGGAGAAAATATCGGGTCCCCTGAACGAATCCCGGGCGATTGAAATGGGCAAAGAGCTGGGAGTTGATATGGTCCTCTGGGGCAGTATCAATATCTTGGGGACCAGTGTGAGTCTGGATATTAATTTGCTGAATATTACCCTCCCTCAGGCCGTGAAAAAATTCTATGCCCAGGCCAAGGGGATTGATGAAGTCGTCACCCGGGTCGGTGAATTGTCCGACACGATCAATGAGAAAGTGTTCGATCGTGCCCGAACCACTCCGGCCGCAGGGGCTATAAGCGAGGGATTCTCACCCAAAGTTTCGGAACTCTCCGCGGAAACAGCCCTTCCGGGAAAGGCCCCACTATCCCTGAAGGGATTCACCATTAATCCCACTTCTCCGCAGATCATTATCAGTGCCGGGGGGGTTGAAATGGCCGGGGTCTGGCGCAGCACCTTCCTGCCTTTGGCCTTGGTTGATATGGCTTTTGGAGATTTGGATGGCGACGGGAAGATAGAGACGGTTTTGATCTCCCAAAAACGAATTTATATTTACCGCTTTACCCAGGATCGGTTCCAGTTGATCAAAGAGATTCCCGGGGGCAGTTTGGATAATTACCTTAGTGTCGATGTGGCCGACATTCACGGGACCGGACGTCCTCAAATTTTTATTACCAACTATCGAGGAAACGCCCTAAAATCTTTAACCCTCGCCTGGTCGGAGGGAGACTATAAAACGATTGCCCAAAATATCCCTTATTACCTTCGAGTCCATCAGTTGCCGGGAAGGGGAACGGTCCTGTTAGGCCAGCAAAAGTACGGCGAACAACTCTTTGACACCAAAATTTTTATCCTTTCCTGGAAAGAGAGTAAGTATGTTCCGGCTGAACGATTGAAGGTCCCTGAGGGCTTGAATATCTTTAATTTCGTTCTTTTGGCCTCGAACCAAGACGGTTCCCAGGAAATACTGCACCTCAATGCCTTTAACCGGCTGACGGTGCTATCGGAAAAGGGCAAACCCAAATATTCCGGCAGGGATCCTCACGGGGGAACCATTAATCTGATTCAAGAACCGGAGCCAAGCAGCCCTATGGGTCTGCCGGACAAAGAAAAATCTCTGACTTTTATCCCCTCCCGTTTGATAGTCGCTTCTCTGTCAAATTCGGGGAAAAAGGAAATCATCCTGAATAAAAATAAGGGATCGATTCTCAATTTTCTGGCCCGTTATCGTGCCTATACCAGCGGTGAAATCTTATCCCTCACCTGGGATGGGAGAACCCTGAAAGAAAACTGGAAAACCCCCGTAATCAAAGACTATATCGCCAATTACGGTATCGCTGATTTTAAAAACAACGGGCAAAAACAACTGGTGGTGGGGATTGTCCAATCCAGCGGGGTGGCATTGGTTTCCGAGGCCCGCAGTCTATTATATTGTTATGATCTGGGAGCGGGTAGTCCCAACCCCAAATAGGGTCCCATGTGGCGGTGTAGCTCAGGTGGTCAGAGCATGCGGCTCATATCCGCAGTGTCCGGGGTTCAAGTCCCTGCACCGCCACCAAACAATCGAATCCGGTTGGAGAAGTGAGAATACTTTTTAGAGGCCTTGAGGGTTCATCTCAAGGCCTTTTTTTGTTGCCCGCCCGGCCACGCTTTGGATGGCGTGACCCCTGCTAACTATTAAAATATGGCTGGGCCGGCGTAACGGGGAACCCTATTTTCGCACTAACCATGACGAAAAAATCATTTTATCTATCTCCCGAACAGATTGAAAAAAAAATCATGGAGGCCGGCCTTGGACTCAAGGAGGCCCTGTCCTTAATAGAAATGACCCGGGAGGATACCCTGGGGGATGCGGTTCAGGTACCCGCATCCGGCCGACTATTCAGCACCCTGGACCGGTTAACCCACTCGACGGTTAAGGGGAGCCGGATAAAACGGTTCAGGTCCAATGGACCGAATAAACCCTTTCAGGTTTTTGAGGTCTATACCGCAGAGGGGGAGGTTGTGGCTTATCTTAATATGCTATATCTTCGCAAACCCCTACCCTGTTATTATCTGGTCTATGTTGAAGTGACTCCCTCTTTTAGAGGTAAGGGCCTGGGAAACCGGATCCTGGAGGCCTTTCGTGATTACGTGGAAGAGAAAGGGGCCCTGGGCCTTTTGGACAATATCATCCCAACGGAAGATCCGACGTTTGACATTTACAATAAATTGGGCTGGATTTCTCTTGAAAGACTGATAGATTTTGGAGAAGACCTGGACCGGGATCATTATATGATTTATATCCCTCCCGGTCTAAAAACAACTCATTTTGACCTCAAACTCCCCAAGCTGATTTTTAATCTCAAGAAAAAAAGACCGATCATTGAGATGCAGGATAATGAATTGATGGTTCAACGGACTATTCAAGAATTCAATCAAATTTATCTGGCCCTGGAAAGGATTTTTCGGAAGGAACAAGAAGAAGGCCCAACCACCTTGCTTATGCGGTTTTTGTTCACAAAATTTACCACCCGGCTATTAGGCTTTCAAAGAAGGATACAGGAATTGCTGGGATATACGGGCGGGGAGTCACTGAAACAAATTAACCTTTCCCAGGAGGTATGCTCCCTACCCATTCAGCCATACTTTCTTGATCCGGAAACAACGGATATTTATCTTGTTGGAGATCGTTCTTTATGGGTTTCTTTACCAAAAACCATTCAATTGAATCCCTCCAGGGCCATTGAAGAGCTTCCTTTATATCAGAGGCCTTTTCTAAAACTGTGGATGAAAGAAAAAAACAGGACCGAACCCCTGAAACTGACCATCGCCGATCTTCTGGAACTGGGATTCGACCCCACCCGGTTGCGGGAATTCCTTCTTCAGGACGGGGTTTATATGTTTGAACGGCTTTCCCCGATTTTGCTGATAAAGACCGAAAAGAGAAAAAACTTATTGGAAAGGATCGAAAAAAAAATCCAAGGGGCCAGAATCGGACAGGCGCAAGTGAAAATCAATCCTCCTCTCCTTTGGATCCGGGATCATGGGAATGGCTATATTTTGAGGAAAAAAGTCAATGGGATCCACTGGGAAGAAGCGGTCTTTCAGTTGAGAAAAAATCCAAGCCTGTTTTTTCTTAACCAGCACCTTAGTTTAGATAGAAAAATAACTGGAACTATTACGGAAATTATGGATTGGATAAAGGAACATGTTAGGTTGCCGGAACGGGAACCAATACAGGATCTGGCCTGGTTTATCCCTTGGAATTTGGAAAGGAACAGCCCTTTGTTTTCTATTGATCCGGCTAATGTCCCCTATCTGGAGCAAATTTGGATCGCCTGATCCCCCTTTTTTCTTGACAAGGGGACTTCCCTGTTAATACTCTATTTTCCCAAAAGAAAAAGATGGGAGCTGTCCTTCATGCCCTTGAAAGGTTTTAAAATAGCCCTGTTG
Organism: uncultured Thermodesulfobacteriota bacterium; assembly: GCA_964609705.1. Lineage (GTDB taxonomy): Bacteria > Desulfobacterota > RBG-13-43-22 > RBG-13-43-22 > RBG-13-43-22 > RBG-13-43-22. Next base: position 29,353 of record CAZSTT010000016.1, read on the forward strand.
TGGATAACCCCGTGGTGGAAACCGATCCTCATGCTGGGATTTTTCATCTGGCCGGGATTGGGCATCGCAGCGGTCCCGACCCCTTCTATCCAACTTCCGGTCCCGGATTTTTATTTTGGGATGGCGGAAGAAGGGAGTACTATCTCTCACGATTTTCCGGTTAGAAATGCCGGATCGGGGGTGCTGGAGATCCGGGATGTCCGACCCGGCTGAGGTTGCTCGGTGGCCCATTTCGATCGGGCCATCCCCCCCGGAGGGGAGGGTAAGGTGACCTTAACCTTAAATTTAAAAGACATCCACGGCCCGGTCTGGAAATCAGCGACCATTGTCAGCAATGACCCTCAGAAACCTTTGCTTACCCTGGATCTCCACGGCCTGGTCCGGCCTCTTATTGAAATTCGGCCGGCTCCTTTTGTTCAATTCAAGGGGATTGGGGAAGGGGAACAGGAAAAAGAAGTCGATTTACTGGCCACCGCTCAATCTTTTAAAATCCTCAGGGTTGAAAATCTCCTGGGGGAGAAAATTGAGTATCTAATGGAGACGATCGTCAAAGGGAGGCATTATCGTCTTAAAATCATCAACCGCCAAAAAATGGCTGGTTATTCCGGAATGATCAAATGTTTCACCAACCATCCCAAAAAGCCGGAGATTCAAATCTTGATTCGTTTTATGCTTGATGGGTGAAGGCCGGCGATGCACATCGTTGCCTTAACTCATCTCTTCTATCCGGCTCAGGGCGGAACGGAAATTTCTCTTCTGGAATGGGCTAAAGGACTGGTAAGGAGGGGGCACCGGGTAACCGTGGTTACTTCCAACCAGAGGGCTTTGGAGGATTTCGTCCATCCTCAGACTAATTTTTCCCTGCCCCGGGAGGAGATCAAGGAGGGGATTCGGATTATCCGAATCCCCCTGACCCCCAGACAGCGTTTTATTCTGGCCAAATCAGGGGCCCTGGCCTTGCGAAGTCACCTGCCCGGGGGAGACTCAATCTGGTTCAAGACCCATGTCCCCCATTTGCCCCAGATGATCAGAATCGCCCGGGAACTGAAGCCGGACTTGATCTATGCCGTCCCTTTCCCGACCGCCACCATTTATTATGCCCTGGCGGCTGCCGGAAAAACAGGGTGCCCCTGGGTTATTCAGCCCCATATCCATGTCAAAGATATAAACCCCTCCCTTAAGAAAATTCTAAGGTGGATCTTTCCCAAGGCCTCCGCTCTGCTGACCAATACCAACGCCGAAAAGGAGTTTTTAAAAAGAATGGGGGTCCCCCAGGAAAAAATTCACGTTTTTGGACAGGGGATTGACCTTTCTCTTCTGAAGGGGGGGGACGGCCTTCGGTTTCGGGAAAGGTTCGGCCTTTCCGACGAACCGTTGATCCTTTTTCTGGGGCGCAAGGTGGAAAACAAAGGCATTGACACCTTGTTGGAAACCATGCCCTTGATCTGGGAAAAAGAGTCCCGTACGGTCTTGATCCTGGCCGGCCAATCCAGCCCCTATTATCAGTCCCTGTTTAGCCGCCACCGTCTGTCCCGGGATCCCCGTATCGTATCTTTGGATAATTTTCCCGAAGAAGAAAAGGCGGACTTGTTGACCTCTTCCGATCTCCTGGTCCTGCCCTCCCAGGCCGAAAGTTTCGGAGTCGTTTTCCTGGAAGCCTGGGCCAAAGAAAAGCCGGTGATCGGGGCCCGGATCCCTGCTGTGGAAGATATGATCGATGATGGGGAAGATGGATTTCTGGTTCCCTACGGGGACCCGGCCGGTCTGGCAGACGCCATCAATAAATTGTTGAAAAATCCTGAGCTCCGGAAAAGGATGGGGGAAAAGGGAAGACTAAAGATTATTAACCGTTTTGAAATCAACCAGATCACGGATCGTTTGGAGGCCTTATTCTTGAGCCTGATCAGACAATGACTGTATCTATCGGGGTAAATATTTACAGAACAACATCCTTAAGCGGTTGTTCAAAATCGTTCAGATGCAAGGCGTTCGAAGTCCTGAGGAAGGAGGCGTATGGAGAAGTACACCGTACTGACGAAAGATGAGAACAACACTGCCGGTGAACGATTTTCAACAACCGACCACGGTTTCAGTAGTCATTTGCACTTTAAACCGGGAAGAACCCCTGATCCATGTCCTTGAGCTGTTAAAAGATCAAACCATCCCCCCGCTGGAGATCCTGGTTATAGATCAAAGCCGGGAACACCTGCCGGATACCTGGAACTATCTGAGAGAAAACCAAAACCGGATCCGTCTCATCCCCCTTTCTTCTCCATCGACCACGGCCGCCCGTAACAGGGCCCGGGAGGAAGTCCAAGGGGATCTGGTATTGTTTTTAGATGACGATGTCCTTTTTCAGCCCGGCTTGATTCAACAACACCTGGAAAATTATGATAACCCTGATCTGGGGGCGGTAACCGGGAAGGTTCTTTATGACGGAAGTGAAGAAAATGATCTGCCCTGGGCGGCCCGAATCACCCGCAGCGGGAAATATCTTCGGAATTTTACCACCAATCAGCGCTGTCTGATCCCCACCCTTTATGGCTGCAATATGTCTTTGCGTCGGGAAGTCCTTCAGAAAGTGGGGGAATTCGATTTGAATTATTGGGGCAACTTCTTGTGGGAAGAAGTGGATTATGCCCTGCAAATCCGAAAACAGGGATACCAGATCCTTTATGATCCCAAGGCTTTTGTCTTTCATGTCATGGCCAAAAAAGGGGGAAGCCGAAATCCCCCTCCCCGGCAATATTTGGAAAGCACGATTTTCAACGACTGGTATTTCTTTATTAAATACATTCCGGCTGGATTCTGGCCTTTTTTATTATATCGTCAGAAAAGAGTCTGGTTTCAATATGTTTTGTCCAGCCGGGGGAATCCTTGGCCCCTGTTTAAACAAATCCTTCGAGCTCATAAACTGGCAAAGCCAAAATCGAGATTCTATCAATAAAAACCATTAAAAAAACCTTGACTTTACCCCAACGGGGTGATTATAATAACCCCTATTAAATCCGCCATCGACCCAGTAAGGTGTGGATGACGGTCGAAGTTGGTGAACAATTCGACGGGCCTAGGCATCGGAGAATGACTTCTTGATGCCTTTTTTTAAGGTAAGTCGTATCCCAACTTGAGAAATACTTCAAGAGGAGGGATAAGACTATGCCAGAAGGTAAAGTAAAGTGGTTCAACGAGAACAAGGGTTTTGGCTTTATTGAAGTCGATGGTCAGGATAAGGATGTATTTATTCACCATTCAGCTATCAGTATGCAGGGTTTTCGGACCTTGCAAGAAGGCCAGCGAGTAAGCTTTGACATCGAGCAGGGCAAAAAAGGCCCGGCTGCGGTCAATGTGAAAACTCTGTAGAACTCGTTAATCGCCAAAGGAAAAAGGGGGTTGAATTCATTTTCAACCCCCTTTTTTTTATGTCCGGCGTCTTATACTGCGGAAGATAATATTAATGGTCTCACAATAATCTTGACATGGAACAGACCCCCTCGGTCCTCTTATGTCATTATTATATTGAGACCCTTAATAACTTCAGCGCTGTACACACCTGAAAAATTTCAACCATCTCAAGGTTAAAGCTGGATATGATAAATCTCAAAGGCTTTTTTTTTCAAGTCCTCCCTCCAGGCAGGATCAGCTATCTTGATCAGAGCCTTCATACGCTCTCGCACGGTCCGGCCTTTTAAGGCCGCTATTCCGTATTCCGTAACTACGTAGTCCACATCATTTCTGGAGGTGGTTACAGCGGCCCCGGTCTTGAGGACGGGCACAATCCTGGAATGGTCTTTAGCGGTACTGGGCAGGGCCATGATCGCCTTGCCCCCCTCCGACATCCCGGCTCCTCTTACAAAATCGAGCTGTCCTCCTACGCCGGCATATTGTTTAGGACCCAGGGTGTCGGCGCAGACCTGACCGAGCAGATCCACCTCCAAAGCAGAATTTACAGCGATCATTTTTTTGTTCCGGGCGATGACCTGCAGTTTGTTGGTATAATCCACCGGGTGCATTTCTATCATGGGGTTATCATCGACCCAATCATAGAAGGCTCTTGATCCCATAAGAAAGGTGACGATGATTTTTCCTGGATGGATCGTCTTTTTACGGCCGGTGATTACGCCTTTTTCAACCAGGGTTCCGACCCCGTCGGAAATCATTTCCGAATGGATCCCCAGGTCTTTAAACCCGGTGAGACAGCTTAGTACGGCGTCCGGAATCCCGCCGATTCCGAGCTGGAGGCAGCAGCCGTCATCCATAAGCTCCGCCACAAAGCGGCCGATGGTTTTTTCCGCCTCCGTTATAATGCCGCTTTTCAGTTCGGCGATGGCTTCCTTTACCTCCACGAAATAATGGATGTCCGACAAGGAAACAAAGGACTGCCCATGGGTCCTCGGCATGGCAGGATTGACCTCGGCTATTACCATTTTTGCCTTTTCAACCGCTCTTTTAGTGTAATCGACCGAGACGCCCAGGCTGCAAAATCCTTTCCTGTCGGGCGGAGATACGGTGACCATGGCCACATCCGGGGGAAGGGTTTTTTCAAAAAGAGCGGGTATTTCGCTGAACAGGGCAGGGATATAATCGGCTCGATTTTCCCAAATCGCCTCCCGGGTAGCCGGACCAGAAAACAAGGCCACGTGTCTGAAGCTTGATGCATATTCCGGACGACAATAAAAGGCCTCACTCATGGGGACCATATGAACAATCTCGACTCCCCGGAGTTCGGCAGCTCTTTTGACCAAGGCCCCCGGCAATACCCGGGGTTCTCCGCAGGCATGGGAAAAAACTACCCGGTCTCCCGATTGGACCTTCTGGACCGCCTCTGCCGCCGTAACTAGATGTTCCTGATAATACCCCATCGATTTCTCCTGGATTCAGCAAAAGGAAATTTGTCGGAAACCGTCAGGCCCCGCCAGGGGCGTGGCACCAACCCTTTTCTTAGAATAATGCGATATTATCCTGTCCCCCGAGCTTCGTCAAGAAGGGGCAGTGTCCATCCAAATCATTTGCAGATGACCATCTTAACTAGTTTCCCTCCGGAAATTCAATATTTCCGGTAAAGCTTTCAGCTTTCAGCAGTCAACACTTAGCCAACCTACTAATGACAAAGGGTTTTGCTAAAAGCGGATGGCTGACCGCTCCATCAGGAAGATTTCATCTTCCGGATGAGAACTAAATAGTTCTGAGAACAACAAGACATCCTCTTAAATTGAC
>CAZSTT010000017.1:0-4567 GCA_964609705.1 uncultured Thermodesulfobacteriota bacterium
AATACCTGTTTGTTTTCAGATATTTGTTTAGAACTTACCGAGTCTTAGCGCTTCAGGCCGATCTGTTGTCATCCCAGGTCACCCTGTGTGTTACCCCGTGACCTGGGAGGTCTTTGTCAGCCCAGGTCAGACCGTGAATAACTCCGTGACAACGGCAAGCCGTGGCCACAAAAAAAGGGGGTTCGGCCTTCAGGGCCAGATCCCGGACTTTTCTTAATTCCTTGAAGGCATACCCCCCTACTCCCGGTGCCATTTGCCGGCTCTCGATAACCCCCAGGGATCCTTTCAGACCCTGTTGATCGGCTATGAATTTCCAAAGGGGAACGTCTCTCTTTTTTTTGGTTTTATAGCAGTGATGGGCAGGAGCCGGACATTTGTCAGGGCACAAAAAATCGGCATAGCTGAGGTAGAGACCCTGGTGGCCCGGTTGACGAAAAGGTAATCCCGAGCCAAAATTTTCCGGCGGTAATACAGGACGACAGGCTTTCCGGGTTATTAGGTTTAATCCTAACCATTCCCGGGCCAGATGAATCGGCAGGGCGGGAATGATCCAATCGTCATCTTCAATCCATTTTTGAAATCGGGCTAAAAACTGCGGACCATCGGCCAGGACTCTGATCCCGGACGGGAGTTCCGGTTCCTGTAGAACTAGAGCCTCCGGCCGGGAATCGATAATCCAGACCCGGGCCTTTCCCCACCGGCGCCTCCCCTGGGTCAGGGCTAATCTTCCAAACTTTCCAAATCCGACAATGAACACCTGGTTCAATGTTGACCTCTCGGGAAAACACCGATGACCGAAGGAAGTTTAACCGGCTCCGAAGAAAAAAAGAGCTTGGTTTCTATTCCTTCCCCCTGACCGGTGAAAAGGTAATTAAAGGGTTTGACCTGAACCGCCAATTGGGTTCGCAATCCTCCGTCCAGATTTAAAACAAATCGGAATCCAAATGGCAACCCCTTTAAATAATTTCCAAAATCATAAAGAGTAAAAAAGGGCTTCTCCGTTATCAAAATAAAAATATTCCCGGAACGATCCTGGGCCAGGACTGTTCGATTGGCCTGGAAATTGCTCGGGTTAACCCGGACCTGCCCGGCAGGATCCAGAAGGATGGGAAAGGACTGAATCCCCTGTTCGTAAGAGGAAATTTTTTCCTCACTGCTACTCTCTTTCAAATCAATCAGGGTCGCCTTGGGAAGATGTTCAAAACCTTTTTTAGGTTCCGAAAGAAACATTCCTTTCATATGCCTGTTTTTGAAAGGTCCAAGGGAGGCTCCATTGACCAAGATCCTTCCCGCCGGTTGAAAATTTTCCTGATAAAACCCTCCATTACAGACAATCGAGGCTCGGGTCCTCTGCTGCCATTCCTTGATCGTTTTCGGTTCCCGGTCAAAAAAAACCCGGAAAGACCAAAATTCGGGATCAAGACGCAGGACAACCAGGGTATTATTCAGGACATTATTTAAAGAACGGACTTCCCAGCGAAGGAAGGAAAGGCCGGGGGAGAGGGTCTGCCAAAAGACAGGCGCAGGAATAGATTTCTCTTGTGCCCCCGAGGAAGAAGAAACCATTAACAAAAGAAGAATTAATAACAATGTTCTGGTGGGTTTCATAAGCAGAAGGAAGGTTGGAGGCGGCAACCGGACTCGAACCGGTGAATAACGGTTTTGCAGACCGCTGCCTTAGCCACTTGGCTATGCCGCCTTTCGGATAGGGATCTTATATTTCTGGAGCGGGAAACGGGATTTGAACCCGCGACTTCAACCTTGGCAAGGTTGCACTCTACCACTGAGTTATTCCCGCCTAATCTTATAAAATAATCGAAATTGTGTTTTTTGTCAAACGAAAAAATGGATTTTTCCATTAATGAAGCCATCGAACCCTTAGCCAGGAAAAAAGAAACAGGAGACAACCGATTAAAATAGCACTGGCCCCGGCCGGGGTGTCCCAATAAAAAGAAAACAAGATGCCGGCCAACCCGGAGATAAGGGCGCAAATCACGGCTACCCAGAATAGACTGGCCATTCCTCCGGCCAGATTTCTGGCTGTCGCAGCGGGGACAACCAGCATGGCGGTTACTAAAAAAAGGCCTATGGCCCGGATACTGAAAGTGACCACCACGGCCAGAATCAGGGCAAAGCCATATTCAAACCAGGCTACCGGAATCCCGCGGGAAGCGGCCAGATGATGATTAAGGCTTATCAATAATAACCGATTGAAGAAAAAACCCATCAGGATAAAAACCAGGATCCCGATTAACAACAAAAGCGATAATTCCAAATTGCTGATGGCCAAAACAGTGCCATATAGATAGGCCTCCAGGTTCCGGGTTTCTTTTTGGGCGTAAAGCACGGTGATCCCTAAGGCGACCATGGCTGATAAAATGACGCTGATTACCGTGTCCGAGGATAAGTCCGATCGGTCTTTGAGCAGGGTGATACTCAGCCCGGCCATTATTCCAAAACCGATTAAGGTAATCGACGGATCGACCCCGAAAAAAACCCCCAAGGCCACCCCGGCGAAGGTGGAATGGCTGATGGCATCGGAAAAAAAAGCCATACGAAAATTGACCACATGAACGCCCAGGGCCGCGCATAAAGGGGCAATGATTACCATAGCCACGATCGCCCGCCAGATGAAATCAAATTGGGCCCATTCAAAGGGGAAGATGGCCGATAAAAAGGAGAGCGTTTGAGAAAAAGATTCCATAAATTAAAGCTTCAAATCACCATGAGATTGATGGGGTCCGTGATTGTGGGGATAAATTTGAATATGCAGCCCAAAAGTTTTCAGCAAATTTTCTTCAGTCAGTGTGTTCAGGCCCCCGGAACAACGAACGGTTTTATTTAGGCAGATCACGTGTTGAGCGTGATTGGAGACCACGGAAAGATCATGGGAAATCAAGATGACCGTCAGGTCCGCTTGGTTCTGGATATCGGAAAGAAGGTCGCAAAACAGTTGTTCTCCCGGGGCATCTATCCCGGCGGTGGGTTCATCCAACAGCAGGATAGAGGGGTCCCCCTCCAAGGCCATGGCCAGGAGGACCCGCTGTAACTCTCCGCCGGAGAGTTTGCCGATGAATCGATTTTTTAAGCCCTCGGCCCCTACCCTTTCCAGTCCCAGATGAACCTGTTCTTTTATCTTCTTTTTCTTCCCCAACCAGAGGGCCTTGGGGCTGATGGAGGCCGTCATCAGATCCTCAACGGTGCAGGGCAGACCCCGGTCAAATTCCAAGCGCTGCGGGACATAGCCAATGAGGGGACGCCCCCGGTTAAAATGAATGCTCCCGGTATAAGGGACCAATCCCAGAATGGCCAGGAGCAGGGTTGTCTTCCCGGCGCCATTAGGGCCGATTATGGCCGTAGTTTGTCCGGCGGGGATGGAACAATGGACCTCCTTCAGGATATCGATCTTGCGAAGACAAACCCCCAGGTTTTTAATTTCAATGGCTGTGGAATACGAAATATTTTGATCCTGACGCATACTATTTACTTGGGCTATAGGCCATAGGCGATGGGCAATAGGTTTAAGGTTTTTTCCCATAGCCTTTTGCCTTTAGGCGATGGCCCTTTGGGTGATTTATTATCTATTTTATGGACCGGCGCAATATCTCCAGATTCTTCCTCATCGCTTTTTCATAAGTATCGGCCGACGGTTTCCCGGTAGCCACCGGATCCAGCTCAAAAAAAGGAACCCCGGATTCCCTGGAGAGGACCTTTACCACCTTGTCCGAATACTGAGGTTCTGTAAAAATGGCCGCTGGGCGATGATCTTTGAGCTTTCTGATCAGATGGACCATTTCCCTGGGAGAAGGTTCTATCCCGGGATGGGATTCCACAATCCCGATAACCGTTAATCCGATATCCCGGGCCAGATAGGGTAAAACATCATGGAAGGACAGACATTTTTTGTTTTTAGCCAGGGAAACCCAATCGGCCATTTCCTGGGCCAGCCCTTCCAACTTTTTTGAATACTGCAAGGCATTGAAGCGATATTCCCGGACATGAAGGGGATCTTCAACTGCCAGTCTCTCAGCAATCGTTCGGACCATGAGTGCCGATGTTTTTGGACTGACCCAGGCATGCCCGTTGACAGTCCCCTCTTGGTGGTGATCCGCTCCGGCCTGTTTCTCCTTTGAATGGTAAGTAGTGGCGACAGGTTGATTTTGGATAGGCGCCACCTTCTCGGTCGCTTGCATGACCGGGGCCTTAAGATGGGTCTGTAGAAGGGTTTTCTCCAGAAACTCTTCCATCCCCAATCCGTTGGCTACGATAAGATCCGCCTGTTTTAATTTAATCAAGTCGCTCGGAGTTAAATCGTAGTTATGCGGACAACCCTGATGGGGAGGCAACAGCAATTTCACCTCGACGCCCGGAATCCGGCCAACCACATTGAGGGTCAGAATATAGATCGGGAGGATGGTGCAGACCACTCGAAGAGGCTTGCCCGGTTCCCTGGCTTGGAGGGAGAAAGGAGTGGTCAATATGGACCAAAATAAAACCGCTCCAACCAGAAAAAAGATTATTTTTCGCATAAGACCCTTTTCCAAAAACCAATTTCTTCCTTGCAGAA
>CAZSTT010000017.1:4667-9648 GCA_964609705.1 uncultured Thermodesulfobacteriota bacterium
TATGCCCGACTTCGCAACTGAATTTGATATTGCAACCGACAAGGTCAGGATCCTTAAAGAAATCCTGCCCGCCATCCTTAAGAATTGCGATATCTCGAACGCCCATCACAGCGGCCTTTTTTCCGTCTGTGGGCTTTTCCTGCGCTTAAAAGACCAATACAACTGGGAACGAAACAATCCTCCCTGGAGCCCTACGGATAAAGATCAACTCCTGACCTGGATAGATGGCCAGGAAACCCTGTGGCTGGATTGCCTTGATTCCCCATATGAACCAATCAGAATAAAAGGCCGAAGCTTTAATTATCTAAACAATCAGATTGTTAATCAATATCTGATTCCGGCCGGGCTTTATTACGGATCGGGGTACGGCCGGGGCCTGAAACCCACTTTTTTCCTGGGTACTATCAAGGAGAAACGCCTGTCCGGCGGATATACCATTATTATCCTGGACCGGGATTTGGCCTGTGACCTGTCTCTGGCCCCGGCCCAGAGACAAGGCAAGACCATCGTCATCCGCCAGGACCCCCTGCGTTTTTTCCTGTGGTCCAAAATCCAGGAATTGGAACAGTTGGAACGGGAAGGAACGGATATGGCTCTTTCCTATTACGGCTGGAATCCTTCTCTTCCTCCGGATCGCCAATTGGACCGGCTAGTCCAGGAGGAAATGGAAGCCATTTTGTTCCACGAGATGGGAGAAGCCAGAGACCGGTCCTTTCCCCAGGGGTTGTGGCGATCGTTACTGGTCCAATTTCCCTTCAGCCGCATTGAGCTATATTTACGGACCTTGAAGGACCTCCTGGCCGATACCCATTCCGGGGGCACCTTGAATTTTATCATCAGGGAGCAAAAAGCGGGTTCCCTGGGTTTCTATCTTTCCAATTTAAAGGGGCTTCGCCGGTCGTTGTTTCCGGAAATCGTTACCGCGATCCGGGAATTCAAGAAACGGGAAGACTGGCCCAGGGTTGGACAAGCCCGAAAAGCCGGACGGGAAAAGCTGGTTCTCCAAGCCCGCCGGATCAGAGAATTAGCGGAATCATCGATGCCTGCTTACCCCGAAAGATTCTCCAATCGGTTTGAATTGGAGTTTTTTAAACCCCTGGGGCTTTAATCCCTCTCGAAGAATGAATTTCTAATAATCCCGTTTCAGGAATATCCTGATTCCATGTTAATTCGTTTCCATCCGGAAATTCGAATTTCCGGATGAGAAGTAATTCGTTATTTATTTTTGTGATATCCTCGTTCACCATATGGTTGAAGTCTCTCCAACCACATTTTTTCAAGAACCTCCAAATCAAGGCCGTAATCGTAGGTGGGATCCTCTTTAGGTTCAAGATTATCCAGTACCTCAAAAGAAAAATTATTCGCCCCAAAATGGGTGAACTCACGCTGGAGCCCCTTATTCATATGGGAACCCATCTTAAGCTGAAATCGGTGACTGTTGATTTTTCCGGTTAAATTTTTACTGGCTCCGATAAAAATCTTTCCATTGGCCAGATTTTTTATCTGGTAAACACCCATGGGCTGAACAGCCCGCTTGTATTGATCCTTTAATGTTTTTTTATCGTTCATCCTGTCCGTCGACCAAAATCCAAGTCCTTTCTCTGATTTTTTTTATGGTCAAATAATATCCCGGCCCATAAGGATTTTGTCCATTTTTACCAATCCTTATATCGGTTTTGCTTCAAATTTTCCCTTGACTCCCCTTCCCTCTCTATCTATACTCGCCCTATCTCAATGGAACATTATAACAATATAACAATAAAAGGAGCTTCTTGTCAAAGATGATACGTTATACAAAATCTAAACTTGTCCACGGTTACGCCAATCAAACCCTGGCGGTCGATATGGGAACGGGCAGCATCCAGATTCATGAACTCGATCCGAAAATAAGAGACTTTTTTATAGGGGGAAGAGGCTTGGGTCTATATTTCCTCCATAAAAGGATAACCTCAAAAACCTCGGCTTTTAATCCGGAAAATCCCTTGATCCTCTCTCCCGGACCACTGGGGGGTATTCCTCAATTCCCCGGAACCAGCAAGTGCATGGCCATATCATTGTCTCCCATCACCCATATCCCAGGTGTTTCCAATTTTGGAGGACATTTTGGGGCTTACCTTAAATACGCCGGATTTGATGTCCTGGAGCTGGTCGGGAAGGCCAAGGAAGACCACCTCATCGTCATCGATGGTTTTAAGAATGAGATTTATCTGACACCGGCGCCGGCTATTAATCAGGTTTTTGACTTGGAAAAGAATCTGATCGACCGATTTATGAGCCAGGGTTATGCCAAGAAAGATATCGTCTTTATTTCCACAGGCATCGGGGCCGCCAACACCAACTACGGCTGCATCAACAGTCATTACTATGATCCTACCAAGCCGGTGGATGGGGCTCGAGGGCTGTTTAGAACCAAGCAGGCCGGGAGGACCGGATTAGGGTCCGTGATGATGAATAAACATATCCGGGCCGTGGTCGTCCTAGCTGAATATCCCAAGGGTGAAAACCCCTATGGCGCTCAGGATTGGGACCGGGTGAAAAAAGCCGGGGTTCGGCTTCATAATGTGGTCAAGGAAGTCGATCCCAATTCCCTGCAGATGTCGCGCAAAGGTTCGGCCGGTCTGATCTCTTTCATGAATCAGGAAGCCTATCAATCCCTGCCGGTTAAAAATTATCAGTTTGGGTCAGACCCTCAGGCTGGGCAGATCTGCGGGACGGTCTATGCCGAACGATTATTCGAACATCGCGGTATGGACGGATGTTTTCCCGGTTGCAACTTGCGGTGTACCAAAGGGGGCTGGGTAACCCTGACCACCGGCCCGCGAAAAGAACGGGTCTGGGTGGATGGCCCGGAATATGAAACGGCCGCCGGATTCGGTTCCAATCTCGGCATGTGGAATCCTGAGTTCATCATGGAGGCCAACTGGCACTGTGATAATTACGGCATCGACACTATCACCGTGGCGGTTATTATGGCTTTTATCATGGAATGCTTTCAAAGGGGCTATCTTACGGAAAAGGATACCAACGGAGTCCAATTGAATTGGGGTGATGAAAAAGCCGCCCTGAACTTTATCCATCAAATAGCCTCCAAGGAAAACGAACTGGCCGAAACCGCCGGTCAGGGGATGGTACAGTTAATCAACTGGGTAGCCGATAAATACTCCCAAAGAACGGGAAAACCGGCCCCCAGACCAGAACTTGACCGCTTTGCCATGCACACCAAGGGACTCCCCTTCTCCCTCTACCGTACCCACCGGTCTCTGTCCATGCAGGGCTCTTATGCCGCAGCCAGTGATATCGGCGCTCACCATGCCGCCGCCTGGCTTATCAAGGTGGACTTGCTCGGTGCCTTTCCCACCTTTGAAGCCAAGGCCAAGGCCTTGATCACTTATCCCCGGGTGCGGTTGGGGAACGACAACCTGGGTTTATGCAAACTTCCCTGGGTGGATGTCTTCAATCCCGAATCTGAAAAGACCCGGGATGGGGACAAATATATCAATCCCGCCTCCCAGGAAATCTATGCCGAATTCTATAACGGTATGCTGGGAACAGACTTAACCTGGGAAAAAATTTTCGAGCAAACGGATCGGGATATCAATCTCCAGCGGGTTATGAATATAATGACCTACGGAAAAGCTACCGGTGAGCAGGATTGGATACCTGACCGGGCCATTGGGCCGACCGATGATCAAATCTATTCAGCGGAGATGAATTATAATGATGATGAAGTGGGCCGGATCTTGGGAAAAACTCTCCCGGAGATTTCATCCCTGCCCCTTTCAGAAAAACGAACGATTCTGATGAATTTCAGGAAAGAACAACTCCGTAAGTTAATTCAGATCTATTATCAGGAACGGGGATGGAGCGAGGGCGGAATCCCAAAGATCGACACACTGAAAAAGATCGGCCTCTGGGATTTTTTAAATGAAGAAACCCGATCAAGAATCGATGGGTTTCTGAGGGCTTAAAGAAGCTCCAATAAAGAACCTCGATCAAAAAGATAAAACCTTTCTTTAATACTTTTTTTCAATATTGTTGATCTGCGGTTCAGCAAATTTTCCTTAGGGAGGCTTCCGGCAGACCTCTACCGAAAGCCTCCAGCAATGATTCCCCTTTAAAAAAAGGAAAAGATTACTTGGCCGGTGGCGGCTGGAAGTTCAGCGCCGCCGCTTCCGCCCGGCAATCCCGGGTCGGTTGGAGACCCTTGGCCCGGACGGCGGCCAGCTCGGCTCTGGCCGCTTCGATATCCGCCCGGAAGGTCGGATCGGCATGAATCCTGGCCACTGCACTCGCTCCAATGTGTCGCCCTTCGACAATGTCACTCTGCCAATGGACCCCGCAAATCACCCGGCTTTCACTGAAAGCCCGGCCCCTGGCCAGTATGGCATTGGCATTTCCCGGATCGACCTCGGCCAGGACGAGGGCCCAGGCCCATCCCAGTGAAGAATGACCGGAAGGATAAGAGCCGTCCGCCGCCAGTCTTTTTTCGGCATCCGGGGTACAGCTGGCCTCCTTGTTCAAAACAAAAGGACGGGTTCGTTTATAAGCATTCTTGGCATTGTAAGTGGAAAGCCCCGCATCGCTCAGGGTGCGGCGCAACAACTGATATAGAAAGGGGGTCTCTTTTTCGGTGATCGGGGCATTGATGGCGCAGGAAAAAGTTCCGGCGGCTACCGGAAATCTCAACTCCGCATCCAGGGTGGCCAGCTCCCAACGGGGTGTGCCGCGGAAGACACGGGTCGTTCGGTAGACCTCCTGGTCCTGCAGGAAAGCCGTGCTGCCGGGCGTCGGGGGCGGTGGAATCAGTTCCAAACTGTTGGGTAGTGCCTCCGGCGTCAGCGACAGATATCCCGGCAAAAAACCTCCTCTCTCTTCGAGGGCAACAGGCTTGTTCGGGATTTTCTGGACACCCGCACACCCGGCAAACATTAAAATAAAAACCATGGCAACCAAAGTCCAAGTCGAGGTCCTATTCCAATTC
>CAZSTT010000017.1:9748-11102 GCA_964609705.1 uncultured Thermodesulfobacteriota bacterium
GGCCCCGACCTGGCGGTTGACCAGTTTCCCTCCTTTGAAAAAAAGTAAGGTGGGAATGCTCTGGATGGAAAACTGGCCGGCGGTTCTTTGATTTTCATCGGTATTTAATTTGGCGAATTTGATACGACCGGCATATTCTTTAGCCAACTGATCGATGATTGGGGCCACCATCCGACAGGGACCGCACCACGGGGCCCAACAATCCAGGACCACCGTTCCCGGAAAGGCCAGGACTTCCCGTTGAAAGGTCTGGTCGGTGACTTCTACCGGGTGATCTAAGGCGGCCTGGGCCGAAAGAGGGGCTCGGCATTTACCGCAAACCGGCCTGTCCTTTAACCGCTTTTGGGGAATACGATTTCTTGCCCCGCAATTGGGGCAGGTTAGGATGATCGTATCTTTTTCCATTTTTAAAATCCTCCCTATCGTTTATTAACCCAATAAATCCCCAGGGAAACCAGTCCCAGGGCAATCAACAGCCAGAGACTCAATGCTTCTTTCAGCAATAGACTGCTGAGAAACACACCAAAAATGGGGGTAAAAAAAGAAAAAGCCGACAAGGCGGTTACCGGATAAATATGAATCAGATAAAACCAGGCCCAGTAACTCAAAAAAGCGACGATGACGGTCTGATAAAAAAGGGCGAGAAGAACCGTCAGATCCATAAGGCGAAGGGGATCTTTTTCCAGGATAAAACTCAACAGGAAGAGGATGGGAATTGAAAAAAGGAGCTGATACAAAAGGGTTTGAAAGGGAGTACAGTCCTGGGTGAAGTATCGTTTGATGTAGATGGTGGTGGCAGCCCAGCCCAGGGCAGCCAAGATCATTAGGAAATCTCCGAAAAGAACTTGGGATGAAAAATGAAACAGTCCTTCGGAAAAAACAAAGATCAGACCCAGAAAGGCCAGGGACAAACCGCCCAGGCGTTTCCAGGTGAGTCGGTCTCCGGTCAGCAAAAAATGGGCCCCCAGGGCCACCCAAAATGGGGGCGTATATAAAAAGATATAGGCCCGGCCGGCTAAGGTGAACCGCATGGCCAGATAGATAAAACAGAATTCAATACCGAACAGAAAGCCGACGACCAGGGCGTGGATCTTATTAAAGGACTTGGGGAACAGGGCTTCTTTTTGATAGACCATCCATAAGAGCATCAAGCCTGAGGCAATAAGAGAGCGGAGTCCGGCGGCAAATATCGGCTCCACCCCCCGGATGGTGAATTTGATAGCTGCCATATTCCCGCCCCAGAGAAGACAGAGGAACAGAAGAATGGCAGTGGCTTTGAAATCAAGATAAGTTTTGGTAGGATAAAGATCGGACATATCAAACCGTCATGCCACGCTTTTGTGGCGTGACACCA
>CAZSTT010000017.1:11202-24989 GCA_964609705.1 uncultured Thermodesulfobacteriota bacterium
ACTAAACGAGGCCGAAAAAATTCCGGGCGTTTTGGGAGGTTTTTCCGGCCGCCTCTTCCACATCAATCCCTTTTATTCTGGATAGTTCCGTGAGCGTTTGTAATACCTGGGAAGGAGTTGAAACCTTCCCCTGATAGGGGGCCGGGGCATCCGTCTCAATTAAAATTTGTTTTAGCGGAGCAGCGCTAATGGCCTCCCGGTGTTTGGGACTGTAAACAAGGGCCGGAGTGGCTGAAATATAATAGCCCATTAACAGCAGCTCTTTCAAAATCGGCAGAGGGCCGCTGTACCAATGAAAAACTGCCTTTTTTAAGTTTTGTTTTCGGACCGATTCAAAGGTCTCTTCATAAGACAGGCGGGAATGGATAATAACCGGTATATCCTTTTTCCAGGCCATCCCCAATATCTCCTCAAAAACACCCTGTTGGATCTCCCGGGCCAAGGGAATTTTAAAATCCAATCCTATTTCGCCGATGGCCACCGCCTCATTCAAATGTTTTTCGATAAAAGCCAGGTTGTCCCGGATACCGGAAATAGTGATATTCCAGGGATGATATCCCAGGGCTGGAAAAACGACACCGGCATAGTGTTTGGAAAAAGCGAGATTTTTTTCATTGGAGGCCTTATCCGACCCCACCGCGATTAAAGCGGACAGACCTGCTTTTCGGGCCTCCAGGATGGCCTCTTCCGGATTGGAGATCTCAGACAAATGGACATGGGTATCGATGACCGGGATGTTCATAGGGGCGTTCCGGGTTACGAGTTTCGCGTTGCGCGTTACGGGTAAAGGATTTATAGCAACCCTTTTTTCTTAACCCGTAACTTGTAACCCCGAACCCGTAACGGTTTTATTTTAACTGCAACGGGAAAACCCGCAGGAATGACAGGTCAAACATCCATTTTCATGGACCACTTGTCCCCCGCAGTCGGGACAGGAACCCATGACCCGGTCTTCATCTTCGATCTTGGCCTGGGTATAGTTGATGATTACCCGGCTGATGGCATCCGGGCAGGAAAGGACCTGATGGCCGTTTCCCCAGGTTGGTGATGGACAGCGAATTCCGGAAATCTGTTTCAAGATCGAAGGCAGGCTGACTCCGGACCTTAAAGCCAGGGAAATCAAACGTCCGGTGGCCTCGATCTGAGATGAGGCGCACCCTCCGGTTTTGCCCATCTGAGCAAAGACTTCGCAGATCCCTTTTTCGTCGGAATTAATGGTCACGTAAAGTTTGCCGCAACCGGTGGAGATTCGTTCCGTGATCCCCAGGGTCCGGGTCGGACGTGACCGGGGATTGATCTTGGAACTGTCGGTGCTTTTATTAAGATTCAATACCTGGGTTTCCCGGCTGCCGTAACGATAAATAGTTACCCCCTTGCATCCCTGGTGATAGGCCATGAGATAGGCTTTCTGGACATCCTCGGGAGTGGCCTCATTGGGAAAATTGATGGTTTTAGAGACCGCGTTGTCGGTATATTTTTGAAAAGCGGCTTGAATCGTAATGTGGCTGGCCGGGCTGATATCGTGAGAAGTGGCGAAAAGGACCTTGATATCCTCCGGAATTTCCGGGATGTCCCGGATTGAACCTTCCCGGGCAATCTGTTCCATGAGATGCGGGGAATAGAATCCCCTTTCTTTGGCCATTTTTTTAAAAAAAGGATTGACCTCTACCATTTGGGTCCCATCTAAAACCGTCCGGTAATAGGACACGGCGAATAAGGGTTCGATCCCACTGGAGGCCCCGGCAATGATACTGATCGTCCCGGTAGGGGCTATCGTTGTTGTAGTGGCGTTACGCAATCCGGAATTATTTTTATCCGGTTGATCAAAAATACTCCCTACAAAATTGGGGAAATTTCCTCTTTCCCCGGCTAGTTTTTCAGAAACCAGGCGGGATTCGTTTTCGATGGTACTCATCACTTTTTCGGCAATTTCCACCGCCTGCGGTGAATCATAAGGAATATTCAACTGGATCAGCATATCGGCGAACCCCATAACCCCCAGGCCGATTTTTCTATTCCCCTTGCTCATCTTTTCGATCTTGGGCAAGGGATACTTATTAACATCGATGACGTTGTCTAGGAAATGAATAGCCGTGTGTACCAGGTTAATCAGTCGTTTATAATCGATCTCCCCTTTCTTGACCATCCGGGCCAGATTGATCGAACCCAGATTGCAGGATTCATAGGGAAGCAAAGGCTGTTCACCGCAGGGATTGGTGGCTTCAATCGGACCAAGTTGAGGCGTGGGGTTGTCCCGGTTGATCCTATCGATAAAGACCACCCCCGGCTCTCCACTCCTCCAGGCCGAATCGACGATTTTATTAAAAATGGCCTGGGCCGAAACCGACCGGGTCTTATGACCCGAGTGTGGATTGACCAGGGAGTATTCTTGTTTGTTTTCAAGAGCTTCCATAAATGAGTCCGGGATTAAAACAGAAATATTAAAATTATTTAAACGGTCGGTCTGTAATTTGGCTTCAATAAATTTTTCGATGTCCGGGTGGTCCACACGAAGCAGGCCCATATTAGCTCCTCGCCGCGTCCCACCCTGTTTAATGGTCTCAGTGGCTACATCGAACACGGTCATGAAGGAGATCGGGCCGCTGGAAATACCATGGGTGGATTTGACCATATCCTTCTCCGGCCGGATTCTGGAAAATGAAAAGCCGGTTCCTCCTCCGCTTTTGTGAATAATGGCTGTTTGCTTAATGGCCTCAAAAATACTGTCGATGGAATCTTCGACCGGCAATACAAAACAGGCTGATAGTTGACCCAAAGAGCGGCCGGCGTTCATCAAGGTGGGAGAATTGGGTAAAAATTCCAATTGGGTCATGACTTGATAGAATAATTCTTCGGAATTCGGGATTTGATCTTCCCTGCCGTAAAGGGCATCGGCTGAAGCGACCACCCGGGCGACACGGCGGAACATATCTTCGGCCTTTTCAATTACCTGACCGTGGGCATCTTTTTTTAAATAACGCCGGTCCAAAACGATTTTAGCATTAGGAGTCAATACCAGGGGAGAAGTTTGAGCGGTCATGACCTGATTTCCTTTTTCGAAATTCTTTTATTTTTTGTTTATTAACCCATCATGCCCCGCCTAGGGGCGTGACACTACGAAATTTGAAAATAGTGCTGGGCGAAAGTAGCCTCGAAACCTATTCTCGAACAAAGGAGATAGAGCGTAATCTCTAATCCGGCTCAACTACCATAGATTGGGAGATGATAAATTAACCCTACAACAAATGGTATTATAGTCTTCTTGAGAAAAATTTCCAAGGGATTTTTTTCCCCTTGTTTTTCAGTCCAAATAGTTAAAGTCTCCGAAAAAATTTTATGATCAATTTGCCCACTTTTAAGAAAAGGAAAAAATTTACAAATTGATTTTCCGGAGCCGATATGTTAAATAAATCACATAATTTGAGTTAAATAAAAAAATACCTGTAAATATGACGGGTTATTAATAAAAAGAAAGGAGTTTTTTTATGTCGGTAACCCCCTTTATTGAAGTAAACCAAGCCATCGTGGCCACGGGTGGAGATACTTTAAATCATTGTATGCAATGTGGCCTTTGTGCCGGCCTCTGCCCCTGGGGACGCGTAGTGGAAGGATCCCCTTTTGACGTCCGAAAACTGGTCCGTATGGGGCAGTTGGGTATGGAAGGCTATGAATCCGATGATATCCTGTTTGCCTGTACCACCTGCAACCTTTGTGTCAGAAATTGTCCCCGTCAGGTAAAAATTGTCGATGTCATTCGCTCCATGCGCAGCATGATTGCCGAGACCGGAGCCATCCCTCAGGGTCTTCGTCCGATTCTGGGCAGCGTTCACAGCCAGGGTAATCCCTGGACCGAAGATAAAGCCAAAAGAATCAACTGGACCGACGGTCTGGATGTACCTGTTTTCGGACCTGACACGGAATATTTTCTATTTGTCTGCTGCACCTCGGCTTTCGAGCAGCGGAGTCAGAAGATCGCCAGATCCGTGGTCGAATTACTAAAAGCAGCCGGGGTCAGTTTCGGCATCATCGGCAATGAAGAGGCCTGCTGCGCGGAATCGGTCCGCAAGATCGGGGACGAGGCCTTATTTACCAAACTGGCCGAGCAAAACATCGCACTTTATAAGGAAAAAGGAGTCAAGAAAATAATAACTACCTCTCCTCATTGTTATACTACTTTTACAAAAGAATACAAAGAACTAGGAGGAGATTTTGAAGTACAGCATTATGCTCAGTTCTTAACAAAATTGATTCGTGAGGGGAAATTGACTCCGCAGAAGTCCCTGGCCAAAAAGGTTATCTATCATGACCCCTGTTACCTCGGCCGCCATAATGATCTTTTTGAAGACCCCCGTGACCTTCTACGGGCCATACCCGATTTGGAGTTGATGGAATTTGCCCAGAATAAAGCCTTCAGTCTTTGCTGCGGCGGAGGCGGGGGACGGATCTGGATGGAAACCCATCCGGAACAGCGTTTTTCGGACAAGAAGATGGTGGAGGCGGCCGAACGCGGGGCCGAGGTTTTTGCCACGGCCTGCCCTTATTGCATCAGCCTTTTTGAGGACAGCCGCAAAGGGACCGGGAAAGAAGATCAGATTGTCGTTAAGGATTTAACCGAATTATTACTGGAATCTTTATAAACAATGTGGCGAGTGACGGTGATAAGAAGAACCTGGGACTAAACCGTCATGCCCCGCCTAGGGGCGTAACCCACAAATCATGAAAAAGGATTCAAGGGGCCGAGGGTTCAAGGATTCAAGTGAAAAGGCTTGGAACTTAAAACCCTTGAATCCTTGAATCCTAGAATCCTTTTTTCGCACTAAAGTTTCTCACTTGTCACCCATCACCTTAGTTTTAACTATTGACAAACTTCTTTAATTTCATCCTGAATCAGCTTACCTTCCTGAAATATCTTTTCCCGGACTAAACGGCAAGGGGTCGATTTGCCCTTACCAACCGGAAAGGTTTCCACACGTTGAAATCCATCAAGGCTTAGATAGGCTACCGGTTTCCCTTCCCGGGCCGCTTCCTGAGAGGCTTGAGCGGAAATTTCTTTAATCTTTCCCTCCAAGGGACCGCCCAAAGAAGCTCCGATGGCCCCGCCCCGCCAAGTATTGGTCTTTTCAACCAAAGTTTCGGGGAAGGTCTGTACGGGTCCTTTCTGGTATGTTTTTCCCGAGCTGCAGGCGGAAATAAACCATAGAAAAACCATCATACTTAAAAATAAAAAGAATACGGATAGAGAACGGATCATAAAACCCTTTATTCAAAACTATTTCTTTTGCCTCTGTTTCATCATTTCCCGCATCTCAGGTCCCATGACTTCCCCCATACTGCTGACCTTCTTATAATCTTTAGGGACTTCAAACAGAGCGGCTTTGGCGGCCCCGACCTTGATCTCTTTCAATTCTGAAGTAAATTTATCCGGGCCCCCTTCCCTTCTTTTGTTTTCAGGAATCGAAACTTCATTTTTAATGGGTAATCCTCCCATATCCTGAGCTTCCCAGAGAACAGAGGTGAATTTATCCTGCGGCTTTTCTTTATTATAAAAAACGGCGTTATATTTAATGCAGGGATGGCCGTCTATGGTTTCCGTTCCGATCTTCTTTTTTTCAATAACCACATTGGGGTTATAAATGGAGGGAACTCTTTCCTGGGTGGGCTGTTCAAAATAGGTTTTGGCTTTTGGATTCATGATAAAAGTCTTCTTCTGGTCCATATGGGTTATGGTCACCAGACCCCCGAACATCACATTTTCAACCCGCGATTTGTTCCCCATCTTGGCCATGGGCATGGACATGCCCATAATATTCATTTGGCCGGTAAAGTTGTCAGGGGGGGCGGCCAGAACTAAAGCCGATAACAACAGGAAAAAACAGACGCTAAATCCAATAATCATAACCGGTTTCTTTTGAGATTTCATATAAACTCCTTCAAATGGTATTTAAGAATTAGGGTTAACAGTTAAGCCGGCTTTCAATCGCGGCCCAAATTTCTTCACGGCCCTGGCCGGTTTTGGTTGAAAAAAACAGGGGGTCACCCCCCGGGTCCTCTAGTCCTTTATGGATTTCTTTCCAGGCCTTTTGCCAGGAACCCCTCCCCAGGGTGTCCGACTTGGTCATGACAATCAGGTATTTCAAACCGCAAACCCGGATCAATTCAAAAAAGGCCTTGTCCTCGTGGCTGGGGATCCGGCGTATATCCAACAATAAAACTACCAAGGCGAGATTACTTCTTGATTTCAAATAGGTAACTATGGATTTCTGATATTGTTCAATCACCTCTTTGGATGCCCGGGAAAAACCATAACCCGGCAGGTCAACCAGCAGGAAGGTATCATTGATTGAAAAAAAATTCAAGGTTCGGGTTTGCCCGGGTCGGCGGCTGGTTCGAACGAGGGCTTTTCTGCGCAATAAGGTATTAATCAGAGAGGATTTCCCTACATTGGAGCGGCCGGCAAAGGCAATCTCCGGAAGAGTCGTTACCGGAAAATGAACGGGTTTCAAACCGCTTTTTATAAATTCTGCAGAACGTATGATCATCGTAGATTCTTACACTTAAGTCCAAATATTTATTTCTAACTTTAGGTAATGGAGTGTTGGAGTAATGGAGTACTGGACTAAAAACCATTACTCCAATTCTCCATTACTCCAGACTATATAGGCCATCATAATAACTTTGAGATAAAAAATATTTCAAATATCTTTCCCTATGGTTTTATACTCTTCCCGGTTCAAATACTCCTGAAGCCGATCCATCCCTTCTTCGATCCGCTCTACTGAATTGGCATAAGTAAATCGAAGATATCCTTCGGCACCGGCACCGAAATCTATTCCCGGAGTCACCCCCACTTTGGCCTTTTTCAAAATATCAAAGGCCAGTTGATAGGAGTCGGGATGGAAAGATTTGGCATTGGCCAGAACATAAAAGGCGCCGGTGGGTTCAACCTTCAAACCAAATCCCAGGTTCTTAAGCCGTTTGATCATCACCTTCCGGCGCTGGTCGTATAAGTCCCGCATCCGGGAAACCTCGTCCTGGGCCTGGGTCAGAGCGGCGATACCGGCCCATTGGGCCACCGAATTAGCCGAGATAAAGAAATTCTGATGGATTTTCTGCAGGGGGCGGATAAATTCCTTGGGAGCGATTACATAGCCCAACCGCCAGCCGGTCATGGCATATAATTTGGAAAAGCCGTTTAAGACAAAGGCCCGGTCGGTGAATTCCAGGATGGAGTGCTCCTTCCCCTCATAAACCAGGCCATGATAAACCTCATCGGAAATAATATAGGGTTCGTACCGGGACACTTCTTTCATCCGTTCTTCGGACAAAAGGGTTCCGGTGGGATTGGAGGGAGAATTAATGAAAATCCCTTTGGTTTTCGGTCCAATATGTTTGCGAATTTCTTCCGGATAGTATTGAAAACCCTCTTCTTCATACACGCGAATTTCGACCGGTTCTCCCTGGGCGAATCGGATAAAATTTGGATAACAGGCATAATGGGGATCCGAAATGATGATCTCCTGGCCGGGTTCCAGCAGGGCGGAAAAGACCATAAACATAGCCGGTGAGGTACCGGAGGTAATGATGATTTGATCCGGAGATACGTTTACCCGGTAGTGTTGGAAATAGTAGGCGGATAGGGCCTCTCGAAGTTCTATAATTCCCCGACTATCGGTATAATGGGTTTTTCCTTCACGCAAGGCCTGAATGGCGGCCTCTTTAATACAGACCGGGGTATCGAAATCCGGTTCCCCCACTTCGAGATGGATGATCGAATCTCCTGATCGTTCCATGACCTGGGCCGTTTCCAGGACATCCATGGCTATAAAAGGGGTTATCTCCCGGGCTCTTTGGGAGACCGAGGCCGATTCGAAGACGCCGGGTCTCATTTCAGTTCTTTTATCCTTTGTCTGGCTTTCCTCCCCAAATCGCTTTCGGGAACCAGGTTGATTACTTCCTGAAACGCCAAAACAGCCAAAGAGGATTGCTTTAACTCAACCAGAACTTCTCCAAAGTCATAATGGGCCTGAGCAAATTTAGGGGCATTTTCAATAGCTTTCTTTAAGGACTCGGCCGCCTCTTCCGGATTACCTAACATTTTACAGGCCAGCCCCAGGCCATGGTAGGCCAGGCTGTAGGTCGGAGAAAGTTTGACGGCCTCCAAGTAATTTTCCCGGGATTTGTTATATTCCTTCAGAATAAAATAAGCCTGGCCCAAATTATAGTAAACAAAATGAGGGGTGGAATACAGGTGGCTCTCCAGGGCCTTGTTAAATTCCGCAATGGCCTCTTTTACCCTCTGGTCCCGAAGTAAAGCTGTACCCAGATTGTTATGAACCTCGACGTAATTGGGATCCAGGTAAAGGGCTTTCTCAAACTGATTAATGGCCTGGCGGGCCATCCCTTTTTCCAAATAGGCTATTCCCAGGATATTACGTATGACCGGATTATCGGGGTCCAGCTCGCTGGCTTTGGTCAACTCAGCCAAGGCCTGGGTCGGCCGTCCTTCGCGGAGCATCGAATCTCCTAATCGCATACGGACCAGGGCATCTTCTTTTTGTCGAAGGGTGGAGGAACAGGCCGTAAAGAAGGCCAGCAGAACCAAGAGAAGAACCCATCTGGCCTTCCGTTCAGCGTTTAGCGTTCGGCGTTCGGCGATAGAACCTTGTAGATTATGCCTCCGCAAACCATTGTCATCGCTGGTTGTCATGCGGGATTCCCTTTCGGTTTTGATGAATTCTAGAGTTCTTTAAAGTCTCTTGTAGTCATTCCGGTGAAAACCGGAATCCAGTTGTCTAAATTAATTAACCTTTTCCTGGACCCCGGCTTTCGCCGGGGTGACGAATTTTTCTGAACTTGTCATTACTATCGACGCTACTAGGTAATTCTTTCTCGACGAACTCCGAACGAGGAACGACGAACATCTTTTGCTGTTTCAAATCAGTTTATTCAGGGGATATTCGATAATCCCTTCAGCCCCCCGGTGAATCAACTGGGGAATCAATTCCCGGACCCGGGATTCCTCGACTACGGTCTCCACCGACATCCAGTCGCTGTTATAGAGATTGGCGATGGTCGGGGCATTCAAACTGGGAAGGATGCTTATCACGTCCTTTAGCTTGTTGGCCGGGACATTCATCTTCAGACCGACCATCTTTTCCGCCCTCAAGGCCCCCTGTAACAATAAGACGATCTGTTTGATCTTTTCTTTTTTCCAGGGGTCTCTCCAGGATTCCCGGTTGGCGATGATCTGGGTATTGGACTGCATTAATTCATGAATGATTTTCAGGCCGTGAGCCCGGATGGTGCTGCCGGTCTCTGTCACTTCGACAATGGCGTCGGCCAGGCCGGAGATGATTTTACCCTCAGTGGCCCCCCAGGAAAATTCCACCTGTACCGGGATACCCTTTTCCACAAAATACCGACGGGTAAAATTGACCAATTCGGTGGCGATCTTTTTCCCGCTCAGGTCTTCAATTTTTTTATACTTGGAATCGTTAGCCACGGCCAGAACCCAGCGGGCCGGACGGTGACTGACTTTGGAATAGACCAGATCGGCCACCATTTTAACTTTAGAATTGTTTTCCAGAGTCCAGTCTTTGCCGGTCAATCCCACGTCAATCGTCCCATTTTCTACATAGCGGGACATCTCCTGGGCCCGGCAGATGGAACATTGGATTTCCGGATCATCAATTTCAGGAAAATAATTTCGGCCGTTGAGATTGATCTTCCAACCCGACTTCCGAAACAAAGTGATGGTTGCTTCCTGAAGACTCCCTTTGGGGAGGCCCAGTTTTAAAAGATTCACTTTTTATAGACCTCCTCGGGATCAAAAACCTTTTCACCGACGATTTCAATGGTCCCGTCTTCTTTGATTCTTTGGAAAAAACAGCTTTTATATCCGGTATGACAGGCCCCTCCACCCTGTTGTTCCACCTTCAGGAGGATGGTATCACCGTCGCAGTCGATAAAGACTTCTTTGACCACCTGGACATGGCCTGAAGTGCCGCCCTTAAACCAGAGTTCATTTCGGGAACGGCTCCAATAGTGAACCATCCGGGTGGCCAGAGTCTTTTCCCAGGCCTCACGGTTCATAAAAGCCAGCATCAGGACCTGGCCGGTCTGCCAGTCCTGGGCAACGGCCGGCAGAAGGCCGTTGCCTTTTTCGAAATTAAGTTTAATTTCCATAACTTTTTATTATAATATTAATAAAAAATAATGTCAACTGATTGGATTAAAATTTGAGTCTGACAACGAGATTGGGTAAAAGGGGGCGTTTTCCAAGGGTCTCCCTACTCCACCGATTCGAAACCCAGATAGGCGTCTATAACCGCCGGATTCATCCGGATCGCCGCCGATTCCCCTTCTACGATCACCTTCCCGGTCTCCAGCACATAGGCCCTATTAGAAAAATCAAAAGCCAGACGGGCGTTTTGTTCGACCAGGATCATGGAAATGCCTTTCTCCTGGTTGATTTTGGTGATGAGACTGAATATTTCCCTGGTTATGATAGGGGAAAGCCCCATCGAGGGTTCATCAAGAAGAAGAAGAACGGGGTTGCCCATCAAAGCCCGGCCCACAGCCAGCATCTGCTGTTCGCCGCCGGACAGGGTTCCGGCCGACTGCTTAATTCTCTCTTTAAGTTTGGGAAAGGTAAACAAGGCCAGTTCAAAAAGTTCCTTTCGAAGTTTTCTACCGCTTACGGCATAGCCTCCCAACTCCAGGTTTTCTTTGACGGTTAAATCAGGAAAAACCCGCCTTCCTTCCGGTACCAGGCTGATGCCAAGCCTGGCAATTCGATCCGGCCTTTTCCTGGTAATAATCTCTCCCTGGTATTCTATCTGGCCCCTGGAAGGTTTCAGGAGACCAACGATAGTTTTAAGGAGGGTCGTTTTACCGGCCCCGTTGGCCCCGATAACCGTCAAAATCTCTCCTTCATGCACCTCGATGCTCAGATCATCAATGGCCTTGATCGCTCCATACATCACCTGAAGGTCGGTGATCTTCATCAACATGCGAACTTTTCTCCGAGATAGGCTTCAATGACCTTGTTATTCTTTTTTATTTCTTCGGGAGGGCCTTCGGCAATTTTTTGACCATAATCCATAACCACCACCCGGTCGGAAACGTTCATAATCAGGCCCATCTGGTGTTCGATAAGTAGTATGGTCAAGTTAAAATTTTTTTTGACCCGGCGTATGATTTTGACCAGATCCTGAATTTCCCTCGGGTTCATACCGGCCCCGGGTTCATCGATTAAGAGCAATCGCGGTTCTCCGGAAACCGCCCGAGCCAGTTCCAGCTTCCTCTGCTCCCCATAGGGCAGACTGTTGGCCGGGTAATCTTCTTTGCCGGTCAATTGAAAAAAGGTCAGCACTTCCCTGATTTTCTCTTCCGCGGCCTGCTCCCGTTTCAGGAAACCATGGGTGCGGAAGACAGCCGGCCACAGTCCATAACCGTGACGGCTCAAAAAGGGAGCCTTGATATTCTCCGAAACGGTCAGGGAATTGAACAATCGCAAGTTTTGAAAGGTTCGGGACAGTCCCAGACGAGCACGACGAAAAGTAGACAACTGATGAATGTCCCGGTTAAAAAAAAGGATACGACCGGCATCCGGTTGATAGAGCCCGCTGATCAGATTAAAAACCGTCGTCTTTCCAGCCCCGTTAGGCCCTATGATCCCAAGGGTCTCAAACTCCTCGACCGAGAAGGAGAGATCGGCAACCGCATTGACCCCTCCGAAGCTCTTTTCTAAATGAGATATTTCCAGGGCCTTCATCGGATCCTTTAACAGATATTAAACCCGGAGTAATGAAGTATTGGAGAAATGGATTTTTAAACCATTAAACCATTACTCCAGGACTCCAAGGGAAAGACAAGCGGATTATTTTTCATTTACATTTTCCTACACCAGGCTAGGCCTTATCAATCCCCAGCAGACGCGATTCCCTCCGGGCAATAAGTCCGTAGGGTCTCCACATCATCAGCAGAATAAGGAAAATAGGGATGATGACCCAGCGCAGATCCAGCATTCGATCAGGCAGGAGGATGCGCAATCCTTCGATGAATCCTACCCAGATCAGACCGGCATAAATGGTCCCGGTGATGCTTCCCATGCCCCCGATAATGACGATGATCAGGAAATCGATCGATTTGAGAAAATCAAAGTTGGAGGGATGGAGAAAGGTATAGAGTTGGGCATAGAGGGACCCGGCCACTCCGGAAAGAAAACAGCCGAAGCTGAAGGCCAGGAGCTTCATCCGGGTCGTATCGATGCCGAAGACCGTCGAGGCCAGTTCATCATCCTTGATACATTGCCAGAACAGGCCATATTTGGAAAAGATAAGGTTCCGGGTGATCAAAATCAGAAAGGCGGCAGTGAATACGGTCAATTCGAGGCTGGTTATCCGGGTCAGGCCCACAAATCCCCGGGACCCGCCGAGGATCTCGATAAAACGATCGGAATTATCCAAAAGGACGCGGACCAGAATACCGAACCCGAGGGTGGCGATGGCCAGAAAATCATCACGAAGCCGGAGTATCGGAAGTCCGATCAGACAACCGATAAGACCGGCGGACAGGCCGCTTACCAGAAGCACTGGAATGAAAGGGATCCAATGTTCGATTTTAAAAACGGAACATAGATAAGCGGAGGTATAGGCCCCCAGCCCGTAGAAAGCGGCCTGTCCCAGAGAAAACTGGCCCGTGTAACCGTAGATAACATTCAATCCCAGAGAGTTAAGGATAACAATAAAGGCCAGCAAAATGATCTGCTGGATATAACCCGTCACCCAACCGGATAAAAACAACCCCTTGACCAGCAGATAGAGGATGGCCGTACAAATCATAAACCTGGCCGCCCCCCGGAGGAAGTTCATACCTTTTCCACCCGCTTGCCGAAAAGACCGTTCGGTTTCAACAACAGGACAAGCAGGAGGATAATGAATATCACTCCGTCACGCAGAGTGGAAGAGAGAAAAGCCGAGACATAGACTTCCGACAGGCCGATCAGGATTCCCCCGATCACGGCCCCATGGATCAGGCCGATCCCTCCCAGAACAGCGGCAATGAACGATTTGATGCCCGGCATGATGCCCATGAAGACATTGATTTGCGGGTAGGCCAGACTGTAGAGGATTCCCCCGATTCCGGCCAGGGCGGTCCCGACCAGGAAGGTGAAGGAAATAATCCCGTCCACTGAAATACCCATTAAGGAAGCGGTTTCCCGGTCGTGGGAAACCGCCCGCATGGCCTTACCGTATTTGGTTTTGTAAATCAATAAATAGAGTAAAAAGAGGGAAATTCCGGTTATGGTAAAAATCAGGACCTGAATATTGGTGATGGTAACCAGGGGGTACTCATAACCGACGACCTCAAAGGGACGGGGAAAAGCGATATAGTTGGAAGTGAATAAACGGTTGAGGCCGAGAAAATACTCAAGAAACAGGGAAACACCTACGGCCGTAATCAACAGAGAGATCTTGGGTGCATTCCGGAGTGGTTTGTAGGCGATCTTCTCCACTAGAAGACCGAGGGCCCCGGTCACCATCATAGTAATGACAAAGACCAGATACAAGGGCAGAGGCCAATGGGTCAACAGGTAATAAGCGGTGAAAGCCCCGAACATGAAGATATCCCCATGGGCGAAGTTGATCAGGCGCAATACCCCGTAGACCATGGTGTAGCCCAGAGCGATCAGGGCATAGACCGCCCCGAGTTGCAGTCCATTGATAGACTGCTGAAGGAGGTAACTTATTAGTTCCATACTTTTCCCCTTCAGACATTGGATA
>CAZSTT010000017.1:25089-33780 GCA_964609705.1 uncultured Thermodesulfobacteriota bacterium
GCCACATATTTAAAACCATCCTTTTCCACTTTAAGCACTACCGCGGATTTGACCGCGTCCCCGTTCTTATCAAAGCTGATCTTGCCGGTTACCCCCTGGAAATTTTTGAGGGCGTTTAGAGACTTCAGGATTTCATCGGCTGTAGGTTTCTTGGCCCTATCCAGGGCCTGCAGAACAATTAAGGTGGCGTCATAGGACAAGGCGCCCAGGGCATCCGGGACCTGACCATGTTTTTGTTTATATTTATTAATAAAGGCCTCCGCGACCGTATCCTTTCTTTCCGGGGAATAGTGATTGGTGAAATATCCCCCGATTACGGCATTCCCGCCGATTTTCACCAGTTCCGGAGAATCCCATCCGTCACCGCCTATCATAACGGCTTTCAGCCCTTTTTCTCGGACCTGGCGGGCAATGAGGGCAACCTTATTGTAGTAATCCGGGATGAAAATAAGGTCGGGCTTCTTGGTTCCCACCTTGGTGATCAGGGCCGAAAAATCGACATCGTCCTTTTGGTATGATTCATAGGCCGTAACAGATCCTTTGCCCTTTTCAAAGGTGGCCTTAAAAACCTCGGCCAGCCCTTTGGAGTAATCATTGCTGACATCATAAAGCACGGCTGCGGTTTTTCCCTTAAGAGACTTGAGGGCAAAATTGGCCGCCACACTGCCTTGAAAAGGATCGATAAAGCAGGCCCTGAAGACAAAGGATTTTCTTTTGCCGTCGTAAACCGTCACCTTGGGATTGGTGGCCGTCCCGCTGACCATGGGTACTTTTTGTTTTTCGGCGATCTCGCTGACCGGTATAGCGACTTTGGAGGTCAAGGGTCCCACAATCGCCGCCACTTTATCCTGGGTGGTCAATTTCAACGCTCCATTGGCCCCTTCCGTGGGATCATTCTTGTCATCAGCGATGACCGGAATGATCTGGTACTTACCGGTTTTGGCGTAATCTTCGAGGGCAATGGTAAAGGCGTTTTTGGCTGATTCGCCAAAGGTCTTAACATCCCCGGTCAGGGGGGTGATCAAACCGATTTTAACGGTTTCTTTGGCCCCCACTCCATTGGCTAAAAACAGAAGAAATCCTAAGCAGATAACAACGATCCCTTTTCTATCCATGACGACCTCTCCTTTCTTCAAAAAAACGGTTTTAGGCGCCGGTCCTATTTTTATTATGGGAAAAGGGGGGATTTGTCAATAAACATTAATCTGAATTTGCTTGATTTTTAACCCATTCGATGGTTATTATCCTAAAGAGTCAGGCCGGTTTTACCGGCAGACATATTTTAAAATGAAGGAGAAAAGAATATGGCTGAAAGAGAAGTTGTTTTTGTTGATGGGATGAGGACCCCCTTTGGAAGACTGGGGGGAACCATTCGTGATTTTTTCTGTTCCCAACTCGGAGGAATTGCCCTGAAAGGTCTGGTTGAAAAAACTAAAATTGCCGAAAAAACCCATGTGGACTCCGTTTTTGCCGGGTCGGCGGCCCATTGTTCCCAGACCATGAACCCAGCCCGCTGGGTCTCTCTGGCGGCGGGATTGCCCCTGGAGACCTCTGCTTCTTATGTGGAAATGCAGTGTGGTTCGGCTATTGACGCCATTAACCATGCCGCCTGGAAAATTCTGGCCAACCACGCCGATGTTATCATTGCCGGCGGGATGGAATCCTACAGCCAGATGTTCGCCAAATTTTCCATGGCTACTCCGCCGTACAAATTAACGCCCCCCATGCCCCTCCGCGGTATGTTGTCCCCCGTTATGGAAGACAACATCGGTATGGGGCTTACCGCAGAAAATCTCCAGGTCATGTACAATATCCCCCGGGAGGCATCGGATGAATTCGCCTACCAGAGCCAGATGAGGACAAAAATGGCTATGGAAAATAATTATTTCAAGGACGAGATTGTCCCGGTCATCATTCCGGGGACCCGCAAAATCCCGGAGGTGAGGTTTGACAAAGACGAACATCCCCGGCCCGAAACCACCCTGGAAGGGCTGGCCAAGCTCCCTCCCGCCTTTAAACAAGGGGGTACCGTGACAGCCGGGAACGCATCCGGACAAAATGACGGAGCCGCTTTCGTTTTAATGATGACCGCGGAAAAGGCCAAGGAATTGGGATATGAACCCTATGCCAAATGGCTGGCCGGCGGCGATTATGGCTGCGATCCCAAGATCATGGGTATTGCTCCGGCCTACGCCATTCCCCGGGCCATCAAGCGGGCAGGCCTGAAGCTTTCGGATTTCGATCACATGGAATGCAACGAAGCCTTTGCCGTGCAAAACCTGGCGGTGATCAAAGAAGTTGAAAACCAAACAGGGGGAAAAGTGGATCGTGAAAAATGGAACCCCTTGGGTGGGGCCATTTCCTACGGCCATCCTAATGGCGCATCCGGGGCCAGAATCTGTATGTTCACTATGCGCCATCTGGCCCGCACCGGCGGACGATATGGATTTTTCAGCTCCTGCTGCGGCGGCGGGCTCGGGGTCGCTTCGGTCATTGAGAATCTGAGGCGTTAGTCTCCGAAACACATCCTAAAAACCGGTAAAATAAACTTTTCTAATCTTACGAATTTATCAAAGTCCCTGCAGGGGTCGATCGAACACCGTTCCCTGCAGGGATTCCCCAAGGAACGGTTCATGACTATTGATTGCGGTAAGGGCGAAATGGAGGAAATGAAGAATAAATACCCCGACAAATTCCTCTCCGAAGAAGAAATCTTTAGTCATATCCATAGGGGCGATCGTATTTTCATCAGCACCGCTTGTGGAGAGCCCCAGTATCTGGTTCAGGCCATGATCCGCTTTGTGGAATCAAACCCCAAGGCCTTCTATGATGCGGAAGTTCTTCAAGTCTGGACCCTGGGAGTCGCCCCCTACACGGAGAAAAAATTTAAAAATAATTTTAGGCATAACTCTTTCTTTGTCGGAAACAATTCCCGGGAAGCGGTCAACCAGGGTCTGGCGGATTATACCCCGATCTTTCTATCCAATGTTCCCGAAGTGTTCCGTCGAGGTCTGGTTCCCATCGATGTAGCCTTGATCCAGACATCCCTTCCGGACTCTCATGGATATATGAGCATCGGGATCAGTGTGGATATAGTGAAAGCGGCGCTGGAAAAGGCCACCCTGGTCATTGCCCAGGTTAACTCGAATATGCCCCGGGTACACGGGGACGGATTCGTTCATATTAAAGATATCGATTACATCATTGACCATGATGAACCCCTGCTGGAGTATGAAGCGATTGCTCCTGATGAAACGGCCCGTCAGATCGGGAAATATATAGCCCGCCTTGTTCAGGATGGAGATACCATCCAGGTGGGCTATGGAAGTCTGCCCAATGCCATTTTGGACAGTTTTAAGGAAAAAAAACATCTTGGGGTGCATACCGAATTATTGACCGATGGTCTCATAGAATTGATCAAGAAGGGTGTTATCGACAACAGCCATAAGACGCTGAATCGAGGCAAAACCGTGGCCACCTTTTGCATGGGGCATCGGCTGACTTACGAGTTCCTCCAAGATAACCCCAGCATTGAATTTCGAACGATCGATTATACCAACAACCCTCTGACCATCTCCCGCCAAAAGAATATGACCGCCATCAACAGTGCCCTGGAAATCGATCTGACCGGGCAGGTTACTGCGGAATCTCTTGGCAAGACCTTTTACAGCGGCATCGGCGGGCAGGCGGATTTCATGCGCGGAGCTGTTTTAGCTCCGGGGGGCAAAAGTATCCTGGCCATTCAATCAACGGCCGAATGGGGTAAGGTGTCCCGTATCGTTCCCTTCCTGCGGGAAGGGGCCGGGGTTACCCTTATTCGCGGAGATCTCCATTATGTGGTAACCGAATATGGTATCGCCTATCTCCTGGGAAAAAACATCCGGGAACGGGCCATGTCCTTAATTTCCATCGCCCACCCTGATTTTCGCCCCTGGTTGATCGAGAAAGCCAAAGAAGCCAACCTGATCTATCGGGACCAGGCCTTTATCCCGGGGGCCAGGGGAGAATATCCCGAACATCTAGAGGTCTACCGGACCACCACCAATGGACTCCAGCTTTTTCTCCGGCCCGTGAAAATCAGCGACGAACCCCTGCTAAAAGATTTCTTCTACTCCCTTTCCGATCAAAGTCTTTATCGTC
Source organism: uncultured Thermodesulfobacteriota bacterium (assembly GCA_964609705.1). Lineage (GTDB taxonomy): Bacteria > Desulfobacterota > RBG-13-43-22 > RBG-13-43-22 > RBG-13-43-22 > RBG-13-43-22. The sequence goes on from CAZSTT010000017.1 coordinate 29,230, forward strand.
GATTCATTTCCTTCCGCCAGGATATGCCCCATGAACGGCTTCAGGAATTTGTGATTATCGATTATACCACGGAAATGCTCATACTGGCCTGTGTTAAAGAAGGAGAGATGGAAAAAGTCGTCGGAGTCGGACAGTATTACATCAACCCCAACGCCCACACCGCTGAGGTCGCTCAGGCCACCCGGGATGACTATCAAGGTCAGGGGATTGGACTGGAATTACTGACTTATTTAACCTACCTGGCCAAGCGGGAGGGTCTCCTGGGTTTCACCGCCGAGGTCCTGGCGGTAAACAGGCCTATGCTCCGGTTATTCGAGAAGATGGGATTTGACATCCAGCGCCAGAGCGAACAAGGGGTTTATGAATTAAAAATGACTTTCCAGGGGGCCTGAAACGTCGTTAAAAACCTGCCAAAACTTAATAAAGTCTTGAATCCGGAATCCAGGAGTCAGAATTCAGATCCTATTGCTTCTTGCTTGTTTTTTTTAATCTCTTCCCAGGGCCCTTTCAACTTTGTAGCGGGAAGTGGTATAGCTGTACAAAGCCTGGTTGTAGTCGGTTTCAGCTTGAAAAAATGAATTCCTGGCATCCGTGACATCCAGCATATTCCCAACCCCGGCCTTATATCGACCTTCGGCCAGATCCAGATTCTCCTGGGCACTCCGCAAGGCCTCTCGGGCCACATCGATCTGTTTTTCTGCTAAAACCTGATTGAAGTACTGGTTTTGGATATTGCTGATGACCGCTAACTTCTGCGTCTCGGCATTGGCCCTGGCCAGGCTCAGATTGGCACGGACCTCCTCCAATTTATATTTTTTAAAGAATCCGGAAAACAGGGGGATGTTCAGCTGCAATCCAACATTCCAGGTTTCTTTATCGGAATAAAAGGTACCGGTGTTACGCCCATATTTGGCCGTGCCGGTCAGTTCGGGCAAAAACTCCCTCTTGGCCTGTTCCTCCCCCATCTCCCAATAATTGATCACGACTCGAAGCCGGTTCAATACCGGATCCTTCTCCAAGGCTTCCTTTTGAAGATCTTCCAGGTTCCAGTTAACCCGTCCTATTTCCAGGTCGTCTTTCAGGGTAACGCGCTGAGGTTTATCAAGACCCATGGCCGCAACCAGCGAGACCCAACTGGTTTGGAAATTATTCTCGGCCTGAAGCACAGCCTTCTGGGCGGTGATTACCGTTACTTCAGCCTGGGTCACATCAATCTTGGCCCTTAATCCCACCTGATAAAACCCCTGGGCCTGTTTATAATGCTCCCGAGTTCGTTCCAAGTCTCCCAGACGAACCTTTACCACCCGCTGAGCCAATAAAACCCCATAATAGGCTTGCCGGATGGCGTCTATCACCGAAAGTCTGATATCCTTCAAAGTCCATTGGTAGGTCTTTAGATCCTCCCTGAAGGCTTTGACCTTATATTCCCGGCGCCCAAAATCGTATATATTTTGGGACAGTCCCAGGAAATAAGTGGTAAGATCAGCTTCGCCAAGATTCAACGAGGAACTACCCGCCGAGCTCTGGTTGTTGTACCGGGTGTAATCAACCTCCCCGAAAAGGATGGGATAATAGTCAGACTGGCTTTGCTTTACCCGGGCCTGGGCCCCATCAATCCCTTGCAGGGCGGCACGGATCGTTGGATTCTGCTTTAATCCAATGTCCAGGCAGGTCTTCAGATCCCATTCTTCAGCCGAAGCCATCCGGGACAAAAAAATAGCTATTAGTACCGTTATGAAAGTGATTGCTTTTTTGTTCATATTTCTCCCCTGTCCTGTATTTCCCTTTGTGCAAAAAACATTTACTACTTCAAGATCGGCAATCGTCAATCCGCAGTCCGAAGTGGTTTATTTTTTCCTTACCGTTTCCCCCTGGTCCAGTTTCAATCCGGTAAAATCCTCTTCGGTGACAGAAGGATATATGATCGTGTTACCTTGGATCCTGATCTTTGAAGGGATAGACGCCCTTTTTCCGATTAAGGTTAAACCTTCTTTTAATTGTCCGGGAAACTCCCGGTTGGGGGCATCCGCCCGGCCGATGATGGAAGCTTGTTTTCCAATGCGGACCTTTTTATCCACGATCACCCGATCCAGATGGACCCCGGCTTCGACCTGGCAGTCGTGCATAAGGATGGAGTTAAGTACCCGGGCACCCCTGGCCACCCGGACGCCCGGAGAAAGAACGGACCCTTCCACACGGCCTTCAATGATGGTATCGGCCGAAAGGAAAGATCGAACCACCCGGGCATTTTTTTGAAGGAGGACCGCCGGACGATCCCCTCTCAGCCCTTCTTCTTCCAGGTTGGTTTGCACCCCCCAGGCTTCAGGATTCAACCCGGATCTGGAGTTCAGGAGATCCAGGTGGGCCTCGTAATAAAAGGCTAAAGTCCCCACATCCCGCCAGTACCCGGAAAAAGGATAGGCAAAAACGCGGTCCTTATTGATAACTGAAGGGATAAGGTCCCGACCGAAATCCATGGCCGATGGGTCCTGGAGGGCCTTCAATAAATAAGACGTTTGGAAAACATAGATGCCCAGGGAAGCCAGAGATCCCTTAGGCTCTTTAGGTTTTTCTTCCCAATCTTTGATTCGACCATGCCCGTTTACCTGGGCCGTCCCGAAATGAACCAGTTGTTCCTTCGGAACTTTCATCATGGCCACGGTCAGGTCCGCTCGGTTTCGTTTATGGAAGGCGATCATCGGGGTGTAATCCATGTAATATATGTGATCCCCGGAAACAATCAGAATCTCTTCGGGATCATAACGGGTCAGGTATTCCATATTTTGCCGCAAGGCATCAGCGGTGCCTTTGTACCAGTCCGAGTCCTTTTCTCCGGTATGGGGAGGAAGGATTTTAATGCCCCGGTTCCGGCCCTCGAAATCCCAGGCTTTTCCCGAGCCGATATGACTCATCAGGGAAAGGGGTTTATACTGGGTCAGGACCCCTACCCTTTCCAGTCCCGAATTCATAATGTTGCTTAAAGTGAAATCGATAATCCGGTAGATTCCCCCGAAAGGCACGGCCGGTTTGGCCCGGGCTTCAACCAGCACGTTCAGGCGGCTGCCTTCTCCGCCGGCTAATAACATGACCAGGGTATTACTCATGACACCGTAGCTCCGGAAGAAATGCTCATGGACGTAAAAAAATTTTCTTTTAAAAATGGATAAAGGATACAATTGCCCCCGATCCTTATCCCGGCCGGGAGATGGGTATTCCGTCCGATAACCGTCAAACCGGAAGATAATATTTGAGGAGAGGCCTGGTTGGGTACAACCTTTTCCTTTTGGCCTATCCGGGCCTTTTCACCGATTCTGACCCCATTGTCGGTGATCGTCTTTATGACCCGGGCGCCGGATTCAACGACCGTATCAAAAAAAAGGATCGAATCCTCCACCACCGCCCCCTCTTCGATCTGGACCCCGGGAAACAGGATGCTTCTTTTGACCGTCCCCTCAACCCGGCAGCCGTGGGTCAATAAGACCTGATCCAGGGCGGCGTCGGGTCCGATGGCCGCCGGTTGTCGTTCCCGAATCCGCTCATGCTCCAGATTGGTGCGAATTTGCCATTGTTTAAGGTCGATCTTTGAAGCGGTGTCAAAAAGATCCATATGGGTCTGCCAGTACTCATCCAGGGTCCGGGTATAACCCCAGTATCCGGAAAAGATATAGCCGAAAACCCGGTATTGATGGACCAGCGGAGGGAAGATGTCCCGTCCAAATTCAATGCCTTCGCTATGGGTATGGGCTTGCTTGAGAATTTTAAGTAAGACTTCGGTCTTAAAAAGATAGATGGTCAAAGAGGCCCATTGGGATTGGGGCGCCGGCGGTTTCTCCTGATAGGAAATCAGTCTTCCACCCGGCCGGCCTTCTTTTTCCTCCATCTCCCCCAGACCAAAGCGATGAGCCTCTTGAAAAGGGACCTTAATAAATCCGGCCGTAACATCGGCCTTTTGTTCCTGGTGAAACCGAATTAGGTGTTGATAGTCCATCCGATAGATATGATCCCCGGAAAGGATCAGCACCAGGTCCGGACTGTTATCATAAATAAAATCCAGGTTGTGGGCCACCGCATCGGCTGTGCCATTATACCAGTCGGAATTTTTTTGACCGGTTGAAGGAGGGAGCAGGGTGACCTGGCGGTGGCGTCCGGTCAAATCCCAGGAGGCTCCGTTGCCGATATGGGTAATCAAGGAAGCGGAGCGATATTGAGAAAGAATCCCCACCCGCCTTATCCGGGAATGCATCAGATTGCTGAGGGCAAAATCGATCACCCGGTAATTGCCGGCAAAGGGTAATGCGGATTTCGGTCGGTCAAAAGTGAGGACACTAAGCTCATCCACCCTTCCCCCGGCCAGCACAAAGGCCAAAATATCGGCCATTTAAAACCCTCCTTAAAGTTCCTATTATTTTTAACCGTTAATTCCGCGGGTGTCAATTATTAGTTTTAACAAAACGATCCAACCGATTTATTCTTTAAAAAATATTCTAATTCGTTCTCATCCGGGAAAGACCTTTCCGGATGAGAACACTCCGATACCGGTCATCATCCAGG
>CAZSTT010000018.1:0-7437 GCA_964609705.1 uncultured Thermodesulfobacteriota bacterium
CACTGACATCCGGATTCCTGAAACCGTTCCAAGGCCTTTTTTTCCTGTTCCAGGTAGGCTCGTTGCCTCTGGATCAGTTCATCAAAATTAACCTGGTGGCCGTCGAATTCAGGTCCGTCCACGCAGGCAAAGCGGGTCACATCATTTACCGTCACCCGGCAGCACCCGCACATGCCGGTGCCGTCGACCATAATAGGATTCAGGCTGACCATGGTTTTAACCCCATAACTTTCGGTCAGTTTGCAGGTGAATTTCATCATCGGCACCGGGCCGATGGCCACAATCAGGGCTATGGGCTCTTTCCTGTCCAGGTATTCTTTTAATACTTCAGTGACAAAGCCATGATGGCCATAAGAACCGTCGTCCGTACAGACCCGAAGCTCATGGGAGGCCTTGGCCATTTTATCTTCAAGGATAAGCAGATCACGGGTCCGGGCTCCGATGATGGCCACAACCTTGTTTCCGGCCTCTTTCAGGCCCTTGGTGATGGGGTGCAAGACCGCTACCCCGGTGCCCCCCCCGACACAAATTACTGTTCCCATTTTTTCAATATGGGTCGGTTGGCCTAAGGGCCCGCAGATATCCTGGAAGGCATCTCCGATATTCAGTGATTTCATTAAAGCTGTTGATTTTCCAACAACCTGATAAATAAGGGTAATTGTTCCAGATGAGGGATCCGTATCGGCCATCGTCAACGGGATCCTTTCACCGGTCTCGTTGACGCGGATGATGACAAACTGACCGGGTTTGGCTTTTCGGGCAATCAAAGGGGCCTTGATGACATTGCTGATTACGGTCCCTTGGGCCAATTCTGCTTTTTCTAATATCTCAAACACAAAAGGTCTCCTTTTCAAAAGGGTGATAAACGGGAAGTGATGGAAATTCAATAGGTTTTTAATGTCCTTAATTCCATCCCCTGGGCAGCTTCCTTTTGCCTGGTTTTTTAAAATAACTTTAAACTGTTATCATAGTCGTCTTCTCCTGTCAAAAAAAAACATAAAAGGGCAATCGGGTAGTTTAAATGCTTGACGGTAAATGAGTGTTGTGATAATTAACACAAAGTTAATTTTAGCTCAAATTCAGGAGAATAACATAAGTAGGGCCCGACGGGTTCAAAAAACCTTAAAAGGAGGAACATGGTATGGCGTTTGATGCTGTAAAAATGAAGGACTGGCAGATTTCCGAGGCTGCGGAAAAAAACATGCCCACCCCCGATGATTGGCGGGAAAAAATGGGACTTAAGAAAGAAGAAGTGATCCCTTTTGGCCGGCTGGCCCGGCTTGACTTCATGAAAATCATGAACCGTTTAAAGGATAAAGAAGACGGGAAATACATCGAAGTTACAGCAATAACCCCCACTCCTCTGGGAGAAGGTAAAAGCACCACTTCCTGCGGTCTTATGGAAGGTTTGGGCAAGAGAGGGGTCAGTGTGGGAGGTGCCTTGCGGCAACCTTCGGGCGGCCCGACCATGAACATTAAAGGAACGGCAGCCGGCGGCGGGAATGCCCTTTTGATCCCCATGACTGAGTTCTCTATGGGCCTGACCGGGGATATCAACAATATCATGAACGCCCACAACCTGGCCATGGTGGCCATGACGGCCCGTATGCAGCATGAACGGAATTACAACGATGAACAGTTAAAACGACTGACCAAGATGCGCCGCCTGGATATCGATCCTACCCGGGTGGAGATGGGCTGGATCATCGACTTCTGCGCCCAGGCCTTACGCAATATCAACATCGGTATCGGTGGCCGTCTCGATGGCTTTATGATGCAATCCAAGTTCGGGATTGCCGTCTCCTCGGAGGTCATGGCTATCTTGTCCATCGTCAACGATCTGGCTGATATGCGCAAACGTTTGAATGAAATCACCGTGGCTTTTGATAAAAAAGGGAATCCGGTAACCACCGGCGATCTTCAGGTCGGGGGCGCCATGACCGCTTTTATGGTCCAATCCATCAACCCGACCCTGATGTGCACCGCCGAATACCAACCCTGTCTGGTTCATGCCGGTCCCTTTGCCAATATCGCCGTCGGTCAGTCCTCTATTATTGCCGACCGGGTGGGGTTGAAACTTTTCGATTATCATGTCACCGAAAGCGGTTTTGCGGCTGATATCGGTTTTGAAAAATTCTGGAACGTCAAATGCCGTTACAGCGGGCTCAAACCCCATGTGTCGGTTTTGACTACCACCATCCGGGCCTTGAAAATGCACGGCGGCGGTCCCAAGGTCGTGGCCGGTCTGGCCCTCCCTGAAGAATATACAAAAGAGAATGTGGGCCTGGTGGAAAAGGGTGTGGCCAATATGGTTCATTGCATCGAGGTTATCCGCAAGTCGGGGATGAACCCGGTGGTTTGTATCAATGCCTTCCATACCGACACCAAGGATGAAATCGCCGCTGTCAGAAAAGCTGCCGAAAAGGCCGGGGCCCGTTGCGCCCTTTCAACCCACTGGGCCAACGGCGGAGACGGGGCCTTGGAACTGGCCGATGCGGTCATCGATGCCTGCAAGGAGAAATCCAAGTTCAAGTTCCTCTATCCCCTGGAAATGAAACTTCGAGACCGGGTGGCCAAAGTGGCCAAAGAGGTTTATGGAGCCGACGGAGTTTCCTGGACCGCAGAAGCCGAGGCTAAAGCCAAGATGCTTGAAGCCGATTCCAAATATGATGATTATGCCACCATGATGGTCAAGACTCACTTGAGCCTCAGCCATGATCCGGCCAGAAAGGGGGTTCCCAAAGGTTGGACCCTCCCGGTCCGGGATATCTTGATCTATTCGGGGGCTAAATTCCTTTGCCCGGTAGCCGGGACCATTACCCTTATGCCCGGAACATCCTCCGATCCAGCCTTCCGCCGTATCGATGTCGATGTTAAAACCGGTAAGACCAAGGGTTTATTCTAACTAAGAGACCAAAGCCCAGGGAGGATATCTTCCCTGGGCTTTTTGTTTTGGCTTTCCCTATCCTTCCCCGAGAAATGCTATAGGGAAGGATTTTTTATATATATAATCTATTTCTGTGCAAATTATGTGCAAAAAGGAATGAAAGTTATGGCAGCGGATGAAACCCAAAAAGTTGGAGCGGTTATGGTCGTTGGAGGGGGGATTGCCGGTATTCAAGCCTCCCTGGATCTGGCCGAATCCGGATACTATGTCTATTTAGTAGAAAAAAATTCAGCTATCGGCGGGGTCATGGCCCAATTGGATAAGACCTTCCCCACCAATGACTGTTCCATGTGTATTATTTCCCCCAAATTAGTGGAATGCGGCCGACATTTGAATATCGAACTGTTGACTTTGAGTGAAGTCGAAGCCATTTCCGGCGGCCCGGGAAATTTTAAGGTTCAGGTCCGGCAAAAGCCCAGGTTTGTCGATCCCTTAAAATGCACGGCCTGCGGAGAATGCACTAAGGTCTGCCCCATTGATTTGCCCAACAAGTTTGATCAGGAACTCCGTACCCGCAAGGCCGCCTATAAACTGTATCCCCAGGCTATGCCCAGTGCCTTTGCCATCGAGAAAAGGGGTACGGCTCCCTGTAAAGCTACCTGTCCGGCCCATATCAGCATTCAAGGCTTTATCGCACTCATCGCCCAGGGCCGGGATAAGGAGGCCTTGAAACTGATTAAGCAGGAAATGCCCTTTCCGGCCGTTTGCGGCCGGGTCTGCCATCACCCCTGCGAGGCCGAATGCACCCGCGGTTTGGTGGACGAGCCCTTGGCCATCGAATATCTGAAGCGCTTTGTGGCCGACCTGGATCTGAACGCAGCCGATCGTTATGTGCCCGAAACGGCCCAGCCCCGTCCGGAGAAGGTGGCAGTCATCGGGGGCGGTCCTTCCGGCCTGACCAGCGCCTATTATCTGGCCCAAAAAGGCTACCAGGTAACCATCTTTGAGAAGCTGCCCGTCCTGGGGGGGATGATGGCCGTGGGCATTCCGGCCTACCGCTTGCCCCGGGAGACCCTGCAGGCCGAAATTCAGGTTATCAAAGACCTGGGAGTGGAAATGAAGACCGGGATAACCTTCGGTAAGGATTTTACCCTGGACGACCTGAAGAACCAGGGCTTCCAGTCGATTTATCTGGCCCTGGGCCTGCACAAGAGCCGGGGCCTGGGGGTGCCGGGTGAAAACCTCCCCCATGTCCTGGAGGGTGTAAATTTCCTCCGCTCGGCCGCCCTTGGGGAAAACATCCGGGTGGGAAAAAAGACCCTGGTCATCGGTGGCGGAAATGTAGCCATCGACGTAGCCCTGACCGCCCTGCGCCAGGGGGCCGAAGAGGTCAGGCTGGTTTGTCTGGAACAGCGTCAGGAAATGCCGGCCTGGGAATATGAAATCGAAGAGGCCCTGTCCGAAGGGATAATTATTGAAAACGGCTGGGGCCCCTTGGAGTTTACCGAAAAAGGGGGAGCCCTCTCGGGGGTAACCTTCAAGAAATGCCTGGCCGTCTTTGATGACCAGAAACGCTTTAACCCCAGCTATGACGAAAAGAGCCGGATTTCCTGGGAAGCGGATACGGCCATTGTGGCCATCGGCCAGCAGGCCGATCTGGAAGAGGTTAATACTCAGGGTCTGAAGTTCACCCCCCGAGGGGGGATCGAAGCCGATCCCTTGACCTTGGAGACAAACTTGCCCGGGGTTTTTGCCGGCGGCGACTTTTTCTACGGGCCGAAATCCGTGGTCGAAGCCGTAGCCTGCGGCAAAGAGGCGGCGGAAAGCATCGACCGTTATTTGAATCAAAAGGACCTGCGGGCCGACCGGCAGAAAGACTGGTCCTTTGTCAAGCCGGAAACCGCAGGAGAGGTTCAGAAATCCCGTCAGGCCATGCCTACCCGGGACCTGGATGAAATCCGCGGTACTTATCAGGAAATGGCCCTGGGCTTCACCGAGGAGCGGGCCAGAAGAGAGGCCGAACGGTGCCTGAAGTGCGGCATCTGTTCCGAGTGTTATCAGTGTGTGGATGCCTGTCTGGCCAAGGCCATCGATCATGAGATGAAGGTCATTGAACGGACCATCGAGGTCGGTTCGGTGGTCATGGCCCCGGGCTTTCAGCCCTTTGATCCGTCACCGTATGAACCCTATGGCTATATCCACTATCCTAATGTGGTCACCAGCATGGAATTTGAGCGGATCCTGTCGGCCTCCGGTCCTTTCGAAGGCCACCTGGTCCGTCCTTCAGACCATCAGGAACCGAAAAAGATCGCCTGGCTCCAGTGCGTCGGTTCCCGGGACATCAATCATTGCGACCACGGCTACTGCTCGGCGGTTTGCTGTATGTATGCCATCAAGGAGGCGGTTATTGCCAAGGAACACAGCCCTCATTCCCTGGATACGGCCATTTTCTTTATGGATATGCGCACCCACGGCAAGGAATTCGAAAAATATTACAATCGGGCCCAGGAAGAACGGGGGGTCCGTTTTGTCCGTTCCCGGATCCATTCCGTGGATCCGGTGCCGGAAACCGACAATCTCCTTCTGCAGTACGTCAGTGAATCGGGGGAGATCATCGAAGAGGAATTTGATATGGTGGTCCTCTCGGTCGGGCTGGAGACCTCGCCGGAGGCCATAGCCCTGGCCGAAAAGCTGGGGGTGCCCCTGGATCAAAACCGCTTTGCCAAGGTCAGCAGCTTTGCACCGGTGACCACGGAAACACCGGGTATCTTTGCCTGTGGGGCCTTTGATGGGCCCAAGGACATCCCCCAGGCGGTCATGGAGGCCTCGGCCGCAGCTTGCGCGGCGACCGAATATTTAGCCGAGGCCCGGGGGACGTTGATCCGGCAGCAGGAACTGCCGCCCGAAACGGACGTTAGTGGACAGGATGTTCGGGTGGGGGTTTTTGTCTGTAACTGCGGTATCAATATCGGCGGGGTGGCTGATGTTCCGGCTGTCCGGGAATATGCCAGATCCCTCCCCCATGTGGTCCATGTAGAGGATAATCTTTTCACCTGCTCCCAGGATACCCAGGAAAAGATGAAGAATGTCATCAAGGAAAAGGGGATCAACCGGGTGGTCGTGGCCTCCTGTTCCCCCCGAACCCATGAACCGCTTTTTCAGCAGACTATCCGCGAGGCCGGGTTGAACCAGTACCTCTTTGACATGGCCAACATCCGCGACCAGGACACCTGGGTCCATCAGGGAGATCATGAAGCGGCTACGGCCAAGGCTAAAGATCTGGTGCGCATGTCCGTAGCCCGGGTTTCTTTACTGGAACCCCTTCATAAGATCTCCTTTGGCCTTACCAAGTCGATCCTGGTGGTCGGAGGCGGGGCGGCCGGTATGACGGCGGCCTTCAATCTGGCCCAGCAGGGTTATCCGGTCGATCTGGTGGAAAGGGGCGACACCCTTGGCGGGCAGGCCCTGAAGCTCCGCCATACCTGGAAGGGAGAGGACATCCAGGGCTATGTCAAGTCCCTGGTGGCCTCAGTGACCGACCATCCCCGGATCCAGGTCCATTTCAACACCGAGGTAGCCGGTTCCTCGGGCTTTATCGGCAATTATACCACCGTCCTGAACCAGGGCGGCCGGACCGAAGAAATCCATCATGGGGCTGTTGTCCTGGCCACCGGCGGGCAGGAATGGAAACCGGATGTCTATGCCTATGGACAGGACCCCCGGATCATGACCTCTCTGGAGTTGGACCAGGCCATTATGGGCCGCGAGGAAAGGGTTTCAAAGGCCCAGACAGCGGTCTTTATCCAGTGCGTCGGTTCCCGGGAACCGGAGCGGCCCTATTGCAGCCGCGTTTGCTGTACCCACAGCGTGGAAAGCGCACTGACTTTGAAGAAGATCAATCCGGAGATGGATATCTTCATCCTTTACCGGGACATGCGGACCTTCGGGGTTCGGGAGGACCTCTATCGGGAGGCCCGGAACCAGGGCATTACCTTCATCCGCTTTGACCCGGAAAACAAACCGGAGATCCAGGTGGACGGAGGACAATTGACCGTCCGGGTTATGGATCATGTCCTGGGCCGGCTCATCAGCCTGACCCCGGACCTGGTCTCTCTGGCCGCGGCCATTATTCCCAATCCGGTCAAGAGCTTGACCGAGATTTTCAAGGTCTCCCTGAATAATGAAGGCTTCCTGCTGGAGGCCCACATGAAGTTGCGGCCGGTGGATTTCGCTACAGACGGCATTTATCTCTGCGGCCTGGCCCATTACCCAAAACCCATTGACGAAAGCATTGCCCAGGCTCAGGCCGCGGCCGGGAGGGCCTTGACCCTGCTGGCCAAGGATACCATCAAGGTCGGCGGCGTGGTGGCTGTTGTCCAGGAGGAGCTCTGCGCAGTCTGTCTGACTTGCGTAAGGGTCTGTCCCTTCAGGGTCCCGGTCATCGGGGAGCGGGGAGCTGCAGAAATTGATGTCACCAAATGCCAGGGCTGCGGGGTCTGCGTTTCCGAATGTCCGGCCAAGGCTATCAGCCTCCAGCATTTTACGGACAA
>CAZSTT010000018.1:7537-9728 GCA_964609705.1 uncultured Thermodesulfobacteriota bacterium
CGATCAATTTGAACCACGAATTGTAGCCTTCTGCTGTCAGTACTGAGCCTATAGTGCGGCGGACCTGGCAGGTTCGATGCGGCTGCAATATCCCACGAATATTCGAGTTATCATGGTCCCCTGCACCGGCCGGGTGGATGTCATCCACCTCCTCAATGCCATTGAGGAAGGGGCGGACGGCGTTTATGTGGCTGGTTGCCTGGAAGGGGATTGTCATTATATCAGCGGAAATCTGAAAGCCCGCAAAAGGGTCGGTCAGGTAAAAAAGATACTGACTGAACTGGGGATCGAACCGGAGCGGGTGGAGATGTACAATCTGTCGGCCGCTCAAGGTCCCAGGTTCGCCGAGATCGCCCGGGAGATGACCGCGAAGATCCGGGACTTGGGACCCAGCCCGGTCCGGGCCGTGGAAAAGGCGGCCTAGTGGAAGAAAGGTTTAAGGTTCAAGGTGTAAGGTTTAAGGAAAACCAGACCGTAGGCATTAATCTTTTCTTGAACCTTGGACTTTAAACCGTTATTTTAATAATAAAGTAATATTAAACTTTAGGAGGGAATCCATGGTTGTAGCTGAACCAAAACCATTGAACGAAATCCTGGCCATGCTCCAGCCGTATAAAAAGATCCTGGTGGCCGGCTGCAAGGGGTGCGTGACCGTCTGCACTACCGGCGGAAAGAAAGAGGTGGAGATCCTGGCCACGGAGATCAGGATCGCCCGGAAAAAAGAGGGGCAGGAAGCGGATGTCCAGGAAATAACCCTGGAGCGCCAGTGCGATCCGGAATATATTGATCAGCTGGAGGGCCCGATAAAGGATCGGGATGCCGTTCTGTCCATTGCCTGCACGGTCGGACCTCAATACATAGCCGGCCGTTATATGGATAAAATGGTCTTCCCGGGCCTGAATACCGTCTTCATCGGCGGCTCCCTGGAGCATGGGGTTTTTGCCGAATTCTGTCAGGCCTGCGGCTCCTGTAAGATCCATAACTTCGGCAGCCTTTGCCCCATAACCCGTTGTTCCAAGAGCTTGTTGAATGGTCCCTGCGGCGGATCCTCCAAGGGCAAGTGCGAGATCAGCAAGGATGTGGACTGTGTCTGGCAGTTGATCTATGACCGTCTTAAAGTATTGGGCCAGCTGGAGCAAATGACCCAGGTGGTGCCCTGCAAGGAATGGAATACCAGCCGGGACGGCGGACCTCGGAAGATGATCAGGGAGGATTTAAGATTATGAAATCGGGAAGCCTATTAGAAAAGATACTAACCGGCGGTCATTTTGCCGTTACCGGTGAATGCGGTCCTCCAAGGGGTGCCAACAACGATATAGTCCGAAAAAAGGCGGCCTTCCTTAAAGGCGTGGTTGATTCGGTCAATGTCACCGATAATCAAACCGCAGTGGTCCGTATGTCCAGTCTGGCTGGGTGTATGTTGTTGATCCAGGAAGGCCTGGAGCCCAATTTGCAGATGGTCGTTCGGGATCGAAATCGTATTGCCATCCAAAGCGATATTCTGGGGGCCTATGCCCTGGGGGTGCGCAATATGCTTTGTCTTTCCGGGGATCACCAGAAATTCGGGGATCATCCTTCGGCCAAAAACGTCTTTGACCTGGATTCCATGCAGCTGATCCAGACGGTCAGGAAGATGCGCGACGAGGGGAAATTCATCAATGACCAGGAAATCGACACCCCTCCGAAGATGTTTATCGGGGCTGCAGCCAACCCCTTTGCCGACCCGGCCGAATTCCGGGCCGTACGCCTGGGCAAGAAGGTGGCCGCCGGGGTGGATTTTGTTCAGACCCAGTGCATCTATAATCTGGACCGTTTTGAAAAGTTCATGCAGCAGGTGCGGGACCTGGGCATTGATGAAAAGGTCTTTATCATGGGCGGGGTCACCCCCATGAAATCCGTCGGTATGGCCAATTACATGAAAAACCTGGTTCCGGGTATGGATGTGCCCGATGAGGTCATCAACCGGATGAAAGGGGTGGCCAAAAAGGACCAGGCCAAGGAAGGGATCGTCATTGCCATTGAAACCATTCAACGCCTGAAAGAGATGAAAGGGATCGCCGGGGTGCATATTATGGCCATTGAATGGGAGGAACGGGTACCGGAGATCGTGGAGATGGCCGGGTTGCTCCCCAGACCCACGGTATAGTTGCGGATTTTAGAAGGCGGATTGCGGAATTCGGAATCGAATAAT
>CAZSTT010000018.1:9828-32692 GCA_964609705.1 uncultured Thermodesulfobacteriota bacterium
AAAAAAAGCCACCCCTTGCCGGGTGGCTTTTTTTGTTTGAATCCGGTGGAAGTTTATGGCTTCTTTAAAGGGTTTTCATTTTAACCCGGGCTTTTTTGGCCTGCTCGGATTTTGGATAATCCTTGCCAATTTTTTCCAGAAGCAGCCGGGCACTGGCTGCATCCTTAAGATTGAGAAACGACAGTGCCTGTTTATAGAGGGCTTCAGGGATATGCTTGCTTTTTGGATAGGACTTGATCAATTTTTGATAAGTCAGGATAGCTTCTTCATATTCTTTGGTTCCATAAAGGGATTCGGCTAATCCGAATCGGGCTTCTTCAAGGTATTTCCCTTTGGGGGCCATCTTTAGATATTCTTCATATTTTTTCCTGGCGCCATCATAGGCCTGTTTTTTTAAGAGGGCTTGGGCCGCTTCATAAACCTCCTCCGATGTTATTTTTACCGGTTCTTTTTCTTTGATCAATTCCTTGGCTTCTTTGGGACCCTCTTTGGGGTCCTGAGGTACTTCCTTGGGTTTTTCCGGCTTGGTCCCTGAATCGGCCGGCGGGGGAGGAGGGGCGGGGGGTTTTTCTAGACGTTGCAGTCGGGCCTGGAGGTCTTTCATCTCTTTGGTTACAGAATCACTAAGATGCAATTGTTCTTTTTTTTGATTATGTTCCAAGGCTTCAATACGGCCCTGAAGGATCTGGATCTGTACCTTTAAGGCCTCCTGCTGGGCCGTGGTATTGGCTTGATTCTGCAGAATCGGCTGTATCTGGGATTCTATCTTTTTTTCGTTCTGGTCTATCTTTTTGGTTAAAGAATTATTGTTTTCATCCTGGGCATCTCTGACCTGAAACAGGGTCCGTTCCAAATTGGATGTCCTGTTGGCCAGGATGACAATATCATCCCTGGCGGCACATCCGGCCATAACCATAAAGAGAATGATTCCCAATAACCCAAATTTCTTTTTCACTTCTCCAACCTCCCTGGAGATATTATGATTCTTTGTTGATTGTTCGCCGTATGATCGTTCGACGTTCAGTGGAACCCAGGGTTCCACCCGCCATGGGTCGCACGATTATTAGGAAAATTAGTTCTTCTCCGGCGAAGACAGGACTCCCTTCCCGGATAGTTTTTAAATCGGAGTCGATGTTAGTAACTAAACCGCCATGCCACGCTTTTGGTGGCGTGGCACCACCAAATATGAAAATAGGCCGAGTCAAGGAGTCGCATCAGAACCTATTTTCGTGTTAAAGAATAAAATTCTACACAAAATGGATAGAATTTATTAAAAAACACGCCTTGGACCCGGACCAATTGAGGTATTTTTAACTTGGTTCGTATGTCCACATCTTGGTTCCGGCTGATCCGGGTTGGGATATTAGACTTGAAATTCGTTTTTGACTCCAAACAAAGGGTCCGATCCCGAAATATTAAGACCTATAACCGCTTTTGTGATTCTATTTCAAGACAAAATGGGCTCGGCGGTTTTTGGCCCAGGCGGCCTCATTGGCCCCGGTATCGACCGGTTTCTCTTTGCCGAAACTGACCGTTGAAAGCCGGTTGGCGTTGATCCCCAGGGAAACCAGGTATTGCATTGCCGCATCCGCCCTTTTCTGCCCCAGGGCCAGGTTGTATTCGGAGCTTCCCCTGTCGTCACAATGGCCTTCGATCATGGCTTTGGCTGCCGGGAAGTTTTTTAGCCATTGAGCCTTTTTATTTAAATTTTGTTTGGCCAAATCGGAAAGAATATGCTGGTCAAATTCGAAATAGATATCCTCGGATTCAAAGTGGGCCTTGTCGGAGGCTTCCTTTAAACGCCGGGCCTCTTCTTCTTTCAAAGCTTGTTCTCTCAGAGCTTTTTCTCGTAAGGCCTGTTCCGAGGCTTCCTGTTCCTTAATGCGGACCCGCTTTTTGGCTTTTTCAGCCTCGTCCTCCGCGGTGGTTGGGGGTTTGGAAACGATCCCTTCTGTTTTGATCTCCTTTTTACTGCAGGAAAAAAGAAAAAGGCCGGAAATAAAAAATAAGATAATCAATAGTCCAAAACCGGTTTGTTTTGCTCTCACAGTAATATCCTCCTCTTGTTTTATTAATAAGAGTATGCCTTTTAATTTTAATAGAATAATGTAAACCTCCACCTTCAGGGGGTGGTGTTTTTCTGCCCTTTTTTATAATCATCAAATTGTATCTTATTATTAAACTGAATCATAGATAAAAGCAAAAAAAAAGTCAAAAAAACCTATTCATCAAATTTTTTAGGGGACCAGGAAGGACTGAACTGTTCACCGGATAAAAAGGTTACCCTTTTTTGATTGGCCCCATTGGAATTCATGACATAAACAGCGGATTTGCCGTGTCTGTTGGAACTGAAGACAATCATCCCTCCATCCGGAGAAAAATCCGGAGATTCATTATTTCCCGAAGCGGTCAGGCGTTGGGGGTCCCCCCCGGAGGGGGAAATGGTGAAAATCTGGAATTGGCTTCCGACCCTTCCGGCGTAAGTGATCAGGTTGCCCTTGGGGGACCATACCGGACCGACATTATAATTGCCCTGAAAGGTCAGCCGTCTCGCTTCCCGAGTGGCGACATTCAAAATATAAATCTGCGGGCTCCCGGCGCGATTGGAGACAAAGGCCATTTGTTTCCCGTCAGGGGACCAGGAGGGAGAGACATCGATCCCCCAGCTCTGGGTCAGTTGGCGGATGGAGGTTCCGTTACGGCTCAAATGGAGGATCTGGGAATTGCCTTGATGGTTCAAAGCCACTGCCAGAGATTCCCCGTCCGGGTACCAGGCCGGGGTGATATTGACCCCGGGACGATTAGAGATCCTGCTGGATTGCAACCCGGGGAGATGAAGCAGATATAAGGCCGGGGTCCCTTCTTTGTAAGAAGTATAAGCGATTTCATTTCCTCGAGGAGACCAGCGAGGGGTCAGGGTAATGGAATTGTGATGGGTCAATTGTTTGAGATTACTCCCATCAAAATCAGCAGAATAGATTTCTTTCTTTCCCGCAACGGTGGAGATAAAAGCGATCTGGGTTTGGAAAGGGCCGTGTTCTCCGGTGAGGAGGAAAAGGATCTCATCAGCAAAGCGATGGATCGCTTTGGGGAAATCCCTGGTTGTAACCATATATTCTTTTCCCAGAATGGACTTCCCCTGGAGAAGATCATAGAGACGCATCTCCAACTTGATTTGGGATCCTTCCTGACGGTAAGTCCCTTTGACCAGCAAATCGGCGCCGGTCAAGGCCCAGGCATTGAAATCAATCGATCCTGATTCCTCGGACTTTCCCAGAAACCCCTTAGGATCGATCAGCTGGAAATAGCCCGTAAAATCAAGATCCCTCATTAAGAGGTTCGCTGCCGTATTTCCCGGGCCGGGGTCGAGGCTGCCCTGATTTATTAAACCCGGAATAACAATGGGGATCTTTTTGGCAGTGGGAGAATCGATGTCCAGATAAACCCGGGCCAAAAGCGGAAAGGGAAAGGCCAAAGAAAAAAATACGCTTAAGATCAGTAAGACAAGGATCAGATATAATTTCATGATTGATTTGAACATTTATTTTCCTGACAATCCCTTGGGGGAAAAGGTTAAACCAACTTCACCAAAGCCGAAAATATTCCTATGAAATCCTTCCGGCAGGGGGGGCAGGGGATCGGATTTCTTTATCGCTCTTTGAACCTCCTGGTCAAAGGCTCCGATGCCGGATTTTTTTTCGAATTTGGCATCTTCAATTTTTCCATTCCGGCTAATTTGAATTACTATCACCGCAGAGATATCCTTCCCTTTTAACAGCCCTTCGGGCAATGACCAGTTTTTATTGATCCGGCTTATTAAAGAGGCATAATACAGCTGATTTTGAATTCCTAAAGTATCCTGCCCTCCTGGGGCGGAAGAAGAGATGTTTCCCGACCCGCCCGAACCTGTCCCTGTCCCGGCCGCTGAGGATGACTGTTTTTTCTTCTCGATTTGAGCCAGGGCTTTTTCAAGGGTCCGTTCATCTTTTACCTTGTCTTCCAAACGGGTCAAGGTTTTTTCCAAGGATTTTTCCTTCAGCACTTTTTGTTTTAATTGTTCCATGGCCTGATCTAAAGTTTTAGTTCGATCTTCAACCCGGAGGGATTTTTCCGGAACCGGTTTGGGCAGGGAAACCGGTTTCGGTTCAATGCGAGGGGGAGGAGAGGGAGGGGCGGGAAGGGCTTCTTTTTTTTGGGGGATGGTGCCGATCGAACCGTTGCCGGGCAAAGAGACCAGATCGACGATATAGGCCGGGTCCAACTTTTTTGCCGTTCCGCCTTTGGGAAAAATATTAAGAAAGAGTCCCAGGATCAGAAGGTGAAGCCCCAGAGAAATGGTGACCATTTTCATCCATTGGCTTTCCCAGGGAGGCCTTTTCCAGGAGGAAAATGTCTTGGCGGTCATTTTTTTTCTTCACCGGGTTCAGTCACCATGCCCAATTTTTCAATTCCGGCATTCTTGATGTCGCCCATAATTTGAACGACAAAACCATAAGGAAGGGATCGATCGGCCCGTAAAAAAACCTCTCCCTCCTTTTTATTTTGGTAAAGGATTTTTAATTTTTCCTGAAGTTCGTCGCGGCTGACCCGATATTCATTGATGAATATTTCCTGCTTTTTATTCAAGGAAACGACCAGACGTTCTTCCCGGGAGGAGATAGCCTTGGACTGGGTTTGGGGAAGCTGGACGTCCATACCCTGCATCATCATGGGTGCCGCAACCATAAAGATGATCAGCAAAACCAGCATAACGTCCACCAGGGGCGTTACGTTGATTTCCGACATTAATTTTTTGTCACCGCCGCCGACATCCATCACTCAGTTCCTTATTTCTTTGCCCCGGCTTTTTTATATTGGTCTCTCTCGATAATATTCAAAAAATCCGATGAAAAGTTATTCATCTCCGATTCCAGGACGCGAACCTGGTTGGAAAAATAATTATAGGCGATTACTGAAGGTATGGCGGCCGCCAACCCGGCGGCCGTAGCAATAAGGGCTTCGGAGATACCCGGGGCGACTACGGCCAAGTTGGCTCCTCCCCGGAGCCCGATATTATGAAAGGAATTCATAATGCCCCATACCGTTCCGAAGAGCCCGATAAAGGGGGCGGTATTGCCCGTGGTGGCCAGGAAAGTCAGGGCATAACCCAGACGGGTCACCTGAGAATTCATGGCCGCCCGAAGGGCCCGGGGGATATTTTCAAAGCGAATCAAATTGGAGGAAAGGATATCCGGAGATTCCCTCTGGGCGTTCTCCTCCGTTTCCTGTTGCATTTTATACAATCTTCCCAGTTCCTGATAGCCGACCCGAAATACTTCGGCTACGGGGCTGTATTGAAGGTCCTTGGACTCCGTATAGGCCACAGCCAGGCTTTTGCTTTTCCAAAAAATATCCTGGAAGAGATTGGTCTCCTTCCTGGCCCTGTGTATTATGCGATATTTCATGAAAATGATGGACCAGGAGAGGATGGAAAAAGTCAGAAGTAAAAAAAGGACCAGTTTGACCACCGCCCCGGCGTTCCAAACCATGGAAAAAATTTCATTTTGAGTAATGATCGAAAACATGGGATTCACTTTCTGGAAGCCAGACCAAACTTCTGGTCCGTTATCCTTAAATACAATTAGTCGATAGCGGGCCGGTAGAAGTTAAAAAAGTAAGGTAAGGAAATTTTTTTAAGTCCTTCTATATCCAAAGAAGGACGATCTTAATTAGTCTCCATCCGGAAATTCGAATCTCCGGATCGGTCGACATGGTTGACCTTAAACAGAAGCTCGGCTGATCGGCCCCTGTACGGGGGTCTCTTGAGGAGCTCGTCGAAGCCGAGCGTACCGAGGGGGAGGTTTCCGGCCATAGGTGATAGCCGGCAGCTGTTAGTTCTCATCCGGAAAGATCCTTTCCGGATGAGAACTAATTAGATTAAGAATGGCAGATTCTAACTGAATTAAAGGAACTCCCTGATTAATCATCGGATAGGCTTTCCGAAAGGGGGCGGCTCCCCCCAAAAGACGGCTCTGGGTTTTAAGTTTCCCCGGGAAGTAGTGCTATTAATTATTCCTCTTCCTCCTCTTCATTTTCTACCTCTGCCGGCTCCTCTCCGATTATTTCCTTGAGGTGTTCATCATATTCTTCGGCCGTCAGCAATTCATAATAATCCGTTGTGGAAGAAACATCAATACGGAGGATCCAACCATCTTGATAAGGGTCTTCATTAATGATTTCCGGGGAATCCAGGAGTTCCTGGTTTACTTCCACAATTTCCCCGCTCAAAGGAGAAAAAAGATCCGTGATTTCGTTTTGGGATTCTATGGAACCAAAAGATTCATCTTTGATTACCTCATCTCCTTCTTCGGGGAGGGTAATCCCGGAAATGTCTCCAAGTTCTTCCTGGGCATAATCACTGATCCCGATTGTGATGCGGTTGTCGTCATCCAAGCGAGCCCAGGTGTGGTCTTTACTGTATCTTAGCTCTTCTAAGATAACCAAAATGCTCCCCCTTTATTAAACAGGCTAAATTTTTTTATATCCCGACCGGCGGGAAATAATGATCAACTTTTTTTCCATTAAAACTGAGGTCTAATATAACCCGGTAAAATTAGCAAGTTTTTTTTTAACTGGGAGGGATTTTTTTGTTGTTTAAATAACAACCTATAATTATTGAAAAAAGTACCAGAAGAATACTGATATACTGCGTGTCGGACCAACTTCCCCCGAAGAGTGTCCCCCGGTTGTCCCCCCGGAAAAACTCCAAAATCCATCGACCTAGGCCGTATAAAAAAAGATAATAAAGGAAAAGCCTTCCGGAGACCTTTTGTTTATTTCTGAGAAACCACAAAATTAAAAAAATGATCAGCGCGGTCAGGGATTCATAAAGTTGTGTGGGGTGCAGGGCAATGCCGGTCGGGGCCAGAGAATCGGGATGGCTAAAGGTTATTCCCCAAAACCGGGCGGTTGGTTGTCCGAAGCAGCAACCGGCGGCAAAGCAACCCAGACGTCCGAACACCTGACCAATGGCTATGGATGGAGCCAGCAGATCGGCCGTTTCCCAGAAGGGGAGTTTCTGTTTGTGAATGATCCAAAAACCGGTCAGGGAAGAAAGGATCAACCCCCCATAAAAGACCAATCCGCCCTCCCAGACTTTGAAAAAGTCCAAGGGGTGTTCAAGATAATGAGGATAATTAATCAAGGCGAACAGGATTCGAGACCCGAGGATGGCCGAAAGGATGATATAAAATGAAAGGTCCAGGATCTTTTCGGCTGGAATCCCTTTTCGTCGGGCCTCTTTAACCGCCAGCCCTATGCCTAACAGAAAGCCGGCGGCAATAAACAGCCCGTAACTGTGGACCGTAAGGCCCCCAATATGAAAAAGAATCGGGAACACGGTTACCCCTCTTTCATAACGATATAGCTGAAGACCAGGAAAAGGACTCCCAGGGTAATGGCCGAGTCGGCCACATTGAAGGCCGGCCAGTGATAGGATCCCCAGTAGATATCCAGAAAGTCGATTACCGCCCGAAAACGGAGCCGGTCGATCAAGTTACCAAGGGCCCCTCCCAGAACCGCCCCCAGGGATAGAAGGGTACCGGCTTTTTTTTGAGGATAAGTAAAAGCAAAGATCAGGATTCCGGACATGGCGACCATAGGAAACAGCAGCAGCAGGATATCCCTCCAGACAGGGGCCGACCCGCCCAGGATTCCAAAGGCCACCCCTTTGTTCCGGATATGGACCAGATTTAAAAGCCCTGGGATTATCGGGCGGGAAGAAAAGAGAGGGAAATGGGTAATAATATATTCCTTGGTCAAAATATCCAGGATAACCACGACGAGAAAGGCAAGGCCTAATAACCAGAATTTTTTCATACCCTTGAAGATCCTTTGGTCAATCCATCATTTCTAAATTTGTCCGGTCTTGAACTCAAAAAGTTCGCTGGAAACTATTTCCAATGGAGGGATGGAGTATTGGAGTCTTGGATTTTTCCAAACCATTTTTCCATTTTTCCATTACTTCAACACTCCAGTACTCCACTAAGGTTCTAAGGTTTTTATAGCTTCATGACACCGGGAACAGAGGGTCGGGTGATCCGGGAAGCTGCCAACCTCGGTTCGAAAATTCCAGCATCGTTCGCATTTTTCTCCACGGGCTTTTTCAATCAGGATAACCAGCCCGGGGAATTCCGAACTGGAGAACCCTTCCAGGGTCTCCATTCCAGAATGGATTTCGACCTGGGAGACAATAAAAAGGGTCGGCAGAAACTCGGCATAAGGTTGGATGACCGGCATCAGGGAATCCGACAACCTTAAAATTACACGGGCATCCAGGGGATTGCCGATGAGTTGGGATCGTCGGGCCTGTTCCAGGGCCTTGGTTACCTCGGACCTTAGCGACAGCAGGGCCGTCCATCGTTGATCCAATTCTTCGTCTACAAGAGAAAGATTGATATCCGGGAACTGGGTCAGGTGGACACTTTCGAATTCTTTATCCGCTTCGGAAAGACAGGACCAGACCTCTTCGGCCGTAAAGGATAAAACAGGGGCCATCAGTCGAATCAGAGCCTTAAGAATAATCAGCAGGGCTGTTTGGGCCGATCTTCGTTCCCAAGATTTGGGGGCCGAGGTATAGAGGCGATCCTTAAGGATATCCAGATAAAAGGCACTTAATTCGTTGGTGCAGAACTGGTAGAGCGTATGATAGACCACATGAAAATCATAGTGCTCATAGGCCCGCCTAACCTTGCTGATCACCTTCTGCAGTTGAAGCAAGGCCCATTGATCCAGTTCTTCCATTTTTTTGATGGGCACCTGGTCCCGGGGGGATTGAAAGTCGGAAATATTCCCCAGGAGAAAGCGGCAGGTGTTGCGGATGCGCCGATAGGCCTCAGTCAGTTGCTGGAGGATATTCTGGGAAATGCGGATGTCCTCCCGATAATCCTCGGCCGAGACCCAAAGCCGTATTATTTCCGCACCATATTTTTTTATGACCTCTTCGGGATTGATGACATTTCCCAGAGACTTGGACATCTTTTTGCCCTGCCCGTCAACAAAAAAACCGTGGGTCAGCACCGCTTCATAAGGGGCCTCGCCCCGGGTCCCGACGGCAGCCAGCAGGGAGCTGTGAAACCAGCCCCGGTGCTGATCGCTGCCTTCCAAATAGAGATCGGCCGGAGAACCGAGGTAGGGGCGGGCTTCCAGGACCGCGGCGTAACTCACCCCGGAGTCAAACCAGACGTCCAGGATATCGGTTTCTTTTCGAAATTTGGTTCCCTGACAATGAGGACAAATGGTACCGGGGGGCAAGAGTTGTTCTTCGGAAGATGAAAACCAGATATCGGTTCCATGTTTCAGGACCAGGGATTCCAGATGGGTGAGGATCTCCCTGGTGATGATCCAGTTGTTGCAGTTCTGACAATAAAAGGCCGGGATTGGGACTCCCCAGGACCGCTGGCGGGACAGGCACCAATCCGGACGGTTTTCCATCATCCCTCGAATCCGGTTCTGTCCCCAGGCCGGCATCCAGGTTACCCGGTCGATCTCGGCCAACGCCTTTTTTCGCAGGTCATTGGCTTCCATAGAGATAAACCATTGTTCGGTGGCCCGAAAGATTACCGGCCTTTTACAGCGCCAGCAATGGGGATAGCTATGGGTGATGGTTTCTTCACCCTTTAAGGAACCTACTTCCCGCAGTTTTTCCTTTACCGGCTCATTGGCCTCGAAGACGAATTGGCCGGCGAAAAATCCGACCTCGGGCAAAAACCGGCCTCCATCGTCTAAGGGGGAATAGATGTCCAGATGATAGCGCAGCCCGCTTTCGTAGTCCTCCAAACCGTGCCCGGGGGCGGTATGAACGATCCCGGTGCCGTCCTCCAGAGTCACATAAGGGGCCAGGATCATCAGGGACTCCCGGTCATAAAGGGGATGCCGGGCTTTCTTGCCCTCTAAAAGGCGCGGGTCCAGTCCGGTCAGGACCTGGGGATTTTTCCAGGAAAGCTTAGGCCCCGCCTTTTCTAAAAGTTCCCTGGCCAGGATATAGACCTCGTCTCCTTCCTGAACAGCCACGTACTCAAATTCAGGATGGAAGGCCAGGGCCAGGTTGGCCGGAATGGTCCAGGGGGTCGTGGTCCAGATCAGGACTGAGACCTTTTTGTTCTTTAAGACCGGATAGTCCCCGGTCAAATCAGAGAGCAGAGGAAAGGCCACAAAAATTGATGGTGAGGTATGGGATTCGTATTCCACTTCGGCCTCGGCCAGGGCCGTTCGGCAGGAGGCACACCAGTAGATGGGTTTTTTACTTTTAAAGACGCTCCCCTGCAGGGCAAAGCGCCCGAACTCGCGGATGGTAACTGCCTCATAGGCATAGTTCATGGTCAGATAGGGATCATTCCATTCACCCAAGACCCCCAGCCGTTTAAACTCTTCCCGCTGGATGTCGATGAATTTCTCGGCATAGGCCCGGCAGCGCTGCCGGATTTCAGTTTGGGAAAGGTTTTTTCTTTTCGGCCCCAAATCCTTGTCCACCTGATGTTCAATGGGTAGCCCGTGACAATCCCAGCCCGGCACATAAGGGGCGTCAAAGCCTGACATTTGTTTGGATTTGATAATGATATCTTTTAAGATTTTATTGAGAGCGTGGCCAATGTGGATATGGCCATTGGCATAAGGCGGGCCGTCGTGAAGAATAAATTTCTTCCGGTCCTGGGAGGCCTCCCTTATCTTTTGATATAACTGCATGCTTTCCCAATGCCGCAGCCAGTCCGGCTCTTTTTGGGCCAGGTTGGCTTTCATGGGGAAGTTGGTTTTTGGCAGATTTAATGTTTCTTTGTATTCCATACAGCCTCCGGTAAAATGTCTCTTGCTTTTCCTTATCATAACAGAGAGATAAGTCAAGGAGAAAGCAGATAATTTTCAGTAAGGATCAACAGCCAGTTTGACTTAACTTGTTGGATATGTTTTGTATTGCTCTTCTTTGGACCGGGATTATCAGGTCGGAATCTTCCGGCCGGGAAGGCCGGTCCTAAGGATTTAACCAATTCCCTGGTTTTTCTACTTGACCCCTCCAGGGGCTTATTTTATACTCTGGCCACTCAAAAGAAATACCGATCCAACAAATCCCTTTGCTTCTCTTCATGGATATTCAAGCCTCAACCGCTTTTTCATGTTTCATGTAAGGTGATTTTCCGAAACCAAGATGGAGAAAATGATCGATCATAAAGACTTATCTGATAATACCATCCCCGGAGCAAAGGAAGATCCTTACAAAGTCACCTCCGAGCTGTTGAATGGCGGGGATACGGAACTGACCTGTTTCTTTTTTAATCGTGGCGCAAACTTCTATGTTTTCAGTTATCACCACAAGGGAGCCCGGCGTCACACCTTGATCGATACCGGAGATCCCATGTATCGGGACCGGATAGAGTCCATTTTGACGGATCAAGGAATAAACCCTGAAAGTATTGATAGAATTATCATCACTCATCGTCACCACGATCATTGCGGTCTGTCCGAATTGTTGGCCCAAAAATCCGGGGCAACCATCCTGGTCCATGCCAACTTCCGGAATTTTATTGAGGGCCCTTTAACGGCAGAAGACCGGCTGTGGTTAAGAGGGTTTGAACCTGCCCGGCTTCGGCGATGCCGTGTTGAATATCTATCTCCCCGGGAAGGCAATCCCTCCGCGACTATCCAGGGCCTGGATTTTAACTTTTTGTCTAAATCCATTCCTGTCGGAGGGGCCGGCCGTCTGGAGATCCTGGCTTGTCCCGCTAGTGCCACCATGCACAGCCCCGACCAAATCATTGTTCATTATGGACCGCACAGTCTCCACCACCGGGATGAAAAACAACCGCCCGGGGAAAGACCGGCTGATCATATCCTCTTTTCCGGCGATTTATGGCTGATGCACGGCCCTCTTTTTTCCAAAAGCTTCAGGGCCTTTTCCCTGCATATGAGGATGGCTTCCCGTCAACTGAGGGGGATTATTAGCGGGCAGAAACGGATCCGAAGAGATCCTCGGATACAGGACACACAGGCCAAAGAGGCCCTCAAGCATGGCTTTAGCCTGATCCGGGTCATGCCCGGACACGGGGAAGATTTTCTAGGGACCCGCATGATCCCTTTGTGTTTTCTTTGCGACCGTGATCTCCTGGTAGAACTGGGTTATTCCCTGAATGAAAAAAAATCCATCTTGAAATCCGAGAGTCTTTCTAAAAAGGTTAAAGCCATAAAGGAAAAGGCCTATACCGATTTTATCAAAGAATTACTCCAGTGGAAGGCCTTCGGCTACCATCCCAAGGAGATGGCCGATTTTCTGATACGGATATATCGGGAACAACAGGGTGGCGGCCCGCTGGTTACTGAAGACCGCAAGGAAAGAAGGCAAAGGATAAAAGAGATCCTGGGCAGGTTAAGGGATGATGAGGGGGCGGCTGATACTCTGAAGACAGTGGCTGATTCGACCCTGGCTGCAATAAACCGAATTTCCTGATCCGTTACAGATTGCTGAAAAAGGCCCATCTTCTGCGTTGCCCTCACCCTTCCCCGCTTTTCAGCGGGGCAGGCTATGCGACGTACTCCTGCGTACGGCTCATTCCTCAGGATTTCGGGTGCCTTGTATCTGGACCTTTTTGAGCAACCTGTCAATGGTTAGTTTTTTAAGGCAGCTATCTTATGACTGCGTTTGTCTTTTTCTGAGAATCCGCCTGGCGGTCATTCGAACCGCTGCCGGCAGCATGAGCCACTCATAAGGCAAGACCACTTCCTGCAGGGCCTTCGCTGCCTGTTTGGGATCCATCCTCCCTTCCCAAAAACCTTTTACGAGGGTATCCGGTATCAAAACCGCCTGCCGCAGGAGCATATCACCACCGTCATAGTCAAGGGTTGCTTCATGAACCGTCGGATAGGTATAGAAATTGTCCAACACCGTTTTCTTGCCTCGATAAATTAGGTCTTTTACCTCTTCCAGGACATGCTGATGAACGGCCAGTCCATACATCTTATCCCCGCCGTGCCTGGCCGGATCAGCCGGATGAATATTAAACATGGCCATCCCTTCAACCGGATAGACCTTATGGATGCAGCCGACCAGAAAAATAAAATCGGTTAGGGATGATTTTAAGATGTCGTTCAATGCGGAATTGAAAGGATCCGGATCGGAATATTCTTTGTAATCGACTACCTCCGAGCGCAATCCGCGGCTCATGGATTTTTCCAGGCAACCGACCCCCTTTTTGGTACTGATCAACAAAGGCGGGTTTATTTCCGGGATACACCCGTTTTCCCAGGCGGTCATGATGGAGTCCGCGTCCGTACCGGAACCTGAAGCGATCAAGGCCAAATTAATCCTTCCTGTGCTCTCGGAGCTTTTCGGATTATTATTTTGTTCCCTAGCCTTTTCCATAAATCCTCTCCTTTATTACCGGATCGCTTCGAATCAGAAGTCCCTTTTGGTAAACCAGGTTGTACCATTTCCTCCAAGAGGCTTCAAGGGTCTATTGATCCCCATCCCTTTTAAAAACCCAATCCGTCAGGGTCTATTTTTTTCTTCCAGGGATCCGGTCGATCGTTTGAAAACAGCCTGGGCCGTATGATAATCCCATTCCGCTTCGACCTGGTTGGCCTGGGCCCTGGCCAGGGCGGTCTGGGAATCCAGCAGATCGGTCACGGTTCCAGCCCCTGCTTCATACCGCTCTTTGGCCAGGCGCATACTCTCCTGGGCGTGGTTAACCGTCACTTTGGTGGCCTGAACCGCCTCATAGGTCTCCTTGATTTTGGAACAGGCCGTCCAAACCTCCTGCCGGACCTTCAAGAGCAATTGTCTGACTTCGGCCTCTTCTCTGGAAACCTCGGTCTTTGCCCGGGCTAATCGGTGTTCCCTGAAAAATCCTGTGAACAAAGGCCATTCGATGGAAATCCCGGCCAGCCATTCATCATCCTGGGGGAAGAATACCGTATCCCGACGGCCATAGCTTCCTTCGGCCCGGACCTTCGGTCCAAAAGTGCTTTTGGCCGCCTCTACCCCCCCCTTTAGGGCTTCGATGCGTTTTAAAGCCGCTTTTATTTCCGGACGATTATGAATGGCCTGATTCAGGGCAGTTGAAATATCGGGGAAATCAGTGAGGCTTGTTTCATCCCCCTTGACTTCAAGGATAAGAGGCCTTTCGGCCGGTAACCCCATTATGGTGTTCAAACCACCCCTGGAAATTCGAACCAGGTGCTCGGCTCGAACCAGGACCAGTTCAGCATCGGCCGTTTCAACCTGGACCCTCAGAACGTCCGCCTGAGAAACAGCCCCAGCCGCTTTTCGTTCTTGAGCTAGTCGCAGATGGTCTTTGGCCCGAGCCAAATTTTTTTCCGCCACGGCCAAGGTTTCCAGGGCCGCCGCCAATCCATAATAACCTTGATAAACGCCTAATGCCAGATCCTGGGTAATCCTGGCCTTTTCCTCCTCGGCCACCCCTTGTCTGGCCAGGGCCGAATGATACTGGGCCCGCCGTTCGCCGCTGTCAAAAAGGGTGTAGCGAACCCGCAAACCGGCCATCCAGTCTTCTGTGGGGCCAATAATTTTGGGTAGGGGCCGTCCGGGAATAGCCAGATCTTTAGGCAAAAAAGCCCGCTGTTGCCAGTAAGCATATCGAGCCTGGAGACCCAACTCCGGATAATAGGGGGCCCGGGTTTCTCCCACAATTTCCCTGGCGGTTTGAAGATTCTGCGCGGCCGCCTGCTGCAGGGGACTGGTTTCCAAAGCAATTTTTATACAGTCGTTCAGAGATAGAGGCTTATCCGGGGGGGGTACAGCCTGAGATTCGGCGGAAACCGGCAGGAAAAATCCCCATACCAAAGTAATCATTCCCAGGAATATCGCTTTTAGCCAACCGCTACTCACAGCTTTAATTAAAGGAATCATGGCTTTCTCCTTAATAATAACCAAGAGCAAAAAAAATCGGGGTTCCGATTTCCGAGCCCCGTTTCAAGCCCTGCTTCTGCCCCAAACCGATCGCCCATTCTTTTTACGACATAGTTTTTTTAAATCGTTTTGAAGCCGCCCAGAGAACGATCAGCCCGATGACCAATAGGGCGGTCATGTGGGGCCAAAGGATGTCGACCCCTATCCCCTTTAAAAAAATTCCTCGAATAATCACCAGGAAATAGCGCAGAGGGTTAATATAGGTCAGCCATTGGACCGGTTCAGGCATATTGGCAATGGGAAAAATAAACCCGGAAAGGAGCATGGCCGGAAAAACAAAGAAAAAGGCGCTCATCATGGCCTGCTGCTGGGTCCGGCTGATCGTAGAAATGAGCAGTCCAACCCCCAGGGTGGACATAATATAAAGCCCGGTAGCCAAAAAAAGGAGAGCCAGGTTGCCGCGGATGGGTACTTCAAACCAAAAGATTCCCACCAGCGAAATCAAAATCACATCAATGAAACTGATCAAAATAAAAGGAAGGGTCTTGCCCAAAATGAATTCCCGGGGGGTGATGGGGGTGACCATGATCTGTTCCATGGTCCCGATCTCTTTTTCCCGGACCACTGCCATACTGGTTAATAAAAGGGTGATGAGCATGACCAGCAAGGCGATCACCCCGGGAACGAAAAAATTCCGGCTTTCCAGGTTTTCATTGAACCAGGCCCGGCTCACCAGGTTTATCTGACTGAAAAGCGGCCCGCTTCCCTGGAGACGGGAAGACCGTTGAACCAGAATTTCCCGGGAGTAGAGGGATACTATCTTGCTGCTATACCCTAAAATAATGGCCGCCGTGTTGGAATCGGTCCCATCCAGTATCATCTGCAGCAGGGCCTTTTTGCCCGAAGTCAGGTCTTGTCCAAAGCCTTTATTGAACCGCAGAAGGACCTGGACCTGACCCCGGTCCATCAACTCCCGGACCTGCTCCTCCCGTTCAACAAAGGTTTCAATATAGAAATAGCCGGATTTGACAAAGCGGGCTGTAACCTCCCGGCTCTGAGTGCTGTTATCCTGATCATAAACTGCTAGGGAGACATTTTTTACATCGGTGGTCACGGCATAGCCGAAAACCAGCACCTGAAAAACAGGCATAATAAAAATAAGGGCCCTGGACCTGGGATCACGCAGGATCTGGATAAATTCTTTAATTAAGATCTGTTTGATTCGTTCCCACATGGTTAAACCAGCTTTTTCTTGAATTTTTTGATAGCCAGGGCAAACATTAATAAGGAAAAGAGGACCAGAAAAACGCCTTCTAAAAACAGAATTCGGGGACCGACACCTTTTAAATAAATCCCTTTCAAAAGGGTGATGAAGTATCGGGCCGGGATAATATAAGAAACCCCCTGCAATACCTTAGGCATGCTTCGTATAGGGTAGGCAAATCCGGAAAGCAGAAAGGCCGGTAAAAAAGTGGCCACCATAGCCACCTGGCTGGCCAATAACTGGCTCTTGGTGATGATGCTCATCAGCAGTCCCAGAGAGAGAGTACCCACTAAAAATATGGCCGCCTGGGCGAATATCAAGGCCACCTGGCCCCGCAGGGGGATGTGAAAGAGGAATTCACCCATCAAGACGGCCAACAGGACATCAAACATGCCGATACAAAAATAGGGAAACAGTTTTCCGAGGATCAACTCCGGGGCCTTGACCGGTGTGGAAATTAATTGTTCCATAGTCCCCTGTTCCCATTCACGGGCTACCGTCAAAGAGGTCAGCAGGGCAGCGATCACCATCATGATCACGGCAATGAGACCGGGGATGATATAGTTCCTGGATTCCAGGTCGGCATTAAACCAGACCCGGGGACGGAAATCAATGGGGGCGGTAAGGGGGCGTCCCCCTTTTCGTCTGATTTCTTTCAAGGCGATTTCCTGATTGAACCCCAGAATGATACCTTCGGCATAACCCAGGGCAATGGTGGCCGTGTTGGAATCGCTTCCATCCACAATCATCTGAAGATCGGTTTTGCCGCCGGAGGCCAGGGCGGCGGAAAAATCGGGGAGAATGATCAGGGAAGCCAGCGCCCAGCGGTTATCGATAGCCTCTTCCACCTCCTGATAGCTTTCCACAAATCCTTCGAGGGAGAAATAGCGGGAGCCCAGAAAGCTGCTGACTAATTCCCGGCTGGCCGGGGATCGGTTTTGATCCCAGATAACCAGGGGGACCCGGTTCACGTCGAGTGTCAGGGCATATCCAAAAAGGACCAGCATAATCATAGGCATGAGAATACCCATGCCCAGGCTTCTGGGATCACGAAAGATATGGAGGAATTCTTTTCGGGTTACGGCCCAGGTGCGTCTCCACTTCATTGCCGCACCTCCTGCTGCGGTTGTTCGGCCCGGTCTTTGGCCTCGATCAGGGAAACAAAGACATCTTCCAGGGAAGGGATGATCTTCCCGATTCGAAACACCTGAATTCCATTTTTCGCCAGTGTCTGTCGAATGCTTTCTACGACCTGTCCGGCATCTTCAACCACCAGGTGAATCCCTTTCCCGAAAAGGGCCGCCTCCCGGACCATGGATATTGTCCTTAGAATCTCCAGGGCCTCTTGCGGTCTTTCACAAAGGCACTCCAGAACATCCTCCTCCATCCTCTCGGTTTTCAGCAATTCCGGGGTTCCCAGGGCTATCAGCTCTCCCCGGTAAATCAGACCGATACGATCGCAATATTCGGCTTCATCCATATAATGGGTGGTGACAAACACCGTTACCCCTTTGCCCGCCAGATCATAGATAAGGTCCCAAAAACGGCGTCGGCTGATCGGATCCACTCCTGAAGTGGGTTCGTCCAAAAAAATGATAGGGGGCTCGTGCAGAACGGCGCAGCCCAGGGCCAAACGCTGTTTCCAACCTCCGGAAAGGAGAGCTGTCCTGGAATGACGGTGGTCCTTCAACCCGGCCATTTGAAGAACCCATTCTTTCCGTTCTTCCTTTTTCTGTTCGTTGATGTTGTAGATACCGCTGTAAAAATTAATGTTCTCTTCCACAGTGAGATCTTCATAGAGGGAGAATTTCTGACTCATGTACCCGATATGGCTCTTGATCTTTTCCGCCTCCCGGGCGACATCAAATCCGGCCACTGTTCCGCTTCCACCGCTGGGAGCCAGGATACCGCAAAGGATTCGGATGGTGGTCGACTTTCCGGCCCCGTTAGGGCCCAGAAAACCGAAGATCTCCCCCTTTTTGACCTCGAAGCTGATCCGGTTCACGGCCATGAAAGTGCCAAAGCGCCTTTCCAGATCTTTAACCACTACCGCGGCCGCGGCCTCGTTGGGGCTGTTTTCAGTCCTATTCATCCGCTTCGCTATTCTCCCGATGCTTGATCCGCACCCGGGGACCGGCTCGAAAAACTTTCCCTGTGTTCCGACACGACTGAAATAAAGACATCCTCCAGAGAGGGTTCGACCGGATGGATCCCCAGGGAGCGAAATCCGCCTCTAGTCAATAGTTGATCGATTTTAGCCGAATCCTCCTCCGGTTTCTCGGTAATCAGGTGAATGCGATCGCCGAAGAGGCCCACTGAGTCTGAGGTATAGTGTTCTCTTAAAAGGGAAGTGACCGGGCGGGGTTGATCCGACCGAACTTCCAGGATGGTTCCCCTCATCTGTGCTTTCACCTCTTCCGGCGTCCCCAGGGCCAGAACGTTGCCTTCCTGAATGAGGCCGATCCGGTTGCACCGTTCGGCTTCATCCAGGTAGGCGGTGGAGAGAAAGATGGTGACCTTTTCCTGTAGCAATTGGTAAAGTATTCGCCAGAAGTCTCTTCGAGAAACCGGGTCCACCCCATTGGTCGGCTCATCCAGAAACAGGACCTCCGGCGTGTGGATCAGGGCGCAGGCCAGTCCCAATTTTTGCTTCATCCCGCCTGAGAGATTTCCAGCCTGTCGTTTTTTAAAGGGCGTCAGGTTGCTGAAACTTAAAAGACGGTTAATTTTATCCTCCCGCCCTTTACGGGGGACCCCGTAGATGTCAGCATAAAACAGGATATTTTCCATCACGGTCAGGTCGGGATAGAGACCGAACCGCTGACTCATGTACCCAATTTTTTCCTTAAGGTTCTCCGATTCTTTGGCAATATGGTGACCGGCCACCCAGGCCTCGCCCGAGGTGGGATCCAGAATGGCCGTAAGCAAACGCATGGTGGTGGTCTTCCCCGCTCCATCCGGACCTACCAGTCCGAAAATCTCCCCTTCGGCGACTTCCAGATTAAGGGAATCCACGGCGGTTAAACCATCAAAGGTCTTGGTCAGGTTTTCGGTTTTTATAGCAGCCACTTCATCATCAATCAGATACCGGATGACCGATCCCGGATGTTTGATTTCCGGCATCCGGTATCCGGCATCATGGATCGCTTTATGGGTTTAACAGGATCTCTCCATCCGCCGGCATGCCCGGCTTCAGTTCCAGAGCGGGATTGGGGATCTCCACCTTGATCCGATAGACCAGTTTAACCCGTTCCTTTTGGGTCTGGATATTCTTGGGGGTGAACTCAGCCTGGGGGGCAAGGAAAGAAATCATCCCTTCGTATTTTTTCCCCGGGTAAGTATCCGTGGTCAGTCGCACCTTTTGGCCCACCTTGACCCGCCCCAGGTCGGTTTCGTTGATGTAGGCCCGTAGATAGACACGGCTCAAATCCCCCAGCGAAATGACCGGGGTCCCAGGGGAAACATATTCTCCGGCTTGAACATTCTCCGAAAGGACCATTCCGGAAACCGGGGAACGCAAGGTGGCATAATTCAATCGGGTTTGGGCCAGTTCCAGGGATTGTTTGGCCTGCTCCAGGGTCGCCCCGGCCTGATCGATTTTTTCCTGGCGAGGGCCCTTCCGAACCAAGGTCGACAAGGCCTTGGCTTCCCGTATCCGGGCCTCGGCGGTCTCATAAGTAGTCTTGGCCTGATCGAACTCACGGGTGGAGATCACTTCCCGGTCAAATAACCTTCTCTGCCTTTCGTATTCAATCCGGGCCCGGTTCCCGTCAGCCTGGGCCCGTTCCAGGGCGGCCTCGGCCTGGGTAATTTCTTCCGGTCTCGATCCGGTTTGCACTTCGGACAACAGGGACCGGGCCGCGGTTACCTGGGCCTGGCGCTGGGCAATTTCCAATTTTAAATCCTTTTCATCCATACGGGCCACGACCTGACCGGCGGTAATCATTTGACCTTCGATAACCGGACGCTCCTCCACCCGCCCGGGGATTTTAAAACTGGCCGCTACCTCGGTAATTTCTATGTTTCCTGAAACCCGGAGGCGATTCTGATCCGGGGCTTGATGATTCTTAAAATAAAGAAATCCGCCAACCGCACCGGCGACCACCAATACAATAGGGAAAAGGATCTTCTTTTTCATGGTTGTTATCCTCTTTTTCACCCGCTTTTCTTAACAAAAACATGGAAAGTCCCGTTATCTTCTTCCAGGCCCAGACATTCGTGACCGGTCGTCCTGCACCAGCTTGGCATATCCTCTTTTATGCCTTTGTCATCGGCCACGACTTCCAATACCTGTCCGGGTTTCAACATCTTTATTGTTCTGGCTGTTTCTATAATAGGCATAGGGCAATAAAGCCCTACACAATCCAGAGTATGGTCTGCTTTCATGGCGTCTCCCCTTTCATCTCTTTCCTTCCTTTATAAATTTAGAATATAAGGGAGACATCTGCCGCAGCCGATCCACGATGGGAGGAAATTTTTCCAGTACATAATCGATATCTTCTTCTTGGGTTTCCAAACCGAGGGTTAACAACAAGGACCCTTGGGCGATTTCATGGGGCAAACCCATGGCCAGGAGGACATGGGAGGCCTTTAAGGCCTTCGATGTGCAGGCCGATCCACTGGAGACCGCAATGCCGCTCATGTTCATCATCAGAAGCATGGCTTCACCTTCGATGAATTCAATACCAAAACTGGCATGATGTGGAAGGCGACGGCTGGGATGACCGGTGAGCACCACATGGTTGATCTTTTCCAACATTCCTTTAATCAATTGGTCCCGAAGTTTGGAAAGCCGGGCCGCGCGTGAGGCCATTACCCTTTTAGCGATCTCGGCCGCCTTACCCAGACCGACGAGAGCGGGCAGATCCTCCGTCCCCGGTCTCCGTCCGTTTTCCTGGATGCCGCCATCCATTTGAGGAATCAGTCGTAAACCTTTACGCAGCCATAAGGCGCCTGAACCCTTGGGGCCATAAAACTGATTCCCGGCCAGACTCAGGGCATCGACTTTGAGCTCCAGGACATCAACCGGTGTATTTCCGGTGCTGGCCACGGCATCGGTGTGGAAAATCACCCCTGTTTCTTTCAATTTGTCCGATATTTCCTTAATCGGCTGAATAGTGCCCACTTCTCCGTTGGAATGCATAATCGACACCATGACGGTATCTTTCCTGAGTTTATTAAGCACGTCATCGGGATTAATTAAACCGTATTGATCAACCGGCACCAAGCTGAATTCATATCCTTCTTTTTCCATCCTACGCAGGGTATTAAGCACTGAAAAATGCTCAATAGCTGAAACTACGATATGTTTCCCTCTAGCGACCTGCCCTTGCATCAATCCTTTTATCGCCAAATTATTGGATTCGGTGCCGCTCCCGGTAAAAATAATTTCATCGGCGTTTCCGTTGATAAGTGAGGCTACTTGTTCACGGGCGGTATCCAGGGCCTCACGGCTTTGCTCCCCCCAGTCATGAATGGACTGTGGATTGCCGTAAATATCCTTGAGATAAGGAACCATGACCTCAATTACCTCAGGTAATACCGGTGCCCCGGCAATATAATCCAGATAGACTTTTCGATCCCTTGCTATTTCCATGATGAATTACCTCCTTAAAACCTCAGGCGCACTGCCTGGTTACAGGACCTCCTCATTTTAATTGGACCGGCGAACAGACCCTTTTTTTGAGATAGCTGCCGGAATAGTTTCCGACCGAATGGCTTTCTCAAATACAGGCCAGGCCTTTTTCATGTGTTTTGAAATGTCGAAACTTCCCTGGCTTAAATACCAAAGGATAGCCGGTGGTTGAACCAGCCCCAAAAAAATGACCGAAACCGTATCCGGATCCAGCTTTGGCTTGATTTGACCCAGACGCTGTCCCTGGGTTACCAGTTTAGCCACCTGCTCCAGAATCCCTTTAACGATGTTAAACAGCACTGCTCGTCTAAGAGGTTGAGAGGCGGATACCTCGTCGGAAAAAATAATGCGGGGGATGGCCTGGAATTCCTGAATCATTTCAATATGACGCACCATGAGCAATTTAAGCTGTTCCAATGGGGAGGGCGATTCTTTTTGGACCGATCGGATGTTTTCCATGATTAGATCTTTAACCAGTATTAAGGTGGCCTCCAGAATTTCTTCTTTTCCCTTATAATGACGGTAGA
This sequence comes from uncultured Thermodesulfobacteriota bacterium, assembly GCA_964609705.1. Lineage (GTDB taxonomy): Bacteria > Desulfobacterota > RBG-13-43-22 > RBG-13-43-22 > RBG-13-43-22 > RBG-13-43-22. The sequence goes on from CAZSTT010000018.1 coordinate 32,148, forward strand.
GGGCGGAGGGGACCAACCCGACTTTGCGGGCCACGGCGGCCACACTTAATCCTTTGACTCCTTCCCGGGCGATCAGAGACATGGCTGCGCCGGCGATTTGTCTCTTGCGGGTTTCACTGGTTTGTTTTTCGGCTCTCATCACTCAGATCGGGATAATGTGAATTAATGTTCACTATCTTAACCCTCTGAATATTCCTGTCAAGAAAAAAATCAGGTCATTCAACTGGCTTCTGAAACAAGAGGAAGGCAGGTTTTCGGAAAGGGGGTTTCCTGTGGAGACCCATATAAACAGAAAAGAAAAGGGCTTGCTTTACGGATGGAAACATGAAATTTTAAAGAAAAAAGGGAGGGAGAAATGAGCGATAAACCTATTGAGGTTATTTCGGGTATTTATTGTGTGGGCGGTTCGGAGCTCTCCCATCCGCAGGATGCTCTGGTCTATCTGGTTAAAGGGGAAGAAAGCACCGCGCTGATCGATGCCGGTGCGGGAAAAGGTTCTGCCGTCATATGGGAAAACATCAAAAAAGCCGGTGTGAATCCGAAAG
>CAZSTT010000019.1:0-24382 GCA_964609705.1 uncultured Thermodesulfobacteriota bacterium
ATGACCGGTATCGGAGTGTTCTCATCCGGAAAGGTCTTTTCCGGATGAGAACGAATCAGGGTTGGCAGGGAGACAACCGGAGGTTTTGGAAGCCTTTATATCCTTCCGATGAGGTGTCAGAAGACCATTTTTTTCGGAAAAAGAGAGGCGGAGGTTAACCGGTTCCGCCTCTCTTTTTGGGCAGGCATTTTTATAATATTAATTTTTACTCGGTTCCTCAGGCAAGGAAGGGACCTTGTCCGTATCGTACATCGCAATCAGGCGGGTATGCTGGTACCGTTCATGCTCCTTTCTGGAAACCCCTTTGGGGCTGTAAAGATCGCCGGTCCCATAGACCTTGTAATATTCATGGGGGGTATTGACCAGATATTTGTCGATAACGGCTTTGGGAAAATCGGCCCGGCCTTTGGCCAGCTTCAGGTTGACTTTGGGAGGTCCAAAAGCCGAGGCACTTCCTAAACTGACAAATAATATCTTTCGGCCTTTGCTTTCCCGGGAAAGAAAATCAACGAATCGGATTAAGCGTTCATATTCCAGAGAATTTCCCTGTAGTTTATTGACCCCAACCGGGTAAAACAGGGTAATTTGGCCGGTCCCCTGTGCCCTGGAAACCTCTTCGATTTTTTCCAGGGTTTTCTGGGCAACTTCCTGATGTTTCTGGGCAGCCTCCAGAATGAGACGATTGCTTTCTTCCAGGCGTTGGGTGGAACTCTTTAAGGCCTCCTGAGTACTTTTAATAGCATCCTGTGAGTCCTGCAATTTGGAAAATTCGGACATGGCCATGTTGTGCGAATTGACAAAGAGTTCAGCCAGGGAGCCTGCTTGCTTGGTTGAGGACCCTCCGGTCCAGGTCCCTTTGGGGAATTCGACCGTTTTCATCCCCTGGTTGGGTTCCGTGGTTTTAAGGGAGGCATCCCGCATCTGAAGTTGCTTGACTTCTCCGCCACAGCCGATTAGAAAAAATAAAACCACAATTCCACTCATCATCTTGTAAATCATCTTTTTTCTCCTATTCAATATAGATTTCACCTCACATTTAGGTGATAGCAATTACCGTACCAGGTAATAAAATTACTATTTTATTGATATTATTAGCATAAAAAAATCTTAATCCCTGGTTTATTGTAGGATTTATTATTTCCTTGTATGGTTTTCCGTACAACGAGACCTTGTTCAGCCCATATTCTCTTGGGGGGGTAATTTCTTAACCCTTGGGCCGAAGAAGAACTCTTAAAATTTTTGCAATTTATTTTTTATCTTGTTAAGATACGCGAAATTATTAATAAAGGGAGGCAGCACCCGTGAATTTCATAAAAGCCCTGACTGAAGCCTGGCACAGAAATAATTCCTTGCTTTGTGTAGGGCTTGATCCTGACCTGGAAAAGATCCCCGACCATCTTCGATCGCACCAATCACCACTTTTTGAGTTTAACCGGGCCATTATTGACCTGACTTCGGATCTTGTCTGTGCCTACAAACCCCAGATAGCCTTCTATTCCGCCTCCGGTTTGGAAAGGGATCTGGAACAGACCATAGCCCACATTCACGACCACCACCGAGGCATCCCGGTTATCCTGGATGCCAAACGGGGAGATATAGGGTCAACCGCCGGCTTGTATGCCCGGGAGGTCTTTGATCGCTATGGAGCGGATGCGGTTACGGTCAACCCTTATCTGGGGGGAGATGCCCTTGCCCCTTTTCTTAATAGAAGAGACCAAGGGGTGATTATCCTTTGCCGGACTTCTAACCCGGGGGCAACCGATATTCAGGATTTGGAAGTAAAAGGGGAAAAGCTTTATCGGGTCGTCGCCCGAAAAGCCGCCCGGGAATGGAACCGGAACGGGAATGTACTTCTGGTGGTTGGGGCCACCTATCCGCAGGAACTTGGGGAAATTAGGGCCCTGGTGGGGAACATGCCTTTGCTGGTGCCCGGTATAGGTGTCCAGGGCGGGGACATCGAAAAAGCGGTTATCAATGGGAAGACCCCGGATGGAACCGGGATGATCATCAATTCCTCCCGGGGGATCATTTATGCCGGCGGGGGAAAAGATTTCGCCCGGGCCGCCAGGGCAGCGGCCCTCCAGCTTAAGGAGGAGATTAATCGGTACCGTTGATCGGGAAACGAGGCTTTTTCAATACCTTTCATTTTTGAATTCTTTGACCATAAGACTTTTGAACAAATTCCCAAGCCGGATAGGGTCATGATTTATCCTGTTTGTCGAAGGGGTGGGGGGTTACAGAGATTTCCCTCAAGATCCGTTTTTTTTAGGTTGGTTGGATCGGCTGGCAGGGAACAATGGTATGTCGGCCAACCTTGATCCCAAGCCGGCATAATACTCCTCTACCTTGCGCAAGGCCTTGGCCGCCCGTCTGAAGGTCGGAAAGGTGGCCATCCCGGCCTGAATAAGCTCAGCCCGGGCTTGGGCGATCAGCTTCCAATGCCAGTCATCCTGATCCCCGGTAATTACTCCCCGCTCCCCGAAGATCACCACATAGGGTTTAGGATAGGTATCCCTCAGGTTGATATGGCTTTTGACCTGGCTTTTTAAGCCTTGGAACCTTTCATCCGAAGCCAGGGTTATCAGGACCCATTCATTGAAATTAGCCAATAGGATATCGAAAGAGGGGTGTTGGCCCATGAGATGAAGCATATCGATATCGGTCACTCCCGAACCGGCGACAATCGACAGATCCACGGGATTGCTGATCCAGTCCCAGATGGAGACTCCCCGGTTCTTGAGTTCTTCGCGCATCTCCTGGGGAATCGGGATGACTTCCAGTCCCGATTCTTCACATTCTTCGGCGGCAATAACGCTGGGACCGCCGCCCCCTCCGATTACCCCCACCCGCTTGCCCCGGACTATTGGCAAAAAACGAAAAGCAACCGTCAGGTCGATCAGCTCATCAAAGTCGTCTACCGAAACAGCCCCGGCCTGTTTGACCATGGCCTCCCAAACCGGGAATGATCCGGCCAGGGAAGCGGTATGAGAAAAAGTCATTCGTGATCCGGCCTGACCCCGGCCGCCTTTCATAACGATCACCGGTTTGACCCGGGTAGCCCGAGTCAGCGTATCAAAAAATCGCCGGCCGTCCTTTACCCCCTCAACATAGATCAGGATGATTTCAGTCTCCTTATCCTGAAGAAAATAATCCAGATAATCGCATTCCGTCAGATCCAGGCCGTTGCCGTAGCTGATGACTTTGCTGAACCGTATTCCCCGTAAGGAGGCCAAATGCACAAAACCGGAAGCGCCGCCGCCGGATTGGGAGATCATGCCCACGGGCCCGGAGTCTTTGGGCAGATTAAATCCGAAGGAGAGGCCTATCTTGGGATAATAAACCCCCATGCAGTTGGGCCCGATGAGGCGGATGCCTTTGTCCCGAGCCAGTTTCAGGACCTCTTGTTCCAGTTCCGCCGCGTCCTGCCGGCCGGTTTCACTGAAACGGGCGGTATAAAGGTGAACCCCTTTAACCCCCTTTTCCGTCAGATCTTCCAGCATACCGGTCACCTGGGACGCGTTGACGCAGGAAATGGCGAAATCAACCGTTCCCGGAATATCCCGAACACTGGGGTAGGTTTTCAATCCCATGATTTCCGGATAGTTGGGGTTGACCGGGTAGATCGGGCCTTTAAAGCCGTATTCCACCAGGTGATGAAGGAAGCTGTATCCGAAGGAATAAACGTTGGCTGAAGCACCGACCACGGCTATTGAACGGGGGTTTAAAATAGTTTCCAGGTCTTTAATAGACATAAGGTTCCCTTTCCTTTTAGAAGGGAATAAATTATTCGGATATGGGTTTAGAGTCAACGAAAAAAAGGGGGAGGTGGGGGAAAGATGCCCATTGCATTTCAAGGACCTTTTTACTAAGATTATTTTCCGATCCCCGGCAAAAACATCTTAAGAGGAAAAAGGGGATGAAAAAATTTATTTTGTTCAATGGAGGATGCCAATGACCCCAGGAGCTCTGGAGGGGATGAAGATTGTCGAGTATTGCAATATGGTCAGCGGACCCTATTGTTCCAAACTGTTAGCTGATATGGGAGCCGAGGTTCTCAAAATAGAACTCCCTTTAACCGGTGATGATTCAAGAAGACGCGGTCCATTCCCGGGAGACGTTCCCCATCAGGAGAAAAGCGGCTTGTTCCTATATCTGAACAGCAATAAGAAGGGACTTACCCTGGACCCTAAAAAGACCGAAGGAAAAGAAATCTTCAAGAAATTGATTGAACAAACGGATGTGCTCATTGAGGATCGGCCACCGGGTGATCTGGAAGAACTGGAACTGGATTATCAAACCTTAAAGGCCATTAATCCCGGGCTGATCATGCTTTCCATCACCCCTTTCGGAAGGAGCGGTCCTTTTAAAGATTATAAGGCCTTTCAGCTTAATACCGTTCACGTCAGCGGGCAGGGTTATATGCTGCCTATACCCGCCCAGGACATGGACCGCCCGCCGGTCAAGGTCGGGGGGCAAAGCAGCGGGTTTGATGTCGGACTGGTGGCTGTGGTGGCCCTTACCGCCGCTTATTATTGGAAGATCCGGACCGGGGAGGGGCAATTCATCGAAATGTCAAAACAAGAAGCCTTAATGTCCATGCAGAGGGTTGAAAGCGTTACCTATGCCAATGACCGGGTGATTCTGACCCGTGGCGGCGACCAGGTCCGGCGGATGCCCGGCGGAATCCTACCCTGTAAGGACGGCTATATTGTCGTGGTAACTCCGGAGGAACATCAGTGGAAGGCCCTGGTTCAACTGATCGGCAACCCGGAATGGGCCAAGGAGGATTGGTGCCAGAGTCCTATTTCGCGGTCTGAAAATTCGGAAAAAATAAATGGGTGGATCATCGAATGGACCATGAACCACACCAAAGAAGAGATTTTTCGAAAAGGGCAGGCTTTAAGCTGCCCCATTGCTCCGGTAAGTACAGCAGAGGATATCTATCATTCAGAACAATTCAAAGCCAGAAATTTTTTTATCGAAATGGAGCACCCGGCCTTGGGAAAACTCCCCTTTCCCTCTTCTGCTTTCCGTTTTTCGAAAACACCCTGGAAGCTGAGGCAGGCCGCTCCGCTCCTCGGTGAACACAATGAGTCAATCTATGGCCGGCTTTTGGGATTATCCAAGGAAGAACTGGCCGCTCTAAAACAGGGGGGTGTCATATAGTGCGAAAATAGGGTTCAAAGTCTAACGAGTCTATTTTCGTGATTCGTGGTGTCACGTCCCTATCGGGACATGACGGTTTAACGGGTTACGGGTTGCGAGTTACGAGTTGCGGGTCGGGATAGTTGAAGGGGGCAACCCACTATTAAAATATCCAAATGAACTTTTTTGATAAATAACCCAATGGGGGAATTGATAGGAGTATTGAATGAATAATGGACCATTAACCGGAATCCGAGTCACGGAATTCACTTCGGCCTGGGCCGGACCCTATGCCACCTGTTTGCTGGGATTTCTGGGCGCGGAAGTCATTAAGGTGGAAAGCCGGAAAAGGTTGGATCACGCCAGAAATCTGTCCTTTAGCACCGGTACCCGTTTTACCGGCCCGAACGAATCCTCCGTTTTCAATAACCTAAACCTGAACAAAAAAAGCGTCACTCTGAACCTGTCCAAACCCAAGGCCATTGAGATCGCCAAACGGCTGGTCGGGTTTAGTGAGGTAGTTATGGAAAACATGAGACCCGGTGTGGTCCCCAGGCTTGGACTGGGATATGATGTGCTCAAGGCCATAAAACCGGATCTGATTTATATATCCTCATCTTCCTGCGGTCAAACCGGACCGGAGAGAGAGTATGTGGGGTATGCTCCAACCTTTGCCGCCTTGGGAGGCATCTCCCATGTTACCGGGTATGAAGACTGGCCGCCCAGCAATTTTATGGGGTCCATGGATCTTCGCAGCGCAACTACATCGGCCTTTGCCATCCTGGCTGCGCTGATCTATAAACACAGGACCGGCGAGGGACAGTATATCGATCTGGCCTCCCAGGAAACCATTGCCGTCCTGGCCGGTGACCTGATGCTGGATTATTTCATGAATCAAAGGGTGCCCGGAAGAAAAGGTAACAGGGACGAGTGGATGGCGCCCCATAATTGCTACCGCTGCCGGGGAGAGGATAAATGGGTCAGCATAGCCGTGGCCACCGATTCCGAATGGCAGGCCCTGTGCAAAGCCATGGGGCGTCCGGACTTGATTGATGATGTCAGATTTTGTCAGCCTTCCGACCGGCTAGTAAATCAGGAAGTCCTGGACGACCTGATCACCGAATGGACCATCCCTCAGGATTATTATGAGGTAACAAAATTATTGCAGGAGGCGGGTGTGGCTGCCGGACCTTCTTTAAGCTCAGAAGGGCTCTTCCTCGACCCTCATTTGAAGGCGAGGGAGGTCTATTCCCAGTTGGATCATCCTTTTATGGGGAAGGATTGGGTGATCGCCCCCCCCTGGCGGTTTTCGGAAACCCCGGCCCGGATACATCGTCATTCCCCGCTTCTCGGAGAACACAATGAAGAGATTTTTGGTCAATGGCTGGGCTTGTCGCCGGACGAAATACATGAGCTTGAAAAAGAAGAGGTGATTTTTTGATTCATACGTTGTCATTCTGAGAACTGAGAAGCTATCTTTCACTTTAAATACTATTACAAACTATAGGGAACCCGTTGCTTGTTATTCCTTGCTGGAACCTTGTTAAAACAAGCAACTCGCAACCGGTAACGAACAATAAAGAATTTTCAAATACCGTCGGTTGGTCTTCAGGAGCAAAGAGAAACCGTCCATGCCATTAAAATATTATGGTTTTTCCGATAAACCTTTTGAATTATCCCCGGATCTCAAGTTTCTTTATCTTCCCCCGGGGTACCAGATAGCCCTGGAGGCCGTAGGCAGAGGCATAACGGACGGTAAAGGATTAATTGTCCTCACCGGCGAAGTCGGGACCGGGAAAACCATGTTACTATACGGAGTCATGGCAAAACTTCCTCCCAAAGTAAAAACGGCCTTTATCTTCCATTCCACCTATAATTTTAAGGAACTGCTTCAACAGATTTTTTATGAATTGGAAGAAGCGGTCCCCACCGGGGGGATTGCTGAACTTAAGACAAGCTTCCTGGATTATTTAAACCGGTTAAAGGATCGGGGTGAATTATTGGCCATTCTTCTCGATGAGGCCCATAAGTTATCCGAGGAGGTTTTCAAGGGCCTTTTTTTCCTTCTTGAAACTGAACCCTGGGTATCTGAGACCCTTCAGGTTGTTCTGGTCGGACAACCGGAACTCGAGGAGACCTTCCATAACGCTTTTTTTCGATACCGCCCCAAAATTAACCCACTAAGAATAAAGATCAATCCCTTTTCCAGGGAAGAATCCTTGGAGTATATCGAGCATCGATTGAAGAAGGTCGGAAGGTCATCCGTCGATATTTTTTCTCCGCAATCCCTGTCCCTGATCGTTGAAAAGGCCGGAGGAATACCCCGAGTGATTAATATTATCTGCGATAACGCGCTTTTTTCCGGGTCCAAAGGTTCTGTTAAAAGGATCGAAGCTAAGTTAATTGAAGCTGTTCTCAGGAATCTGGAGGGTCCTGATTACCATCCCCCAAAAAAGAGAAAATCTGCGGATCGGGTCACCCACTTTAGATTATCCTATCGTATGGTCCTCAGAGATGGATTGATTGTTATTTTCGGGGTAACCCTGGTGGTTGGCATTTTTCTGTTTCAACCGGATTTAACCCGGCAATTGAAAAATTATAAATGGTTCCAGGAACCTAACTCATTGCTGAGCCAAAAGAATAAAGTGATTATAAAAAAAACCTCTCCTCAAGAAGATCAGACCAATTTGACGCCGATAAATATAATGTCTAAGGAGGGCTCAAAACCAGGAAAGGGAAAATTTTCAGAAGAACCACCTCCATCTTCCTCATCATCCCTCTCTTCGGATCGCAAAATTCAGGTGAAAGAAGGAGACTATCTATCGAGACTGATGGCCGGTCATTATGGTAAATTTAATGAATCCTTAATAGATTTAGTATTAAATCAAAATCCTTCCCTAAAGAACATTGATCTGGTTCTCGTCGATCAGCAGATAAGATTTCCGAAAATTACCGAAGATTTATTAATTATCCCGGATCCCAGTAAGGGTTCTTTCCGTGTTCATTTGGGTACTTTCGCCGGTTCAAATGAAGCCTCCCAGTTTAGAAACCAACTCCCTCTCAACAGACAAAATATAACGGTTAAACCTAAAAAAGTCTCTCCCGGCCAAACCTGGTATCGTGTCGAAGCCGAATCTTATGGAAGTAAAAATGAAGCCCTGGAGGTCATTAAAAGGCTCAGGGAGAAAAAACTCCTCCCTTTCTTTTGATCCTTAGGCCTTGCCTGATATCTTTTTCCCCCAGGTTCTTTTTGGTTAGCTTTCCCTGGAGTCAAAGATAAAAACAGTATCCATTTTTCTCCTTGACTCTTCTTTCCTCTCCATCTTATATTCTTCCAATCTGAACCTTTAGCAATCACCTTCCACCCCCCGGGGTCATTTTCTCTTCCAAGGGACTGGATTCCGGCTGGATTTTATCCCGCAGGCAATGCGGGGCAAGTTAGAAAAAGGAAATTTTTACCCACGGTTCCCTAGAAAGAAGATTTTATTAGAGCAATGGAGTTATTAATTCATGAATGGAAATAATCAAATTGAAAAGGGAAAATTAAAAACGGAAAAGATTTCCGATTCCACCATACGGCGCCTTTCTATTTATTACCGAACATTGAATAGAATGGAAAAACAAGATATTAAACGGACCACCTCTATGGAACTGGCCGAAATTGAAGGGATTTCTCCTGTAATGGTGAGAAAGGACTTGTCTTTTTTTGGGACTTTTGGCTGCCGGGGAGTAGGGTATGAAGTTCAATCGCTCAAAACGGAACTGGCCAATATCCTGGGACTGAGCAGGGGATGGGGTCTGGTAATCATCGGTGGGGGGCGGTTCAGGGATGTTCTGATCAACTCTCAGATATTAAAAGAAAATAATCTGGTTATAAAAAAAGTTTTTGAAACCGATCCTGATCTGGTGAAAAACAGTGATGACCAGGTTAAGGTTTATTCGATCGATCAACTGGAAGACCAAATAAACCTTGAAGAAGATCACATCGCCATCATTGCCCTGCCGCCGCCGGAAGTTCAGGCGGTGATCGACCGCCTCGGAAAAATAGGCATGAAAGCTGTCCTTTATATGGCCTCACGATCGGTAAAAGCTCCGGATAATATGGTGGTTATGAATCAGGATATTTCAATAAAATTAGGCATGATGACTTATAAGGTCATGGAAAAAAACGGATAATCGATGCCCCTTGGTTTTTTTTTAACAGAAATAAGACCAATGGTGTGAGAAGGACATTGAATGCCATCTGAAAAAAAGTCCTTAGCCGTTGTTATCCTGGCTGCCGGGAAAGGAACCCGGATGAAATCAGACCTGCCGAAGGTTCTCCATCCTTTACATGGAAAACCAATGCTGGGATATGTCTTAGACACGGCCAGGAGTATGAGGCCTGAAAAGAATCTCCTGGTAGTTGGTCACCAGGCCAAACGCCTGATGGAGGCCTTTCGGACCTGGCCGGGGGATTTTATCAAACAGTCTCCTCAATTAGGAACCGGTCACGCCCTTCAGATAGCCCAAAAAGGATTGAGTGCCTTTCGGGGTACGGTGCTGGTCCTTTACGGCGATGTCCCCTTGATTGAAAAAGAAACCCTGAAAAAATTGGTTCAGGTCCATGAACAGGGGAAGGCGGCCTTGACCCTTATCAGCACGGAACCGGGAAATCCAAAAGGATACGGCCGGATTATCCGGGACCCGCAGGGACAGCTTCTGAAAATTGTTGAAGAGAAAGATGCCACTGCTCAGGAAAAGCGAATTCGGGAAATCAACACCGGGATCTATTGCTTTGATTCGGGATTTCTTTTTTCTTCCCTCTCCAAACTGACCAGGAAAAACAGCCAAAAGGAATACTATCTAACCGATCTGGTTCAAATCGCCCGGGAAAAGAATCTCCCCTGTTCGGCTTTTTTTCACTCCAGGTCCGAGGAGGTTCTGGGAATCAATGACCGGTTTGAACTGGCCCGTTCCAGCCAGGTGGTTCGACAAAAAATCCTCAAGGAATGGATGCTCCGGGGGGTTACCATCGTCGATCCCTTGTCCACTCATATCGGACCTTCAGTCCGGGTTGGACCGGATACGATCATTGGCCCCTTCACCATAATCCGGGGTAATACCCGAATAGGCTCCCGGTGCCAAATTTCATCCCATGTGGTTATCGATGAATCAATCGTCAGGGATGGCGTGACCATACCCCCATTTTCCGTGATTAAAAATCAGAACCTGGTTTGATACGAAAATAGGGTTTGAGATTTATTATTGCCCTGTTCTCTTTTCATGTCCCGGCTTCTTTTAAGAAGCCTCCTTTTTAGGTCGACAAAGTCGACCGGTGGGTGGTGTCACGCCACTCCGTGGCATGACAGATTAATAATTTATAGTTAGAAAACGACTAGGCGATCAAAATGGAACCTGTCATTATTATCCCGGCCCGCTTCGAGTCCACTCGGTTTCCCGGAAAACCGCTGGCCTTAATCGAGGGTCTGCCAATGATCGGCCGGGTCATCCTCCGGGCCAGGAGGATTCCCGGTATTTCACAAGTCGTGGTGGCGACCGATGATCTTCGAATAGCCGAAACCGCCATCGCCTTCAAGTCAGAGGTGGTCATGACCAGAGCGGATCACCGTTCAGGTACCGATCGGGTGGCTGAAGCAGCCGTCCAAATGCATCTGTCTCCCGGAACTCTGGTGGTCAATTGCCAGGGAGACCAGCCTTTTTTGCCTATCGAAGCAGTAACCGAATTAATTACTCGCCATCAGGCTCACCCGGAATGGCCGATGAGTACCCTCATCTATCGTATTACCAATCCGGAGGAGATCCCCGATCCCCAACATGTCAAAACGGTTTTTAATCAATCCGGTCAGGCCTTGTATTTTTCCCGGTCACCGATTCCTTGTTACCGGGATCCGGAGGAAAGTTCGGTTTATTATAAACACCTGGGGATTTATGCCTATACCCACTCGTTTCTTCAAGTTTTCGCACTCCTACCCACCGGGGTTTTGGAAGCTGCCGAAAAATTGGAACAGTTGAGGGCGTTGGAATCAGGATATCCCATCCAAGTCATAGAAAGCGCCCAGGATTCCTTTGAAGTGGATACCCCAGCCGATCTTCTTTGCCTCCCCTGATGAACATTAATAGTGTCGATGCCTGTCTGAGGTTTTTCAGGGAAATAGATATAGCCTTAAAGCCGTCTGTTTTTAAAGGGCAAACCTTGATGGTTTCGTACCTTTGAGGAAATTTAGGCATGAATAAAAGATATTTTATTTTTTCATTCCTGGCCATTCTTCTGCTGATTGTCGCCGTTGCCGGCTGGTTTGCCAAGGACTATCTCGGCAATAAGGCCCGGGAGGAAATCATCGGAGAAAGCCGAGCTTCGGTGTTAACCCTATCTATCTATTTGACCTCAACCTTCACCCACATGGAAGGGGCCGTTAAATCCCTGGCAGGATCTCCCTGGATCGCCCCCGCCCTGATATTTAAAAGGGATCAGGATATCGAACAGGCCAATAGCGTGTTAGACAGATACAATTCCGCTTTAAATGCTTCCGTGTCCTACCTGATGGATGCCGATGGCCTGACTGTGGCCTCCTCCAACCGTAAAGATCCGGACACCTTTGTAGGGAAATCCTATCGTTTTCGTCCCTACTTTCAAGAGGCAGCCAAGGGCCAAGCCGGTCGTTATTTTGCTCTGGGCGTTACCTCCGGAAAGAGGGGTTTCTATGCCAACTACCCGGTTCAGAATCGTCTGGGGCAAGTGCTTGGCGTGGTCACGATGAAAAAAGATCTTGATGAAATGGAGACCTTTTTCCGCAACTACCCTTTTTGTTTTCTTATCAACCGGGACGGCATTATTTTCCTTTCCAGCACCCCGGAAATGGTTCTAAAAAGTTTCTGGCCGCTGGACAAAGTTACCCAGGAAAAATTAATGGCTTCCAAGCAATTCGGCAATAAACCTTTTCAAGCGGTTATTAACAGGGAAATTGGCGATGGGACGGAAGTCGCTTTAGGAGGAAAAGAGTATTTCGTTTCCAGGAGGGTGATCGGCGGTGACGGATGGTCGATTGTGCTTCTGACCCCGTCAGGTCGGATCTGGATTTACAAATTGATCGGCATCCTGGCAACGATTATCGTCTGCTTTTTAATTGTGGTCTTTGGGGGCATTCTATATTTTACAAACCGATCTCTTGAGGCCGTTCGGCAAAGTGAAGAGAGCAAACGCCTCTTGCTTCATGCCGCCGGAGACGGCATTTTCGGAGTGGATATTAAAGGACAGACGACCTTCGTCAACCCCGCCGCCCTTCGAATGCTCGGGTTTGCTGAAGCGGAGATGTTAGGCCAAAGCGTGCATGCCCTCATCCACCATTCCTACAAGGACGGCTCCAACTACCCGGTGGAGGACTGTCCTATGTATGCTTCCCACACCAAGGCCACCGAAAACCGTGTGGCGGAGGAGGTGCTTTGGCGCAAGGACGGCAGAAGTTTCCCCGTGGAGTATTTCAGCACACCGATCATCAGGGATGGCAGGGGCATGGGAGCGGTGGTAGTCTTTAAGGACATCACTGAACGCAAGCAGGCGGAAGAGGCACTTCACCGGAGTGAGGAGAGATACCGGATCATCATAGAGCAAATGGAAGATGGCTATTTTGAAATTGACCTCTCCGGGAATTTTACTTTCGTTAATGACGCAGAGTGCAGAAATCTCGGGTATACCAGAGAAGAATTGATCGGCATGAATAACCGACAATATATAGATGAAAAAAACCTTAAAGAATTAGTGAATCTCTTTACTGAAGTCAATAGAACAGGAATACCTATTAAAGCCTATGCCTTGGAACTTTTTAAAAAAGATGGGACTAGAGCCTATAATGAAATATCGGTATCTCTTATAAAGGATGCGAAAGGCAAACCCATCGGATTCCGCGGCATCTCGCGTGATGTCACTGAGCGCAAACAGGCGGAAGAGGCGCTGTTCGAAAGCGAAGCGCGCTACCGGGCGGTGGCCCAATCGGCCAATGATGCCATTATCACTGCTGACAGCGACGGGATTATTGTGAGTTGGAACCGGGGCGCCGAGAAAATGTTCGGCTATACCGAGGCCGAGATCAGAGGTCAATCTCTGAATCGGCTGATACCCCAACGACTCCGTGAACAGCATGTGGCCGGCATGAAAAGGGTGCAGACCGGAGGAGATCACCACGTGATCGGCAAAACGGTTGAATTGGAAGGAATACGCAAGGATATGAGTGAGTTCCCAATCGAACTTTCGCTTGCCCAGTGGGAGACCGTTGAGGGACGATTTTACACTGCCATTCTTCGCGATATCACCGAACGCAAGTCCTACCAGGAGAACCTGGAATATTCCGCCATTCACGATTCACTCACCGGACTTTTGAACAGACGCTCCCTTGAAGATATGCTCAACCGCAGTATTGCCAGGGCCAAACGAGGAACGATAAGTTCCCTCTTGTACCTGGACCTCGACAACTTCAAGGAGGTGAATGATACGGTCGGCCACAACGCCGGGGATGAGGTCCTGATTATCCTGACCGACCTCATAAAAAAGGAACTGCGGACCGAGGATATTGTTTTCCGGCTGGGGGGTGATGAATTCGCCGTCCTTTTCGACGGGATGAGCAGCCGGGAAGCCTATTCGGCAGCGGAACGTCTCCGTTTGGTGGTGGTGGCCCATCCGTTTGAGCAGAATGGCCAGATATTCCCTTTGAGTCTCAGTATAGGGTTGATCCAGATCGATGGGATCCTGGGAGCGGGGGAGCTTCTCTCCCAAGCCGATGCCGCCATGTATCAGGCCAAAGCGCGGGGGAAGAACCGGGTTGTGGTTTTTGGCTCAGAGGATAAAGCCTGAGGATTTCGGTTTTCGGATTGCGGATTCGGAGGCAAGCGATCAAAATTCATAGCCTAGAAATACTGAATTTCAGGTTAATAAACGATATCTTTTTTATTCCGCAATCCGAAATCGAAATTAGGCCTCCGCCAATAATTTTTTCAGCGGATTGATGACACTGATGGGAACCGGTGGGGAAGCCAGATAAAGATTCAAAAACCGGGTTTCGAATTTGATTTTCTCGGCAGCCTCTTCCCATTTAATGCCCTTGGCTTCCAATTGTTCTTTCAATTCATGTAATTCTGATTTTTCCATTTTAATTTTCCTCCTTATTTTTGGCTTAGAGCAGGGCGCATAGCGCATAGCGTGATAAAAGTAACCTTTGAACCTCGAACCTTATCCCTTTTTTTCTCCTACCTTCCATCTCGACCAGGCATCGATATCCAACGAATCCTGTTTCCCTCTTTCCAGGTAATGGTTGCCGACCCAAGCGATCATAACGGCATTGTCGGTGCAAAGATGGGGGGAGGGGATATAAAGATCCAAATCCTCAGCCGTGGCCATTTCTTGGAATCGGCGGCGCAGATACCCGTTGGAGATCACCCCCCCGGCTAATACCAGTCGTTCGGTTTTATAACGTTTTCGGGCCTGGATGACTTTTTTAATCAACATATCCACCACCGCTTCCTGAAAAGAAGCCGCGATATCTTCAAGAGACAAACCTTTTGAATGTTCGTACAAGTTCGAAAAACCTTTTACATAATTAACCACAGCAGTTTTAATCCCGCTGAAGCTGAAATCCAGGGAATCGGCCGATGGTAGAGCCCGCGGAAACCGGATCCTCGGTTTTCCCTTTTCAGCCAATGATTCAATGATACCACCACCCGGATATCCCAGATTCAACAACTTGGCCACTTTATCAAAGGCCTCCCCGGCAGCATCATCGCGGGTTTGCCCTAACACTTCATAGACCCCGATCTCCTTTACCAGAAACAGGCTGGTATGTCCACCGGAAACCGTGAGGGACAGGAAAGGGAAGGGCACTTCTTTTTCCAGAAAGATGGAACAGATATGCCCTTCGATGTGATTGACCCCGATCAAAGGGACACGGTTAACCGCACATAAAGATTTGGCAAAGCACAGGCCTACCAATAGGGCTCCCACCAGACCGGGCCCCCGGGTGACGGCAATGCCTTTGATGTCTTTTAAATTTACTCCGGCTTGAGCCAGGGCTTCTTCGACCACAGGAACGATAGTATCCAGGTGTCTTCTGGAAGCCAGTTCCGGGACAACCCCGCCGTAAGGCCGGTGAAGCGCTATCTGGGAATAAACCACATTGGAAAGGATTTCTTTCCCGTCCTTTAAGACGGAGGCTGCGGTTTCATCACAGGAGGTTTCGATGCTTAATACCAACATAAGGTTTAAGGTCCAAGGTCTGAGGTAATCGGAAAGGTTTTTATATGCTTTATTTCGAGAATAGGTTTTTAAGGCCACTCCTTAATCTGTCCTGTTTTTCATTTCCCGGCTTCCAAAGGAAGCCTCTTGGCGAGCTCGGCAAAGCCGAGCGGTTCGTGGGGTCAGGCCACCAAAGTCGTGGCCTGATTGTTTAAACCTTGAACCTTAAACCTTGTACCGGTTATAAATGTCGTTCCGGTCTCTCTTTTTGTTCCGTAAGATGATAATCGTACACTTGGGGTTTTCTCCCAAAGCAGGTGCCCAGGCTTTCAAAAAGGGCCAATTCATCAATATCCACCTCCCGCCGCTTGATGGCCCCTGAGGTAGGCATATAATTAATCTGGTTTCCATTCACGCTGACCAGGGTGGTCCCGGTTTTACCTTGCAGTAAAAGCAAGACCGCGGCCGCTCCGGCCTTTTGACCAAAGTTGACGTCAAAGGCGGAAGACTGCCCCGATCGCACCAGATGTCCTGGAGTCACTTCCCTCACCTCGGGTATTTCATAAACCCCGGGGGCATACATGCCGACATGCCGCATAAAGGCAGGCACTACGGGATCCTCCTTCAGCCGTTTTTCCAATTGCTGCCGGACATACCTTCCCGCCCCGGCCAGTTTTTTATGACCAAAGGCATCCACTCCGGCCGTTTCATCGTAAAGCAGCTGCCCGCTGGCGTCGGTTATCCCTTCGGCTACTACAATGATATAGGTCCCGGCCTTGACATCGCTTCTTTCTATGCGTCCGCTGTAGGTTTTCCACATATGTTCATAGACAACATCAAAATCAACCGGAATTTCAGGAATCAGAATACAATCCGCTTCGGCTCCCACGCCGCCCCGGAAGGCCGTATGCCCGACGTACCGCCCAAAGACCTCAATGACCAGGATACGGTTATGACTTAAACCGGTGGTCTTTAAATCTCTGGCAAAGATGGCGATCCGATTGATGGAGGAATCTCCGCCGACACTATAGGGCTGAAGATCCAGGTCCATGGTCTTGGGGACATGTATACAGGGAATATCCCGGGAGCTAAGGTCCATCACCACGCTGCCGGTATCATCTCCGCCGCTGATAATCAGGGCATCGATGCCGAATTTTTTTAGACCCTCTTTGATCCGTTCATATTTTTGGGGATCGGCGATCTTGCTGATCTTGACCCGGGAATGGCCGGCCTCCGAACCGGCTAATGAGGCTTCGATGCGACTGACCCGATCGGCGTCGAGTAAGACGACATCTTTCATTTCCACCAGGTTATAAAGCCCGGCATAGCCGTTGGGGATAACCACCGATTCAATGCCCAGGGCATAGGCTTCCCGGGCGATGCCTTTGATGACGGCATTCAATCCGCCGCAATCCCCCCCGCTGGTAATAACCCCGATTCTTTTAATATTCTTAGAAGACATAAAAAATCCTCCTTTTTCAGCTCATGGCTGACAGCTCATAGCTCGTAGTAAAACCTTTTTATAAGCAAAGAGCAATAATCACAGAGTCAGAAATTTCTTTATCCTTTCGAAGTTTTTTTCCTTAATGCCCTTCACTTCCATTAATTGATCCAGTGATGAAAAATTTCCGATCACTTGGCGGTATTTAACAATACGCAGGGCCAGGCCGGGGCCGATTCCGGGAAGCCGGTCTAAATCTTCGGCTGTGGCCTGATTGAGCGGAAGGGGACGCCCAAGGATCCAGAGGGCTTTGGCTGAAAGAGGTTTTTGTTGAATAATAATTTTCTCGTTTTTTCCTGAGGAAACCATGAGGGTTGCATCCTCAATCAGAACAACCTTCTCCTGAAAGTCAGAAACGGCTTGATCCGCCAAGAACCATTCACTATCCCTGAGTACCTGTTGCACGGTAGGTGGTTGAGAATAGTGCAAGAATTCGGTCCGGTGAACGGTTCCTGCCAGCTCGATGGTAATGCCCGGTGACGTCGATGTTTTTTCCGACCCTATTGGTTTTTGCATGATTATCCAAAATCGAAAGCCTAAAAATCCGAGAATCAAAATGGAAAAAATAAAAAGCCCTTTTTGCCGGAGATGGATGAATTCGGAAAATTCAGAGTTCTCTTTGGTCATGGTTTTGATCACCAACCGGCGGCGGCATTTAAAATTGGTTACTCGTTTCTCCTTTGCCAGGTCGAATAACGAGAAACCGGCAACAAGGAACGAGCCACCAGGTTATTCATCCCAATGGATACAATGGACCGGGCATATTTCAATGGCTTCGTCGATTTTTTCTGCCGAGCATCCATCGGGATTGATCACCTGGGCTTTTTCAATGCTTTCATTGAGAACAAACCCCTCCGGGCAGATTTCCACACAGCTTCCGCAACCAACGCAATCCTCGATTTCGATGACTGGAATAGGGGCCATAAAAATCCAATTCAAAATTCAAAGGGTAAAATTTAAAATCCCGAATTTGATGTTGAGTACCAAATATTCTGCAATCCGCAATCCGAAAGTGAACCTCTCCAGACTTATTTTTTCTCCTGTTTCCTTTTTTTTTCTTCTTTATACAGTTTAAAGATGAGGCTGTCCACCAGGGCTTGCCAGGAAGCCTCCAGGATATCGGTGGAGACCCCCACGGTCCCCCATTTTTCCTCCCGGTCTCCGGATTCGATGAGGACCCGGACCTTGGCCCCTGTTCCCTCAACGCTGGACAACACCCGGACTTTATAATCA
Source organism: uncultured Thermodesulfobacteriota bacterium (assembly GCA_964609705.1). Taxonomy (GTDB): domain Bacteria; phylum Desulfobacterota; class RBG-13-43-22; order RBG-13-43-22; family RBG-13-43-22; genus RBG-13-43-22. Next base: position 18,102 of record CAZSTT010000019.1, read on the forward strand.
TCCAGACTTACTTCACTCAATTCCGGATAAAAACGCAACAAGGCCTTTCGCAGGGCGTTGTCCAGGGCATTAACCGGCCCGTTACCCAGGGCGGCCGTATGTTCAATCTGGTCTTTGACCTTGACGATGATGCTCGCCTCGACAATGGGGGGTTGGTCTTCTCGAACCTTCTGGACGGTGACCCGATACCATTCCAATTCAAAATATTGTTGCCGGGCTCCCAGGGCCCGGTTCATCAGTAATTCAAAAGAACCCTCCGCTCCCTCATATTGGAATCCCTGATGTTCCAGGTCTTTTAATTGAGAGAGGATGTCGGACACCACCGGATCTTTAGTGGAGATATCCAGTCCGTATCCTTTGGCCTTGGAAAGGATGTTGCTCTTCCCGGCCAGATCCGAGACCAGAATCCTTTGTACATTCCCGACCAGCTCGGGGCGGATGTGCTCATAAGTCTCCGGATTTTTTGCTACGGCGCTGACATGAATGCCCCCTTTATGTGAAAAAGCGCTGTCTCCCACATAGGGTTGATATTTATTGTGACGAATATTGGCCAGTTCGTCGACAAAACGGGAAATGTCCCGGATTTTTATCAGCTGGTCAGGGCCAAGGGTCCGGAGCCCGAGTTTAAGCTGGAGGTTGGGAATAATTGAACAGAGATTGGCATTCCCGCACCGGTCCCCGAATCCATTGATCGTTCCCTGGACGTGTCTTATCCCGCATTCCACGGCAGTCATTACATTGGCTACGGAACAGTCGCAGTCATTATGGGCGTGAATACCCAGAGGGATACCTTTAATTTCTCTTTTAACGGCCTGGATGATGGAGGCCAACCGGCCGGGCAAGGTCCCGCCGTTGGTGTCGCAAAGGACCAGGCAATCCGCCTTGGCCCTCTTTGCGGCCCTTAAGGTGGACAGGGCATATTCCGGGTTGGCCTGATAACCGTCAAAAAAATGCTCGGCATCATAAAAAAGTTTGTTCACTTTAGAGCGAACCAGGGTCAGGGAGTCTTCGATAATCCGGAGATTTTTTTCCAAGGGTATCCGCAACGCATCCCGGACATGGACATCCCAGCTTTTTCCGAAGATGGTGATGACCGGAGTTTGAGCCTGCAGCAGAGCCTTCAGGTTAGGGTCTTTCTCCGGTTGAGTTTTGGGGTTGTGGGTGCTGCCAAAGGCTGAAAGGAGGGCCTTTCTTAAGGGAACCCCTTTCATAGCCCGAAAAAACTCCACATCCTTGGGATTGGAACCTGGCCAGCCGCCTTCGATATAGGCTATTCCCAATTCGTCCAGCTTTTGGGCGATCCGGATTTTGTCTTCCACCGAAAGATTGAAATCTTCCGCCTGGGTTCCGTCCCGCAGGGTGCAATCGTAAATTTCAACGGCTTTCATAAGTTCCTTAAAACTCTGGGGCCAGGGTATAAGGTATAAGGTTTAAGGCGTAAGGTTGGCTGATGGACATTTATATCTTGGACCTGGTCTCTTTGAACCCTAAACCTCTGACCTTGGACCTCGGACCTTTCGCCTTATTTGGATTCCTCATCTAAATGAAAGGCACTGTGCAGACTTCGGACCGCCAACTCGGTATATTTTTCGTCAATGACGCAGGAGATCTTGATCTCGGAGGTGGCAATCATCATGATGTTGATCCCTTCTTTGGCCAATGCCGAAAACATGGTGGTGGCCACCCCGGCATGATTGCGCATCCCTAATCCGATAATGGAGACTTTAGCGATATTTTCGTCGCCCAATACCCGTTCGGCCTTGATCTCCTTGGCCACCTTTTTAACGATAGTCATGGTTTTTTTAAAATCGGTTTTGGGAACGGTAAAGGTCAGATCGGTCAATCCGTCGGCACTGGTATTCTGGATGATCATGTCCACCACTACCCCGGCCTCGGAGATGGGGATAAAAATTTTGGTCGCAGTCCCCGGACGATCAGGCACTTTGGTAATAGTGATCCGGGCTTCATTTTTATTGTAAGTGACTCCCGAGACCAGGATCTTTTCCATGCTTTTATCTTCTTGAACCACCATTGTTCCCTCCTTATGGGTAAAGGTCGAGCGGACATGTACCGGGACCTTAAATTTTTTGGCAAATTCCACAGAGCGAATCTCCAGGACTTTGGCCCCCAGACTGGCCATTTCCAGCATTTCTTCGTAAGAGATTTTTTTCATCTTTCTGGCCTTGGGGCAGATATTGGGATCTGAGGTATAGACCCCTTCTACATCAGTAAAAATCTCGCAAACCTGGGCTTTTAAGGCCGCAGCCACCGCCACGGCCGTAGTATCCGAACCCCCGCGGCCCAGGGTGGTTATATTCCCCTTCTCATCCTGGCCTTGAAAACCGGCCACGACGGCAATTTTGTCTTTCCGTATCTCTTCCATAATCCGCCGGGTATCAATCTCGTTGATTCTGGCCCGGCCATAGGCCTCATCGGTAACAATTTTTATCTGATGGCCTAAAAGGGATGAGGCCTTGAATCCCATACTTTGGACGGCCATGCTGAACAGGGAAACAGAAACCTGTTCCCCTGTCGAAACCAGGACATCCAGCTCACGGGGGTCGGGGTTTTCGGTTATTTCATGGGCCAAACGAATCAGTTTGTCCGTTTCTCCGGACATGGCGGAAAGAACGACCACCAGATCATGCCCCTTTTTTTTCGTTTCAATGACCCGTTCAGCCACTTTGCGGATTTTTTCTATGGAACCGACTGAAGTCCCTCCGTATTTTTGGACAATCAAAGACATAAATTCCCTCCTGCTTGGAAAAGAAAATAAATTTTCATTATAGAACAGGAAATCCAGGAGTCAGGATTCAATAATAATAAAACCTGGTAAGTCTATTTTACTTCTGACTTCTGTCTTCTGACTCCTGGATTCTTTGTTTAAGATTCCAGTCCTGTAACCGCTTGACCATCGACCCGGATCCTTTTATCCGGATCTGTCTCCTGGATTCGTCTAAAATGGAGATTGAAATCTCCAGCCGTTCTTCAGGCAGATTCCTGATCCTTTCGGCCCATTCGATAATTGAAATCCCCGGGCCATCGAAATACTCTTCCAGCCCCAGCTCCTGGATTTCTTCTTCCAGCCCGAGGCGATAACAATCCATATGAAAAAGGGGTATGATTCCTGGGTATTCATTAATCAAGGAAAAAGAAGGACTGGATACCAGCCCCTTCTCCACCCCCAGACCTTTGGCCAGCCCGCGAACCAGACAGGTCTTGCCGGCCCCTAATTCTCCATAGAGGGCGATAACGTCTCCGGCCCTGAATAATGAGGCCAAGTTCTGCCCCAGGCCTTCCGTGGCTTCCTCGCCGTTAACGATCTCCTCCAGAAGTGGGGTTGCCAAGACTCTCAACCTTAATAATGCAAAAATAGGGTTCGAGGATTCAAGGATTCTAGGGTTCAAGTGATTTAACTTCCAAGCCCTTTCACGAGAATCCTTGACCCCTTGAATCCTATTTTCATGCTTCGTTGTGCCACGCTCCCTGGATTAGCCTGACAGTTTAATGGGCCAAAGATCGAACAATATCCTTTTTGCCGATTATCCCGACCAGATTTTTTCCGTCCAGAACAGGAATGGAGTGAACACGAAAGTCGGCCATCACGGTGGCGATTTCTTCCAAGGGGGTCTCCGGAGTGACGGTTTTGACTTCTCGGGTCATAATATCAGCGGCAATCAAACCTATCATCTTTTTTAATTCCTTTTCAAATTTTTTGCCGCTTTCCAAAAAAACAATGTAACCCATTAAGTTAACCACGGTTGGCAGATGGACCCGTTTGGTCTGGTCGATAATATCGCTTTCACAAACAATCCCGATTATTTCATGGTCGGGATTTAAAACCGGTACACCACTGATATGTTTCTCGGTCAGGATTTGGGCCACCTCGGATACCGGTGTTTCCTCCTGAACGGTGATCACTTCCCTGGTCATGATGTCTTTGGCCTGGATCATTTTTAACCTCCCAAGAGGGTTCGAGGATTTCAGGATTCAACGGGTTTAACTTTCAGGCCGTTCATGACTCGGCTGAGCCTTTTCGACAAAACCTGTCGACGAGCTCAAGTCGTGTCGCTCAAGGCCAGAGCGAACTCGACCTGAGCTCGCCGATGGTCCTGTCGATAGGCTCGGCGCAAACCTTGAACCCATGATCACTTGAATCCTTGACCCTAACTTCCCTGTAGTTGATATTTAAAGTTTTACTTCCCTAATCAACGGGATGGATTCGGTTTCGGATAAATCCCAGATCCCTTTTTGGGCAATCAATCCCGGAATTTTGTCTAATAGCTCCGAAGCCAGAATTCCTTGCCCGCCCCGCTCCTGAGCCAGCCAGGCCCCAGCCTGTCCATGAAGAAAAACCCCCAGACAGGCGGCTTTTATGAGGGACAATCCTTGAGTTAAAAAACCGAGGATCATTCCGGTCAAAACATCTCCGGTTCCTCCACTGGCTAATACCGAATGGGCAACAGGATTAAGATATAGGGGTCCTTCCGGATCGGCAATAACGGTTCTGGCCCCTTTAAGCACCACCACTACCCCGAATTTTCTGGAGAAATCCCAGGCGCTGCGGATCCGTTCGGCCTGAATTTCTTGGACCGTTTGTCCCGTCAATCGGGACATTTCTCCCGGGTGCGGCGTTAATATGGCCCGGCCGGCCAGTTTTTTCAACCCTTGTGGAGCACCGGCCAGGGCATTCAGGCCATCGGCATCGATAACAACAGGAATATCTTTAATTTGTTTCAACAAGGCCTGAACTAAAACCTGTGTCCCCGGCGAGGCGGAAAGGCCGGGGCCGACAGCCAGGGCCTTTTTCCCCTGACACAAAGATATTATCTTGGAAAGGGCCGCCGGACCTAAGAACCCGGGTTCTTCTTCCGGCAGGGGTTCGGTCATGGCTTCAGTCAGTTTTACTTCCATGATCGAATTCAAACTTTCCGGTATTCCCAGGGTCACTAAACCGGCTCCCGCCCGCAGGGCGCCCAGGCAAGTCATGGCCGCCGCCCCGGTTTTCCCTTTTGAACCGGCCAGGACCAGTGCATGACCGTAGGATCCTTTATGTCCTTCAGGATCCCTTTGGGGCAGAAACGATTCCTGGGTTGCGGCCTCCAGTAATTCCACCCTTTCCTCGGAAACCGGATAGAGAGCAGCCGGGATTCCTATGTCGACCACAAAAAGCCTCCCTGTAAACCGACACCCGGGAAAGAGGACCTGACCGATTTTTGGCAGGCCGAAGGTTACGGTCAGATCGGCCTGGGTACAAATCCCCAGCGGCTGGCCGTTATCGGAAGACAGACCGGAAGGGATGTCGATCGCTATTTTAGGGATGGGAAGTTCATTCATTAAAGAAATCAAGTCCCGGAAAACCCCCCGAACTTCTTTTTCTAATCCGGTGCCTAAGAGGGCATCCACCAGAAGGTCAGAATAAAAAACTTCTTGTTTGAGGGCCGGAAGATCAACTTTCCCTTCTAATTCCTCAACCGGGATCTTAAGCTGTTTTATTAATAAGAATTGACGAGCGGCGTCCTTGCTTAATCCGCTTCCCGGTCCGGTTAAATAAACTTTTACCTTAAGACCCAGGGTCTGGAAATAACGGGCCATGGCCATCCCGTCCCCCCCGTTGTTTCCTTTTCCACAGAAGACGACTATCGACCGGGTGTGGGGATATTGACTCTGGACAACCTGGACAGCCCCCCGGGCGGCATTTTCCATCAGGACCTCACCGGGCAGGCCGAATTCTTCCATGGTCCGTTGGTCCATTTTTTTCATTTGTCGAGCGGTGGTGAGGATCATAATTAAATGCCGAAAAAAAGAAGTCAGAATCCAGAAGTCAGAATCCAGAATAAAACCAAAATTTTATTAACAAGTCATCTTCATTCTGAATTCTGGCTCCTGAATTCTGGATTCGGGATTATTTATATTTCCAAAACAACAACAGCTAGGGCATAACCGTCTTCATCACTCAAGGTTAAAAAACTGTTTTTGATCCCGGTTTCAAAACAGATTTCCTTGGCCCGGCCGTGGAGGACCAGTTCCGGTTTGCCGAAGGAGTTAGAGGTTACTTCTATATCCTTCCAAAAAATCCCCTTGCGCATTCCCAGGCCGATGGCCTTGGAAAAGGCTTCTTTGGCAGCGAAGCGCATGGCCCAGTATCGGTCGGGTCGGGGTTTGTTTAGACAAAGGGACCTTTCTCTTTCGGTAAAAACCTTTCGTTGAAATCGTTCCCCCCAGGATTCCATGGCTTTTTGGATCCGGGCAATTTTAACTAAATCGACTCCGATACCGTA
>CAZSTT010000019.1:24482-30752 GCA_964609705.1 uncultured Thermodesulfobacteriota bacterium
TTGTTTTTCTTTTTCTTTTATATAACAAGCCATTATCCTGGTCAAGGGGAAATGGCAGCTTTTTTCAGGAGGAGGGAGTTTAGAAGTCTTTCTTGACTTTAATCAGTTCTTTCCCGTATATATGAAGCCGGAAGGATTGTTTGTTCCTAACTTTTATTAATAATTTTAAAGGGGGATGCCATGGAGAAGGAAAAAACGGGAGAATTGGGAATCAGTCGGAGAAATTTTATCAAAACCTCGGCCGCTCTCGGTGCGGCCGCTGCCATCACCGGGTTTCCGGCTATTTTGCGCGGGGCCGCCCCCAAAGAGATCATCATCGGTTCCATCCAGCCGGTTACCGGTCCTATTCCTGACATCGGGATTTCCATGCAGCGAACCAATAAAATGGCCGTTGATGATATCAATGCCCGCGGCGGGATCAAATCCATGGGCGGGGCCAAGATAAAATTATTATTGGGGGATCACGAGGCCAAGGAAGAAGTCGCCAGGTCGGTGGCGGAAAGACTTATAAAAGAGGGTGCCGTTTGTCTGGTGGGACCATTTTTGAGCAGTGCGGCCATGGCTATTGCCACCCTGTCCGAGCAAAGGAACATCCCCTTTGTTATGGATGTGGCGGCTTTGGATGCGATAACGGCTAAGGGGTATAAAAATGTCTTTCGTTGCTTCCCCAAGACCGAGCTCTTCATGGTCAGTATCGGAAAATTCCTGGATCAGATCATCAAAGAAAAGAAAGTGTCCATCAGGAGAATCGTTGTCTCCAATGTGGGCGATGCCTTTGGACGGGGTCAGGGGGCGGCCTTTATCAAATTAGTCAAAGATAAAAAATGGCCCTTCGAAATCATTGAACACATTGAATATCCCCTGGGGGTCAAGGACCTTTCCGCGGAGGTGGCCAAGATTAAAGCGGCCAGGCCGGATGTCCTTTTCCCGGTCACCCGAACCGGAGATGCCAAACTGATGCTTCGAGAACTTTACAAACAGCGTGTGGAATTGATGGGGATCATCAGTCCCGGCAGCCCGGGCTGGTACGAACCGGATAATATCCGGGATCTGGACAAACTAGCCTATTATGTACTGGACAATGTGCCCTGGGTCAATCCGAAAAGCTCTATATTCAAAGATGTAAACGGCCGCTATGAAAAGATGTATCCCGGCCAGTATATCGATACCAATTCGGGTTGGGGTTATGTCGGGGTCCAGGTCATCGCGGATGCCCTGGAGCGGGCCAAGTCGACCGATCCTGAGGCCCTTCGCGAGGCCTTAAAAAAGACAAATTTAAAAAATCACCTCATGGTTGGCGGGCCGGTTATTTTTGATGACAAAGGGGATAACATCAATGCCACCACAGCCTTGATTCAGGTTCTGCCAGACACCAAGATGGATGACCGGGTCAAGGTGGTCCTGCCCAAAGAGTTCGCCCAGGCTCCTTATGTTTTCCCCTGGAAGCAGCTTTGGGATCGGTGAAGGTGATGGATTGGATGTTAGTTGCTCGTTACTCGTTGCTGGTTACCTTAAAGGCGAGTATCGAGTAGCAAGTAACCATAACGAAATAAGAGTCACAAATCATGAATACCGACCTGGTTTTGCAACTGGCCCTGCAGGGATTTTTAATGGGAGGGGTTTATGGTTTGATCGCTTTGGGCCTCTCCCTTATTTTCGGGGTCATGCGAGTCATCAATTTTGCCCATGGGGAAATGATGGTCTTTGCCATGTTCCTGACCATTACTTTGTTGCTCTCCCTGGGCATCGATCCTTATTTCGCCCTGCCCATCACCGCTGCTCTCATGTTCGGGATCGGTTATGGGGTTCAACGGATTTTCGTCAACCGAATCCTGGATATGCCCGAGGCCATGCAAGTCCTGGTTTTGGTCGGTATGGGCATTATCTTTGAAAACTGCACTCTAATGATCTGGGGGGGAAGCGATATCAGTCCCAAGACCAGCCTGGCCCTTTCCTCGATCCGCCTGGGGGTTTTGACTGTGGACGTCCCCCGCCTCATCGCCTTTGTCCTGGCCATTCTGATTACCCTGATAGTCATCCTGTTTTTAAAAAAGACCGCGATCGGCAAAACGATACGAGCCGCTGCTGACAATCGTTTCGGGGCCCTGATCGTCGGGGCTCATATTAACCGGGTTTATGGTTTCTGTTTCGGTATCGGGGCGGCCTGTGTGGGAGCCGCCGGCACCCTGCTGGTGCCCTTAATGCCGGCCAAGGCCACTATGGGCGCTCCTTATACCCTGATCTCTTTTGTGATCGTCATCCTGGGGGGGATGGGGAGTCTTTTCGGTGCCCTGGTGGGAGGACTGATTATTGGAGTGGCCGAATCCCTGGGCACAGTCTTTTTGCCCAGTTCCATGAAACAGGTGGTCAGCTTCACTATTATGATTGTTATCCTGCTCTTCCGCCCCCAGGGGCTTTTCGGTGGCAAAGGATGAACCGTCTCTATATTTTTCTGAGCATTATCCTGGCCGTTTTGCTCTTCCTGCCCCAGGTGCTCAATAATTATTGGCTGGAGATCTTCATCCTTATCTTTTACTACGCTTATCTGGGTCAGTGTTGGAATATCCTGACCGGATATACGGGTAATATTTCCCTTGGCCATGCCTTGTATGTGGGGATCGGGGCCTATACTTCCACCCGGCTGGCCATTGTTTTCGGTCTTTCCCCCTGGGCCGGGATGTTCATCGGGGCCTTGCTGGCCATGGCGGTTGGTCTGTTTGTCGGATTTCTGGGTTTTCGTTTCGGTCTGCGGGGGGTTTATTTTGTCCTGATTACTATCTCTTTTGCCGAGATCGGGCGGTTGATTGCCTTACATATGGACAGCCTGGGTTCGTTCATGGGCCTGTTTCTCGATTTTAGACCAGGCTTTTGGAATATGCATTTCAAAGGGAATCTCCCTTATTACTATATCGCTTTGGGATTGCTTTTGTTTTCTGTGGTGGTGGTCCGGGCTTTTGAAGTATCCAAGGTCGGCCGTTACCTGGTGGCTATTCGGGAAGATGAGGATGCGGCTGAAAGCCTGGGGGTCAATACCTTTAAGTACAAGATGTGGGCCATTGCTTTGAGTTCCTTTATGACCGCCCTGGCCGGGACCTTCGATGCCAACCGGATTTTTCATTTAAGTCCGGAGCGGGTGATGAGCATGGGGTTGTCTATTGAAATTATCCTGCGCCCCATTATCGGAGGCATGGGTACTGTTTTGGGACCGATTGTCGGGTCTTTTCTGATCACCTTGCCGGCGGAATGGACCCGGGCTTATCTGTCGGAGGTAGGACGTCCGGGCCTGCATATGGTCATTTACGGTTTCGTGTTAATCTTTGCCGTTTTCTTTTTCCCCAGGGGGGTCATGCCCTATCTGACTAGAGTGTTTAAACCGTTTTTTAGTAAACAGTCGTCAGCGAAGGAGAGGCGTGAGGCGTGAGGCGTGAGGCGTGAGGCTTTTATCCTTAATGATTCATCCCTATGCCCTTTGCTCTTTGCCTTTTCAGGTAATTAAATAGACTTCGAAATCAGGATTTCGTCGTGAGCTTGTTAAACATTGAAAACCTTGTGAAGAATTTCGGCGGTCTCCGCGCCCTGGATCGGTTTTCGTTGCAAATTCATCCGGGGGAAATCGTGGCTATCATCGGGCCGAACGGGGCGGGTAAGACCACCCTGTTTAATGTCCTGACCGGTTTCCTTCGCCCGGACCAGGGGCGGATCTATTTCCGGGGAAATTCTATTTTAGGTCTGAAACCGCACCAGATATGTAATTTAGGCTTGGTCCGTACCTTCCAGATCGTCAAGCCCTTTCTGGAGTTGACGGTATTGGATAATGTGATTGTGGCTGCTTATAACCGAGTGCATTCTTTGGCAGAGGCCAAGAAAAGGGCCGCAGAGGTCATTGAATTCGTCGGCTTGGACCAAAAACGGTCGGTTCCGGCCAATGAATTGACCCTTCCCCATCGTAAACGACTGGAACTGGCCAGGGCACTGGCCACCGATCCCACCCTCTTAATGCTCGATGAGGTCATGGCCGGTATCAATCCCACGGAAACCGATACCCTGATCAGGTTGATTCGAGAGATCAACCGGAAAGGTGTAACCATACTGCTGATTGAACATGTTATGCGTGGGGTTATGGCCTTATCCCAACGAATTGCGGTTCTCAACTTCGGGGAAAAGATCACCGAAGGATTGCCTGAAGAGGTGACCCAAGATCCTCAAGTTATTGAGGCCTATCTGGGAGAGGATTTTAAAGTTGCTTAGGATAGAAGCCCTGGATGTGTTTTATGGAGACCTTCAAGCTTTGCGGGGGATTTCCCTGAAAGTGGAAGAAGGGGAGATCGTTACCATTATCGGATCCAACGGGGCCGGAAAGTCAACGATTATCAAAACTATTTCCGGAATGTTGAAAACTCGAAAAGGGTTGATTTCCTGGTTCGACCAACCCATCAGTAATATCTCCACTTCAGCCATTGTCGAGAAGGGTATCATCCAGATCCCTGAAGGGCGACAACTTTTCCCCTCCATGTCGGTTCTGGAGAACCTGGAACTGGGGGCTTTGAATCCCCGGGCCCGCAGAGATAAAAAAGAAAACCTGAGAAATATTTTTGGGCTGTTCCCCAGGCTGGAGGAAAGAAAAAAGCAGAGCGCCGGTACCCTGTCCGGGGGGGAGCAGCAGATGCTGGCTATCGGACGGGGGTTGATGTCCAGACCCCGGATTCTGATGCTCGATGAACCCTCCTTGGGGCTTTCCCCCCTATTGGTCCGCAGCATCTTCAGTATCATCTCTCAAATCAATCAGGAAGGTACCACCATTCTATTAGTGGAACAGAACATCCATTATGCCCTGCATATGGCCCAAAGGGCTTATGTCCTGGAAAACGGGGAAATCGTCAGACACGGCCCGTCTCAGGAACTGCTGCAGGATGACCAAATCCGACAGACTTACCTCGGGTTATAAGCCTCCTGGTGTTCTCCTCTTATTGATTCAGTTGCCTTGTTTTCTGGTTTCCTGGCCACCAGGGAAAAATCCCGGGCGAAAAAGTTGAATGGGATCAAGCGGGAAAGATAATTGTCCCATTTCAGCAAGCGGAGGGGGTCACTTCTTTTTTCAAAAAAGGACAAGACTGATCCGGGGAAGAATTTATGTTTGTCCAAGTAGAGGAGGTCGAAATTTGTTTCTCTGCAAAGTCGTTTGATATCCTTTTTCCAATATCGGTATTGATGATGCCACTTGCCGGTGGCCATGGCCAACAGCTCGGATGTGCCCAACTTAGCGGGCAGGTTCCAGACAAAAAAAAGCCCGCCTTCTTTTAAAACCCGATGTACTTCCTGAAGGATCATTTCTTCTTTCCCCTCTCCATCCTCCCGGACATGTTCTAATACTCCGGAAGAAATGAATACATCCACGGACCCGCTAGCCAGGTTAAGCAGGTTCGGGGCCTGCCCCCAGCAAGTGGGGATCTTTAACCGGTCTTCAAACAGAGGATAATGAGGGGTTGGGTGAAGGAGATAATTAATAACATTGGAATAACCTAGGGTTCGAAGCATCAAGGTGATATGACCGTAAAGTCCGCCCCAATCGATAATCATTGCCGAGGGGTCGGACACATAGGAACGGACCAGGGCGCAATAATAACAATAATTAACCCAATCGTTGGTTTTTAAGATATTTTCCGCAAAAGGAACATCGTGACGGGTGATTATCTCGATAAACCTCTTCCGCAGGTTTTGTATGGGTTCGGATTGATAAAGTTTGTTAACTTCTTTATAAAGGGCGGTATCATCCATTCTTTTTTAAGGGCTCAAAACTAACTTAAAAGGGTCCATATTATTCTTTTTCCCCTGGACGAAAAACAGGAATGAATCGAATATATCCTGTTTTTTTGAGGAAGGCAAGGCTGGCAACATATTATATTTTGAAATAGTTAAAGCGTTTATGATATTATCACCTGGCCTGAAGAGAGCTAGCGAAAAGGAGGAAAGATGAAAGAAAATATCCTGATTATTCATCCCCGGGACAATGTGGCTGTGACCTTGAGGACCATAGGGGCCGGAGAAGAGGCCCTGGCCCAAAGGAGGGAAGGATTTCCGGCCCTGGAAAGCATACCGGTCAGCCACAAAATCGCGCTGCGTAATATTTCCGCTGATGAGGAAATCATCAAATATGGAGAAACCGTGGCGGTGAGTATTCGCTCTATCAAAAAAGGAGAATGGGTCCACACCCATAATCTGGAAAGCAAGAGGTGGAAGAGATAATGGAACTCACGGGATACGAGAGAAAAG
>CAZSTT010000019.1:30852-31993 GCA_964609705.1 uncultured Thermodesulfobacteriota bacterium
GGGGCCGGCAAACCCATCGAGGTTTTTAATGTCCAGGAAGATGGGGGCTCTTTGGCCACTGCGGAAAAAGGGGCCGCTGCTGCCCGCCGGATGCTGTCAGAAATCAAAGGTCAACCGAGGGTTCCCTTTTCCTGGGATCGTTTGCTGGTGGCCATGGAATGCGGCGGGTCTGATGCCATGTCCGGCGTAACGGCCAATGTGGCCCTGGGCGCGGTCTCGGACCAACTGGTGGAGAAGGGGGCCACGGTAATTTTCGGAGAAAATACGGAAATGATCGGTACCTCCCATGTCCTGGCCAGGCGGGCCAAAGATTCACAAGTAGCTAATAAAATCGAAGAAATGGTCGAACGGGCTGAACGGATAACCCGGGAAGTGATGGGAGACCTGGCCGGCCTGGTTATCTCTCCGGGCAATATGGACGGAGGCATGAGCACTATTGCCGAAAAATCCATGGGCTGTATTGTCAAAGGGGGGACTACACCCATTAATCAGGTTGTTGACTACGGCGAGGTCCCGGCCGAACACGGACTCATCCTCCAGGATGGTCCAGGATATGACGGAGATTCCATGACCGGACTGGCAGTCAGTGGGGCTCAACTGATGTTTTTTTCAACCGGTCGGGGAACCCCGGTCGGATTTCCTGCTCTGCCGGTGATCAAGGTGGCCAGTAATACCCGGATCTACCAGGCCATGCCGGAAGATATGGATGTCAATGCCGGGAGTCTGGTAGAAGGCCAATCCCTAAGCCAATTACAGGATGAAATGATGGGCTTGATGATTCGAGTCATCAACGGGGAAAAAACCAAGGCCGAAATAAACGGCATGGAAGTACTGACCTTTATGACCGTCCACCCCCCTTTTTAACTCCAGCTTTCTTGTCGGGAAAAAAGATTTAAGCCAAACCACCTATAGCCCAGGCCCTATCCGTCCACCTGGACGAGACAGGGCTTGGGCTTCCTCCGGAAGTCTCTTCTTTAGATCGACAGAATCGACCGGCCCCCCAAAGCTCCCTTTCATTTCCCTAAAGTTCAAGAAGAAAATGGGGTTCGAGGTTTTCCCTCGTCCGTCCTTATTTTTATGTCCCGGCCTCCTTGGGAGGCCTCCTATTTAGGTCGACGAAGTCGACCGGATCGTGGTGTCA
>CAZSTT010000020.1:0-2402 GCA_964609705.1 uncultured Thermodesulfobacteriota bacterium
TTACAGTAGTGCCATAGGAGGTATTCAAACCATATTGAAAGGTCACTGTGGTGCTGAGATTATTGGCATTGACCGTTCCATTCAAGGTAACCGAATTAGTGGTTAGGTTGGTTCCTGATACTGAGGTAGCGATAGGAGGACCATTGAAAGAAGAGGCGGCCTGGCTGACATTGATCCTTTTTTTGGAAACGGAAGTACAGGTTGAATCGGTAACGGTTAATCCTGTTGAAGAAAAGGCATTCAGGATCTGGCTCACCGTGGCCGAAGGGTTGCTCTGTTTCATCAAGGCCCAGGCCCCGGTAACATGGGGAGCGGCCATGGAGGTGCCATTCCAACTGGAATATCCGCTTCCGGGGACGGATGAATTGATGAGGGATCCAGGGGCCAGTAAACTCATAAAGGGGGCGCTGTTACTGTAATAGGCCACCTGGTCGGCATCGTCCGTAGCTCCAACGCTGATGGCCGAGGAGATACAGGCCGGGGACGAAATATAACCGCAATAACCATTGTTACCGCTGGAAATAATAGTGGCGATACCGGCTGCCCGCAGGTTATCAATAATCGGCTTTTCCATATCACTGTCACAGTTGGCGCTGGAACCTCCACCTCCAAGGCTCAAATTGGCTGAAGCAATCATAAAAGCGCCCCGCAGATCATAGACCCGCTGGAGCCCTTTCATAATGTCCGACGTCCAGGCCAGGACACAGGGGGATGACCCTAAACCGCAATAATCCTCAGAATCAAACCGGCTGAAAACCTGTATGGCAATAATTCCGGCTCCGGGGGCCACCCCAGGCCCCGGGCTTCCGCTGACGCCGCTATTGCCCGCTGCAATCCCGGCCACATGGGTGCCGTGACTGCACTCTCCAGCCGGACAATTGCCGCCATAGGGCATGGCCGAACCTGTTGCGGTTGATTCGGCTATTCCCCCGGGACACAGGGAAGAAGACCCGTAGAAAGGGCTGTTGGATGAATAGCAGGCTTCCGAAACGACACTATTCGTCAAAAAGGGATGGTTTTTATCAACACCCGTATCCAATATAGCCACGGCAACCCCGGTACCGTTCAGGCCTGAAGTATGCATTGTAGTAGCCCCGATGCGGGGGACGCTCAGATTCAAAGTAGGCGGAACAGGTATATCCTCCTGAATGTTTTCGACATCAGAAGATTCTAATAGATCATTGAGGGTCTCGGCATCAACGGTCATTGAAAGGTGGGGAGTATATTTAAAGGCATGGGTTTCAAGAGGGGTTCTTCCCTTCCGAACAAGATCACCCAATACTCTGCTCTGGACTTCGGCAATTGAGAGCCTTTGTTTTATCGGGCTCTCCTGGCCGGTCATGAGGTCTTCAGGAGTAAAAAGAACCGGGATCTGAACAATGATTCTAACCCGGCTTTGATTTCCGGCTTTTGATGCCAAATGACTATATCCGCCAGGGCTGATGACTTTACTCTCCAGGGGATGGGTAAAAGATTGAACTGGGGATAATTTTAAAAGAGGGTATGCTGTTTCAGTGGCAATTGCTGGTCCCCAATAAGTTAAGCTGATGACAAAAAAGAAGGCCATCCAGAAATGAAGTCCATTAAGTTTCTTACAATATCGGCAGGACATAACCCTCCTTCTGAGATCAAGGTTATCTATTTTTTTGAATACCATATTTTTTCAGAAAGATTGTTCTTTTCCACTGCTTGAATAAAGGACTTCAAAAAATGGTTCTCCATGATCAAAGCCCCTTTTTCATCCATTATTTGACTTCGTTTTAATTCCTAAATTGGTATTAGAGACAAAAATTGTTACCTGAAAATGATAAATGTTCCTGTGTTTATTTTTTTTGAAGGGTCAATCGAAATCCATTTGATTTTCGATAGTCCGCTTTTGAAAAATTAATTCTTTTATCAGATAGTTACACCTCTTATAATTTTAATATATATTTTACTAGCTTTCATTTTAAAGGAAAAACGAACACCTGTATATTAATTTTTGCAATTTATATGCCCATCCTAATTTTTAATATTCTTTTCCATAGCTCTTTGCTAAAATTAGGATAAAAGCGTGGAATGACGCCCACAGGCTTTAATCCCATTATTGTTTCGAAGGAAGGAGTAAAAATGAATCGGTTAAGGTACACACTGGCAGGAATTCTTATCGTGGTTTTTTTGGTTTCCGTCTGTGGGGCGGAAGAAAAGCAGAAACTGACCGGCCTGAAGGAAAAGGAGAGCTACAGTCTCGGCTATCAGTTCGGAGAAAGCCTTAAAAAACAAAGAATTGAGATTAATCTTGATGTTTATCTGGGAGCGCTTCGAGATGCCTTGGCAGGCAAAGAACCCCAGATGCGGCAAGTGGAAATTCGAGACACCATTTCCGAACTGCAAAAGAGAGTGGCTGCCGACAAGCAGAAAGA
>CAZSTT010000020.1:2502-6759 GCA_964609705.1 uncultured Thermodesulfobacteriota bacterium
TCATTCTCTTCATGACTGAGGATGTGGCAATGCCAGACGTACTCATGGCCGAAGTCGAACACCACATTGGTTTGAGGCGGTACTAAATTGCCGCCATCCGTTGTGTCGACTTGAGAGAACCCCTCTTGTGAGCCCAAGGGCATCGACGGGTTCAGAGGTCGAGTGCTGTTGGGGAGGGCGAAGGGCACGGTAGGAACGGTCGCTCTCAAGGCAACGATCGTGTCCTCCAGCGGGCTTATCCGAACGGTGTCCTTCCAGCCCAGCTCGTTGGGGTCGGGCAGTCGAATAAACCCGTCCCAGCCAACCCGGTTGACCACCTGCACCTCGAAGAGATGGAAGTGGATGGGGTGGGTGTCCACGCCATTGTGGGTGATCCTCCAGATCTGAATCTCGCCGGGATTGATAATCTCCGTGGGCGGATCGACGTAGTTTTGCAGGATGAAATTCTGGATGGCAGCGTTGACAAACGGAGCTTCGAGGCCCAATTTAGCGCTCATCCGTCCGTAGTCATCAAAGGTGGCACCCATCTCGTCATGGATGGCCTTCGGCTTCATCAGGAAATTACTAACAGGTGTAAAGGTTAAATTCGCATTGACGGTTTCGTAGCTGATGGCGCCGTCCGTGATCCTCGATATCCCCCAGTTTGGAAAGGTGGAGGGAAAGGTGTGGTTGTAGGCCGTATCGTAGGCACTCTGCCCGACGATGATTGGAGGCTGTCCCTGGGCGAAGACCCCGCTCGTCCCCTGAAAGGCGGTCTGAAGCGCGGCCAGGGTCGCCGCATTATAGTCGTCTGCCGGCGCAGTCCCGCCGCTTCCCGCCACTCTGATCTGCATTACCGTCCGGATGTTGGGACCGCGGCCTACCGGTACTGACTCTACACCGCCGGTTTCGCGATTATCCGGTGCACCCGTAAAGTAATTATATTGCTGAACAAGTGCCGGAAAGGCCGTGGGAGCGTCGTTATAGAGAATCAGGGTCTTGCCGGCGAAATTGGTAAAGTCGACGATGACGTCGGCCCGTTCCGCCGGTCCCAGAAAGAGCGTTCCACCGCCCTCAGCCTGAGTGAGCACATTTCCAACATTAAACATGGTCGGGTCCGTATTCCAGTTGACCGGCTGATTGGGCAGAACCACCGGGGCCGGCAGAAAGCCGCCCTCGCTCCCGATCTGCATGAATGCGGGACCCCTCATTGCATAGTCCGGTACTCCCCCCACCCGGCCATCGGTCGGCCAGGTCTCGGGCACCGGCCAGGTTCCGCCGCTTGCGCTCCAGATAGAATTACCGCCTCCCCGGACCACCATCTGCGTCTTATTGGCAACCGGGTTCCAAGCTAAGGCTGGGGCGTCAAGGATGGACCCGGGAATCTGTTTCCAGTTATAGTTGAAGGCTCCGGTCGCCGCATTAAACGAGCCTGTCCAGATGGAGCTTCCTCCCTGGGTCACCACCAGATGCATATTACCGCCTAGGACCTGAACTAAAGACGGTCCGGTTTGCGTGGATGTTCCAAAGATGGAGGTCCAATCATTGTTGAAGGCTCCTGTGGTTCCGTTAAAGGTGCTGGTCCAGATGGCGTTATCATTTCCACGAACGGCCAGCCGCATCCTTCCGCCACCGGGGTAGTTTGGATTCCAGGCCAGAGCCGGGGCCGAAGGCGTGATTCCTGTGCGCTGTACCCAGTCATTCATAAAGGTTCCGGCCCCATTAAAGGTGCTGGACCAGATCGAGTTATCGTTTCCACGAACGACCATCTGCAGTCTTCCACCGCCGGCATAGTTTGGATTCCAGGCCAGGGCGGGGGTTTCTGGAGTGATTCCAGTTATCTGTGTCCAGTCATTCATAAAGGTTCCGGCTCCATTAAAGGTGCTGGTCCAGATCGTATCGTCCATTCCACGAACGACCATCTGCAGCCTTCCACCGCCGGCATAGTTTGGATTCCAGGCTATCGCCGGACCGGAGGGGGTTGCTCCCGGGACCTGGGTCCAACCACTAAATACACCGGCGGAGTCGAGGGTACCGGTATAAATCAAATTGTCCATACCGCGGACCACTACCTGGAAGTTGTTGGCCGTCTGGTTCCAGGCCAGAGCAGGTTCAGACGGTGTTGCCCCCGCGAGGAGTGTCCAGGGGAGGCTAAATATTCCCTCCTCAGCCGGCTGTGCCGGGATCATTCTGACCTCCGAGTTGGGGGCGCAGGTCGGACATCCGGGAGGAACGGAAGTATCGGCCTGGTACAGTTGCAGGTTCAAAAAACGGTCATGGGAGGCATTCAGGACCCGGAAGCGGTATTGTTGGGGCTGTACTTCCAGGTAAGGGAAGGCCGTGCCATTGACCATCATGGTATCCAGAAATGCTTCCGCCCCCCAGGACACATTGGGCGTGCCGGGCATGCATGGCGGTTGCGCGGGAGTATCACTGCAGTCGAAGGCTGGTAAGGGGTCGGCGGTGCAGTTAGCCGGCGGCGTGGGGAGGCAGTAGATGTTGGGGACCGGCCCGGTGCCGACGCAAAAAGGGGGCACGGCCTCGGGGGAGGATCCGCAGAGCGGGGTCGGCGGAAAGAACCAGGGGCCGTAGTGGTATCGGCCGAACAGGTTTATTCCGCTAAAGTCAGAATTATAGGGATTCTGGGCCGGCATGTAGACATGGGGCCACCACAAGTCGCCGGTCACCGGCGTCGTTGTTGCCGGTTTCAGAGGGTTCGTTCCCCAGGCCCAGGTCGGGTCCGTGGTCAGGATCTTGGGGATTTGGGGTCCTGAGGGGTTGGCGGGATTTGGGACCAGGGTTGCGTCCACGAAGGTCTTGTCCTGGATGATCAAAGGAGTTCCTACACCCATACCCTGGAGAGCGCCACCCGTCCCGATCAAGGCCTGTTCCGTCGCATCGGTCAAAAGGTATCCGGCCGCCTCACCGACATAGACGTTGAGGCGGGTAATGCCCCAGGCATGATCGTGGTAGAACATCAGCCTGGCGCTCTGCTGGTTGGTATAGTAAAAGGTCTGGGCCCCTGGACCGGGATCATCCATGTCGGGGACGTTCACAACGCTGACGCCCCTCGAGTAATAATTAGTCTCTCCCGCCGGGGTAATCCACTGATGGGGTGTGCCGTCACTGATCCAGGGGGTGCGGCCTCCGTGGAGATGGATGGTAGCCCGGTTCTGAGAGAAAGTGCCTATCTGTTGACCCGCAGGATCAGGATACGGAGGATCAGGATAGGTCTTGGTTACCGGATTATAATTAACCTCATAGGGTCCCGACCCCATGACCGTGGTGTCCACCGGAACGAAGAGGTTGCCCGGGGTGCCTGTGGGAAGACTGTTGATAAACTTGATGCGCACCGGCCGATCCTTCTGGGCGATGATCAGGGGGCCCAGATATTGCGGGGTCCGCGGCCCGCTGGGATGGTTGACCTGCCGATATCCTCTGAGTTTGGTACCGCCGGTCGCGGCCGGGCTTGTTTTAACGCCGACTACCGGAGGCAGGTCCGAATGCATCTGCTCGCGGTACTCGACTAATTCAATTTCGTAGTAATCATCATTCGGGAAACCGGCCAGCGTCCTGGGAACGGCAATGGGGATAAACTGCCCGAGGTTGTTTATTCCAGCTGGGTCTAAACCCGGCATCCGGTCGACAAATTTTCTCAATGGCGGGCTGTTGGCCCAGTTAGGGGTGGTGAAGTAATCCGGGACATAGTACCCATCGGCGCCGACAACGAGGTTGACCGCCTGGGCGGGATGCTGGTCAATTCCCGGAACCAGGACAACCATTGCCAACACCATACTCAACAAGACCAAAAACTTATATTTTTTCATCCTTAATCTCCTGTAATCCTTAGTGATATCTTTATTGGACGTGAGCTGCTGTATCATTTAGGTTCAGTCTATCGTAGGGAAATGGGAGGGGGTGCTTTGTTATTAAGGGTTAATAAAACAAGAATGGTTATCTTTATTGGAAGCTGATCTAAGAAATAATAAATTATCTTGGGGAATAAATCTAAAGAAAAAGAAGGCTCAAGGCCATTTATTGAAGATTTGGTCCGACAGATTAGACAACTTTTTGAAAAACCTAAAAAATGTTGATCAAGAGCTATGCCGGCGAGTGCAAAGGAAAAAAAAAGGGATAGAAGAAGCGCTATGGCTTTTTTATACCACGTGGGTAGAGTGGTGAAAAGGCAATCAGTGCTCATTTTTTATTATTCCTGTATCTCTCAACCGGTCTGCTTTCCCAATTGTAAAATCCGTTCTTGGCCCTGATTAATATTCT
>CAZSTT010000020.1:6859-24199 GCA_964609705.1 uncultured Thermodesulfobacteriota bacterium
CAACCGGTCTGCTTTCCCAATTGTAAAATCCGTTCTTGGCCCTGATTAATATTCTTAAACAACAAGCCCTCATGAGAATAAATTTAAGATACCCCACCAAATAAGTCAAGAATAATCAGGATAAAAAATGGTAAAAGTCAATTTTTTTTCAAAGTTTAAAGAATTATTCATGGAGTTATTTTTCATTAGTTTCTTTGGTCTTGTCGCCATAATAGGAATATTTTTTATAGAACAAATTTCCATAAAAACATATGGGACAAACACCCTATTTTCCATTAAAAAAAACTGTATTTTTCTTTATGTTTTCAAGAGACGGGGTCTTTCGAAAACTGCCATTTGACCCTTGGCAGAGAACGGGAGGCTTGACCGATTAATGGGTCAATTCTGAGGGCCCCCCTGTAGATCAGGAGATTTATTGATAGGAGATTTTCTTACCGGCACCTTCAATTCGGCATCCGAAGGGCGGATGTAGAGGGGGCGAAGCTCTTCAAGGGAAGATGGTCGATCCGGGTCAAATCGAGACCCGGCCAGGAGTCCAAGGACAAAGGGAGAAATATGATGCAGATGGGGTGAAGGGAATATCGCTTTGGGACCCAGGTTTTCTTTCAACAGATCCTGATACAGCATCGCCCCATTGCCTACCAGAAGGACCGGCTCATCGATTTTTTCAGCCAACTGGAGGGGTTTGATATGCTCGGGTTTCCCGATCTCCTCCATCGTACCCTCGGGAGTAGACTTGAAAAAACAGCAAAACACCTCCTTTTGACGGGCGTCAATCAGGGAACAAATCAAAAAAGGGGAAAAGGGAAAGGAAAAGGCCAGGGCTTCCAGAGTGGAAATTCCCATAACCGGCTTCCGGGTGGCCAAGGCCAGACCCTTCACCGTAGCGATCCCGATGCGCAGGCCGGTGAAACTCCCGGGGCCAATAGTAACAACCCAAAGGTCTATATCTTCAAGCCCCCAGCCGGCCTGTTCTAACAGAAAAAGAATAGAGGCCCACAACTGGTTGGCATGAGTATTGGCCACCCGGATCTGGACCAGAGCCCGCAGGACCTCCCCTTCCAGGAGGGCCATTCCCCCGGTTTCGGTTGAGGTGTCTAATGCCAGTATCTTCATGGAAGGATCTTTCAGGTATAGGGACCGTTTCGGTTTTTTTGATATGGGAAGAGGAACGCTTCGCTTAAGGCATGAGGCAACTGCCTGGCCTCCTCCCTCAAGCCCCGACAAAGTCGGAGCGCTCCAAAAGCGAAGCGGGCCTCAAGCCAATATCTCATTGGATAATTCGGACTATATCATTATAAAAGACAAAAACCATGAGTAAAATCAAAACAAACATCCCAACCTGCTGGGCGATTTCCCTTTTTTTCAGGCTGAGGGGTTTGCCGGAGATCCACTCGATAGCGAAAAAGACCAGATGGCCGCCATCCAGGATAGGAATGGGCAGCAGATTCAGTATTCCCAGATTGACACTCAGCAAGGCGGTAAAAAATAATAGATTGGCCCATCCCTCCTGGGCCTGTTGACCGGCCAACTGGGCGATAAAAATCGGCCCGCCCAGGGTCTCCAAAGGGACCTTTCGCTGAACCAGCTTTATCAAACTAACAAACGTTAACTTTGTAATTTCATAAGTTTGTAGAATACCCCCTTGAAGGGCTTCCCCTAATCCCAAACTCTTGGTAATGAATTTACCGGAAGGTGAAACCCCGATCACCGTTTCCTGAACATCCTCACCGAAAAGATTTTTGACCGTACTGGTGACCGGAATGACTTCGGTTTTATATTGCCTATCCCCTCGGACAAAGATCACCGGTATGGCTTTCCCAGAGTTTTTCCTGACCACATCAGGCAAGTCTTTCCAGATGGAAATAGGATGACCACCCATACTGATTATCTTGTCTCCGGATCGAAGGCCGGCTTTATAGGCCGGATAATCCGGTTTAACTTCTCCGATATCGCTGGTCAGAATAACCTGACCCACCAATAAAAAACCAAGGGAAAAAACCCCGATTGCAAAAAAGAAATTGAATAAGGGGCCGCAGACGACAATGATCATTCTTTTCCAGACGGCTTTATAAGAAAAGGAACGGCCTTTTTCTTCTTCTAATACTTCATCGTCCAGCCCTTCCCCTACCATTTTCACATATCCGCCCAAAGGGAAAGCGGATATCCGGTAATCGGTTTCCCCGACTTTTATTCCGACCAGTCTCGGTCCCAGGCCAAAGGAAAATCGTTCCACTTTGACTCCGAAAAATTTGGCCGCCAGAAAATGCCCCATCTCATGAAAAAAGATCAGCAACCCGAGGACAATGATAAAAGGCCCCACCTTGAATAATACCCCATAATACCAGGGCTGGGCTTCGGCGGTTGCCGCCAAGAACGTGATAACACTTTGAATCTGCAAAAGGATCATTTCCATATTAAAGCTTCCTTCTCCCTTTCACTTTTCTACGGGCATAGCTCCCGAACCATACTTTTCGTTGATCCAGGACCTGGCTTGTCTCCGGGCCCACCCGTCTATGGCCAGAATCTCTTCCAAACCACCGGGGGCATACCGTTGGTGTTTTCCCATAGTATCTTCTATAACGGCAGGAATCCCCTGATAGGGTAGAACCCCCATTAAAAACGAAGAAACAGCCGTCTCATTGGCGGCATTTAAGACCACCGGCATACTCCCTCCCTGTCTTCCGGCTTCCAGTGCCAGGCCCAGGCAGGGAAATTTTTCCAGGTCCGGGTTAAAAAAAGTTAAACCTCCCAGCCCGATCAAGTCCAGAGAAGCCTGGTCCAGGGTCAGCCTTTCCGGATAAGAAAGGGCATAAGCGATGGGTATCATCATATCCGGATTTCCCAATTGGGCCAGAATGGAGCCATCCTGAAATTCCACCATGGAATGGATAACACTTTGAGGATGGATAATTACTGAAACCTGATCCAGGGATACCCCGAACAACCACTGGGCCTCCATCACCTCCAGCCCTTTATTCATTAAGGTAGCGGAGTCGATGGAAATCTTGGGGCCCATTTTCCATCGGGGATGGTTGACTGCTTCCGGGCCGGTGATCCGTTTCATGGCCTCCGGTGGATAATCCCGAAAAGGTCCACCGGAAGCGGTTAGCAGAATCCTTTTTAAACCGCTTCGCTGCTGCCCCTGTAACACTTGAAAAATGGCACTGTGTTCGCTGTCGACCGGTAAAATGGCCACCCCCTGCTTTTGGGCTTCTGCCATGATCAAGGCCCCGGCCATCACTAAAGGTTCTTTGTTGGCCAAGGCAATGGTTTTACCGGCCTGAATGGCCGCCAGGGTGGGGCGTAATCCGATGGCCCCGACCATGGCCGAAACCACCATATTCACTTCGGGGAGGCTGGCAACTTTTTCGTGCCCTTCATCTCCCCAAAGGACCTCTAATGGAAACCCGGGGAAACCATCGCCCTTTAATTCAGCGGCTTCTTTGCTGGAGGCCACTGAAACCACTCGCGGTTTAAAATTCAGAATCTGCGCTTTCAGCAGTTGCATGTTCTTCCCGGCTGAAAGGCCGATTATGCGAAATCGATCCCCAAACTGTTGCACCAGTTTAAGGACCTGGCGCCCGACGGAACCGGTGCTGCCTAAGAGAGATATATTTTTCAAGATGTCATTCGATTTCTGATTGGCATGAACTAATAAATAATGAAACAGGAATTGGCGGGCAAAGAGAAAGCTGACTTGTTTTCCCGGGGGGAAAAAAGCAGTCAATCCCGGATATCCTGTTCATACGGTTAAAATAAATTTTATATAAAAATAGACCACCGGTGCCGCCGGCAGCAGACTGTCCATACGGTCCAGAAGTCCCCCATGCCCAGGAAACAGGGAGCCCGAGTCTTTTACCCGGGCCGTCCGTTTGAACATCGATTCTAACAAGTCCCCGGCCTGGCTGACAACACCAATCGCCAAGCCCAGGGAAGCCATGAGCATAAAAGAATAGTTGGTGAAAAGGGTCACTTGAAAAATCCAGGTCGCCAGGAGGTTGGCCGCCAATCCCCCCAAAGATCCTTCGATGGTTTTTTGAGGACTGACCATGGGAGCCAGCTTATGCCTTCCCAGGGTGCGTCCCACATAATAGGCCCCGGTATCCCCGGCATAATTAACGACCAGTAAGAAAAAAATCCAATGGAGCCCCTGGGGATTCATCCGAATCAAGAGGAAAAAGGGAAAAAGAAGGGGAAGGTACCAAAGGGCAAACATCTGTTTGCCTATGAATTCAAAAAATCGATTCTGATTTGGAAAGAGAGGAACCCAGCGGATAAAGTTGAGTAGTGCACCTAGAATCAGGGCCATAACCAGGCCTTCTACTCCTTTTGACCAGGCTCCCCCAAGGGCCAGGGTTCCGATCAGCCAGAAAAACAGCAAGTCAAACCCGGAAGGCTTTTCATAGATCAAATGTATAAATTCCCAGTTCCCAAGCAAAAAAGCAGCCCAAACCAGCAGGAGGAAAATGAAAGCCCCCCCCCAATAAAGGGCAACAAAAAGGAGGGGGATAAGCACCCCGGCGGTGATGATCCGCTGGGTATGAGTCGTGGCAGCCTTTAAACTCAAAAACAACTCCTCAGGAATCTTGTTGGCCCGGCAGGGGGCTCTTTCCCCTAGCCTGTTCGCCGGTCAGGCCGAATCGTCTTTCCCTTTTGTTAAATTCTTGAATAGCGGTCAACAGATGCTTTTTCCGGAAATCAGGCCAAAGGGTCGGTGTGACATAAAATTCGGTATAGGCCATTTGATAAATCAGGAAATCACTGAGCCGGAGTTCCCCGCTGGTTCTTATCAGTAAATCAGGATCCGGAAGACCATGGGTGTCAAGGTAATTTTCAAAGGTCTCTTCCGAAATATCATCCAGAGAGAGTATTCTTTCCTGAACGGATTGGGCAATTTTTCGAACGGCCTTAATGATTTCCTCCCGACCGCTGTAACTCAAAGCGATATTCAGGATCATGTCGGTATTCTCTTTGGTTTGGTCAATAGCTGAAAGCAGTTGAGACTGGAGCTTCTCCGGTAATCGCTCCAGGTTTCCGATAATACGCAAGGCAATCCCGTTATCAATTAATTCCTTGATTTCGGACTTCAAATAACGGAAAAGCAGTTGCATCAGAGCCTTGACCTCCCATTTGGGACGGTTCCAATTCTCCCTGGAAAAGGCATAGAGGGACAAAACTGAAATTCCCATCTCCCGACAGGCCCTGACCACATCCCGGACCGACTCCACCCCCTGCCGGTGACCGGCGACCCGGGGCAGGGACCGCTGCTGGGCCCAACGGCCGTTTCCGTCCATAATAATAGCGATGTGCCTGGGTATCTTTTCCGGAATATTTGATTTCATAGTCCACGCGTGGGAGGGGAAAAGGACCGGTTTCCGCCTTCAGCGAAAGGTTGGCTCGTGACAAAACCTTTAAACCGTCATGCCCCGTTTCGGGGCGTAACACCGCCAAACATGAAAATAAGCTCGTTGGGTGGTGAACCCTATTTTCATGTTAAAAGGATAAAATCTCTTTTTCCTTTTCCTCGCTGATTCGATCCACCTTTTCGATATAGTCGTTGGTGATCTTCTGGACCTCTTCCTGCCCTTTAAAAAAGTCATCCTCGGAAATGGCCTTGTCTTTTTTCAGCTCTTTGAAGGATTCATTGGATTCCCGGCGGATATTCCTTAAGGCCACCCGGGATTCTTCGGCCATTTTCTTGATCACCTTGACCAAATCCCGGCGTCTTTCTTCGGTCAGAGGGGGGATGTTGATTCGAATCATTTTCCCGTCATTGATCGGGGTGAGTCCCAGTTCGGATTTTAGGACGGCCTTTTCAATATCCCCAATAGCCTTGGTATCCCAGGGCTGAATGGTAATCAGCCGGCTTTCCGGAACGGCAATGGAAGCCACTTGATTTAAGGGAACCTGGCTGCCGTAATATTGAACCCGAAGCCCGTCCAACAGGGAAACGGAGGCCCTCCCGGTACGAATCCGGGCCTGATCTTTTTTCAGGGCCTCCAGGGCTTTTTCCATTTTTTCCTTGGTTTCTTTATATACCTTCTCTACCATAGCTTACCCCTTAATCAAGGTCCCGGTAGGGGACCCAAGGATGATCTTCTTTAAATTCCCCTTAATCAACCCGTTAAAAACAATGATTGGAATGTTGTTTTCCCTGGCCAGAGAAACGGCTGTGGCATCCATGACCTGAAGATGACTTTGCAAAAATTGGGAGTAGCTTATTTCTTTAAAGAGTTTGGCCTGCGGATTAAGGTTAGGGTTTTTATCATAGACCCCCTCCACCTGGGTGGCTTTTAAAATCACTTCAGTTCTGAGTTCCGAGGCCCTGAGGGCTGCGGCCGTATCGGTGGTAAAAAAAGGGTTTCCTGTTCCGGCGGCCAGCAGCAGGACCACTCCTTTTTCCATCAACGCCTTGGCCGATTGGGCTACATAGAGATCGGCCAGGCCATGAACAGGCAGGGCGGAAAAAACCTGGGCTTCAATTTTTTGTCTTTTTAAGGCCTCTTTGATGGCTACCGCATTAAAAAGAGTGGCCAGCATCCCCAGATAATCCGCCTGGATCCGGTCCATCCCCCCGGCACTGGCGGCAACGCCACGGAAGATATTTCCGCCACCGACCACAATCCCGAGTTTGGTTCCCAGGGAAACAATCTCTTTAATCTCCCGGGCGGTCTTTTGAACGACGGCAACGTCGATCCCAAACCCCTGCTCGCCGGCCAGGGCCTCCCCACTCAGTTTCAAAAGAATTTTTTTATATTTTAGTTTCAATCCGGCCATGATTATTTATCGATAATCCTTGCCTAAGGAGCGCTTCGCTTGAGGAGCGTCCCGACTCGTCGGGACTTGAGGGAAGAGGCCACTGTCTCAAGCCTCAGCGAAGCGTCCCTCAAGCGAAGCGCTCCTTAGGCATTTTTTTTATTCTTCCCCCAACTGGTAGCGGGAAAATCGCTTTATGGTGATGCTCTCCCCGATCTGGCCGATCTTTTCGTTCAGCAAATCGGTTATGGTGATATCCGGATTTTTGACATAAGGCTGTTCCATTAAACAGAACTCTTTAAAAAACTTTTCAATTTTACCTTCGACAATCTTTTCCAAAACCTTTTCCGGTTTTCCGGATTCTTTGGCCTGTGCCTGGTAGATCTCTCTTTCTTTTTCCAAAAGTTCCCGCGGCATTTCTTCCCGTCGAACACAAACCGGATTGGCCGCGGCGATATGCATGGCCAGGTTATGGACCAGTTCGGAAAATTGATCGGTCCGGCCTACAAAATCGGTCTCACAATTGACTTCCACCATGACCCCTATTTTCCCTCCACCATGGATGTAGGATCCTATTTGTCCTTGGGAGGTAGTCCGGCCGGCTCTTTTTTGGGCCGTGGCCAACCCTTTCTTTCGTAAATATTCAACGGCTTTTTCCATGTCTCCATCGGCCGCTTTCAGGGCCTCTTTGCAATCCATCATACCGGCCTGGGTTTTATCCCGAAGAGCCTTGACTAACTCTGATGTAATATTCAACTTTCCGTACCTCCCTCGGTTGCTGTTTCTTCCAACTTTCTGATAATGATCACTTCCGGGCCTCCCGGGCTTGGAGCGCTTCCGCTTTCGTTTTCCTCCAACCCTTCTTTACCGGCAAAGGTTTCTTCGATCCGGCCTTCTTTGTCCGCCTCGGATTGCAGCATCTCCTCCCGTTTGGCTTTGCCATCCAGACAGGCATCGGCTATTTTAGAGGTAATCAAGCGGATGGCTCGAATGGCATCATCATTTCCGGGAATGATGTAATCAATCTCATCCGGATCACAATTGGTATCCACCACCGATACCAGGGGAATCTCCAGTTTCCGGGACTCCAGGATGGCAATCCCTTCTTTCCGTGGATCGATGACAAAAACGGCCTTAGGCAGGGCGTCCATCTCTTTTATTCCGCCTAGGTTGCGCAGCAGTTTGATATATTCCCGATCCAGATTGATGATCTCCTTCTTGGGAAACCTCTGGATGGTGCCGTCGGCCTTGATCCTTTCTAAATATTTAAGACGTTCGATTCCCAGACGGATGGTCACGAAATTGGTCATGGTCCCACCCAGCCAGCGATGATTGACAAAAAACATGCCACACCGTTCGGCTTCTTCTTTGATGGCTTCCTGGGCCTGTTTTTTGGTCCCGACAAAAAGGACCGACCCACCCTGAGCTACGGTATCAACCACAAAATCGTAAGCCGTTTTAAACAGACTGACGGTTTTTTGCAGATCGATAATGTAAATCCCGTTTCGCGCCCCATAGATATAGGGCTTCATTTTAGGGTTCCAACGCTTGGTTTGATGGCCGAAATGAACACCGGCCTCCAATAACTGTTTCATAGAAACATACGACATTTTTTATCCTCCTTTTGGGTTTTTCCGCCGCTTTTTCAATGAGTTCTCCACCCTATGATCCGATGCACCCAGGGGACTGAAAAAGCGTGAGAATTTAGTAAATTTTATTATTGTATAAGCAAAACACTATTTTGGCAAGTAAAATCTTCATCTTGCGGTTATTCTTTCCAAATCCAGCAATTTCTCCTTTACCGGCAGGCCGCTGCCAAATCCCACCAGGTCTCCCCGTGACCCGATAACCCGGTGACAGGGGACCACGATAGGAACCGGGTTGTTATGATTGGCCTGGCCGACAGCCCGATAAGCCCGGGGACTGGAAACAGCCCGGGCAATTTCCCCATAACTGCGGGTTTCCCCATAAGGAATGGCCTTTAAGGCCTCCCAAACCTGAATCTGAAAAGGAGTCCCCTGAATATCCAGGGAAACCTCGAAAACGACTTTATGGCCGTTTAAATATTGATCCATTTGGCGGTAAAAAT
This sequence comes from uncultured Thermodesulfobacteriota bacterium, assembly GCA_964609705.1. Lineage (GTDB taxonomy): Bacteria > Desulfobacterota > RBG-13-43-22 > RBG-13-43-22 > RBG-13-43-22 > RBG-13-43-22. The sequence goes on from CAZSTT010000020.1 coordinate 15,708, forward strand.
CCTGAAAAGGATCAGGGTTCTGGGTAAAAAAATCGGGTCGAAACCGGGCCAGGACTTTTTCAAAGAAGGACTCAACCGGATGGGAAGGTAAAGAAAGCAAGCAAAGACCTTTCGCTGATGCCGCCACATAGATCCGACCGACCAAGGGAAATTCCCGGCTGTCATAATAAATGGTTTTCCTATTCATCGTATTTCCTTAACAATCAACTCCGAGGTCAAAGGGGGTCTTGTTTTTGGATCGGTCACCATTCGATCCGCGCGAACCGATCGATCCGCGCGGCCCGCTCGACTTCTTCTCGGCCGAATCCCGGGGTTGTTTAGAAGGCCGGGATTTCTTTTCGTTTCCCGTTTTTCGACGAACGCTGAACGCTCATCGCCGAACGTTCTTTTCTTCTCCCCTCCCCTTCCACCCGGCCCCCTGAAAGCTTCCTGTTCTTTTCAATCGATCCTGAATCATCTTCAAGGTTGTCTGTTTTTTCAAAGTCCAGGACGGGGCAACCAATTTTTCTGGATTGGGGTCACCGGTTAAACGCTGAATAACCCAATGAGGGGGGCAAAGCTCTAAAAATTGGCAGATCCAATCCACATATTCATCCTGGAGGAGAGGACGATATTTTTTTTGATGGTACCAGGTTTCCAACAAGGTCCCCCGGTTAATATAAAGGGAGTGGATTTTTAAGCCTTGAATATCCAATTCTGCCAACCGGGCAGCCGTGAAAAGACATTCTTCCAATCCTTCTCCCGGCAAACCCAGGATGACATGGACGCAAATATTAATATTTCGTTTTCGTGTTTCTTCTACGGCCCGGATAAAATCTTCTATTGTATGACCGCGGTTTATCATCCTTAAGGTCCGGGGGTGAAAGGACTGGAGCCCGTATTCGATCCACACCAGGTGGGTTTTTTGGAAACCGGCCAATAAATCCAATATCTCGGGGTTGATGCAATCCGGCCTGGTGCCTACCGCCAAGCCGACCACATCCCCATCGGATAAGGCTTCCCGATATAAGGAATTTAATATTTTAACCGGGGCATAGGTATTGGAAAAAGACTGAAAATAAGCGATAAATTTTTCAGCCTGGTAGCGTTTCTTCAAGAGAATTTTTCCTTGAAGCAACTGCTGGGTGATAGAGGGAATCCGCTCATAAGCCCCGGTCCCGGAACCTCCTTGGTCACAATAGATGCATCCTCCTGTCCCCTTGGTCCCGTCACGATTGGGGCAGGTCAAACCGGCGTCCAGAGAAATCTTTTGCACCCGGCAGCCGAAAAGTCCCTTTAAATAGGTTCCAAAATGATGGTAAGGTCGAGGTTCCGTCATATTGATAAAAATAATACCATAGGACCTTCATTTTGTGTTACAATTTTTCACAGTATAAAAAATAGTTAAGGAAGAAAAAAAATGGAACTTGAAAATAATTCCTCCCCGTTATTCGTTCCCTCTTCAGAAATCGAAAACAGGCTCACTCGTTTTCAGGACCTGATGATCCAGGAAGGTCTGGATGGGGTCTTGCTCTGCCAGAACGTTGATCTTTTATATTTTTCAGGAACCATGCAACCGGGATATCTCTACATACCGGCTCAGGAGGAACCGATCTTTCTGGTCAAGAAAAATTTAGACCGGGCCATGGAAGAATCCTCCCTGACGAATATCCTGTCCTTATCCTCTTCCAAGGAAATTCCTTCTTTATTGGCCGAGAGGGATATTTCGGAACCCCAAATCCTGGGCCTGGAAATGGATGTGCTTCCGGCCGCAAATTTCCTTCAGCTTAAAAGCCTTTTTAAAAAATGCCGTCTCCTGGATGCCTCGATTTTAATACGCAAGTGCCGGATGTTTAAATCCCCCTGGGAAATTGAAAATATAAAAAGAGCCGCCCGGATGCTTCAGCGAATGGTCCTTGAAGTCCCTCGGATCCTGCGACCGGGGATGACGGAAATAGAACTGTGCGGGAAGCTCGAAGCCTTCCTGCGCCAGGAAGGTCATCAAGGGTACATCCGCAGCCGGGGGTTTAATCAGGAGTTGTTCTACGGCCATATCCTCTCCGGGCCGGAAGGGGGCAAACCCTCTTACCTCGATTCACCCTCCGGGGGATTAGGGGTTGGTCCGGCCTTCAGCCAGGGAGCCGGAATAAAAACCATCAAACTTCACGAAGCCATCAGCGTTGATTTTGTCGGTTGTTACAACGGCTATCTGGCCGATCAGACCCGCATGTTCTCTCTGGGCGAACCGCCTTCGGCGGTCAAAGAAGCCTACCAGGCGGTTCAAACCATCCAACAATCTCTCATAGCAAAAACCCGCCCCGGAATCCCCGGTGATCAAGTCTATTTCTGGGCACTGGAAGAGGCCGATCGCCTGGGTTATCTGACCCGTTTCATGGGAATGGGTCCGTCCCTGGTTCGCTACATCGGCCACGGTCTGGGGTTGGAACTGGATGAACTTCCGGTAATCGGTCAGAAGTTTGATTGGCCCCTGGAAACGGGAATGGTCTTCGCCCTTGAACCCAAAATGGTCCTTCCCGAACATGGGCTGGTGGGCATCGAAAATACCTATCAGATGACCGAGCAGGGGCTCATCCCCATCACCACCGCCCCGGAAAATTTCCAAGTTTTGTGATTTATTAACGTCTCATTTTTCATAAATTAATGGAGCAATCCGCATGTCCAGAAAAATTGTAATTATTGGTGCCGTAGCCTTGGGTCCCAAGGTGGCCTGCCGGGCCTACCGCGTGGATCCCTCAGTCCAGGTGACCCTGATCGATCAAAACCGGGATATTTCATACGGGGGATGCGGAATCCCCTTTTTTGTTTCAGGAGATATCAGTGAAATCAAAGCCCTCATGTCCACCTCGTTTCATATGGTCCGGGATGAGAATTTTTTTAAAGAGGCCAAAGGGGTACGGGTTCTCAGTCAAACCCGGGCCACGGCCATCAATCGACAGGATCGTAAGGTGCACCTCCAGGACCTCCTCACCGGAAGAGAAGAAGAATGCCCCTACGATACGCTGGTGCTGGCCACCGGATCCGTTCCAGTCAAACCAAACATCCCGGGGATGGATCTCGAAGGGATCACCACCCTCTCCAACCCCGCCGAAGCGCAGTGGATTAAAAATGCCCTCAGCCAAGGTCAAGTAACTCACTGTGTCATTATCGGTGCCGGCCCGATCGGATTGGAGATGGCCCAGGCTGTTTCCGAGCTTTGGGGCGTGGAAACAACCGTCCTTGAAATTCAGGACCAGATCCTGCCCGGAATTCTGGATCCGGATTTGGCCCGGATGATATCGACCGAATTAAAAAGCCATGAGGTGAATCTTCTTCTGGAAGAAAGGCTCCTGCGAATTCTTGGAGACGACCAGGGGAAGGTCAATAAAATTATAACCGACAAACGGGAAATCCCAGCCGACCTGGTGATCCTGGCCTCCGGAGTTCGACCCAATACCTCCCTGGCCGAACAGGCCGGCCTTATTATCGGATTGACCGGGGCCATAAGCGTTAATCAATTCCTCCAAACTTCGGATCCTGATATCTATGCCGGAGGTGATTGTATTGAACTTCCTCATTTGATCACCCGGCAACCGGTCTGGTATCCCTCCGGGTCTCTGGCCAATCGCCAGGGCCGGGTCATCGGCACCAACGCGGCCGGAGGCCGGGAAACCTTTCCCGGAGTCACCGGAAGTTTTGCCGTCAAGCTTTTTGATCTCTCTGCCGGACGAAGCGGATTGACTCAAGCGGCTGCCATAGAAGCGGGATTTGACGCCTGGGAGGCGCTGGTTATCCAAGCCGATCGCGCTCATTTTTATCCGGGCCAGGAGTTAATGGCCTTGAAATTAGTCGCTGATCGGAAAACCCGCCGGGTGTTGGGTCTATCCGGGGTAGCCAAAAATGGGGACGCCCTCTTGGCCCGCCTCAATGCCATTGCTGGAGCCTTGCCTTATCAACCGACTATTGAAGAGGTAGCCAATCTGGAAATCCCCTATTCCCCGCCTTTCTCCGGAGCCATGGATATTTTGAATGCCGTGGCCAACACCCTGAAAAATACCCTGGAAGGAAAAAACAGGCCCTTACCGTTAAATCAATTTCAGGAGCTTTTTGACGGCCGAAAAGAAAATGAAACTTTATTTGTGGATGTTCGGGGACCGCGCAATGCCCAGCCTTATGTCCAAAAATTTTCTCCCCACTGGATCAATATCCCCGGGGAAACCCTCACCCAAGGACTTCGCGATCTTCCGAAAAGTAAACGGCTGGTCCTGGTCTGTAACTCCGGGGTCCGCTCTTATGAGGCCCAGATTGTCCTGGATCAGGAGGGAATCCATAACACGCTTAATCTGGCCGGCGGTCTGGCGGCCGTCAAGTGGGCCGGCCTGAATCCGCTGGAAGAGGAAGAAGAAAAAAATCCCGTTTAATTCGAAAATAGGTTCATCGTTCAAGGTTCAATGTTCAACGAAAACCTACTTTTATGTCTCGTGGTGCCTCAGCGAGGCATGAGGGTTTAGTTCGAAAATAGATTTGATCCACCCAATCCTGGATTTAGCGAAAAGAAAATAGGTCAGCCGTCCCGGCTGACAATTCCAGTCAGGCAAGATGCCTGACCTATTTAATTAGGAAGGTATGATAATTTAATGCGAAAATAGCCACCCCCACCCCTTCCCCTGCCTGCCCGCAGGCCCCTCATTCTTCACCCTGAAGGATCTTCAGTTCTTCTTCTCCGACCACTTCCAGGATTACTTCTCCCAACACCCTGGCCGTTTCCCCGACGAATCGTGTGCATTCCTCCCGCCTTCCATCGACCCGCCGGGCTTTAACATCTTCCGGATCATACCAATCACAACGAGAAATGGTCCCGCAGGTGGTGTCGCCATATTTTTCCAGGGCCAAATCTTTTAAACGGTCATATACCATTTTGATGGTCGGGGTCAACCTGGAATCCTCCATTTCATCCTTGTTGGCCCCGGCAAAAAGACAACCAATCACTTGAACAGCGCCGGCAATGGCCCCGCAAAAATCTCCCCGATAACATCCTCCGGTCAGACCGGCCATGGCCCGCATGGCCACATCCCGTTCCTCTTCCCCGATCATATCCAGGCCCACGGCCAGGAGGGCCTGGGCTCAATACATTTCATTGGCAAATAAATCCATGGCTTTTTGCTGCATGCTTTCAGGGGTCACCATAAGTCATTTCTCCTTCTTATACAGATCAATAAATTTCGGAGGGCATAAAACATGAAAATTAATCAGAGGGTCCAAGGGGTCAAGGATTCAAGTGAAAGGCAAGGAAGAATATTTTTACCATAGGCGGGAGGCCGGTAAATATAAAAAAGCCCCCAGGGGATTTCGGTGACTTTTGGGTCGATAGGGTCTTGGCTTGAATAAAACCGGACTGCTGCGAAACTTGCTTCTATCGGGAAATGGTCACGGGGCAACAGAACCCGTTATGGTTATAATCGTGGACCCCTTAGGTCCGGCGCCGGAAACCGCTGCTGAGACCTCATCCTCGCCCGAACTTACGGCCTTATAATCGGCGACGAATACCCCCCCCGAGGTATTACCATTCAAAATGGCATTAGAACCGTTAAAAGTTCCCCCCAGGGATGAAGTCAGAATAAGAGAGGCATCGGTTCGTCTTCCCGAAGCATCCGTTACTATTACGGTGATGGTCGTGGTTGCCCCTGTGCCAAGGGAGTTGCTTCCCGCATTGACCGTGACGCTGGCCGGCGCCCCGCCGGATCCAGAACTCCCCGATCCGGTTGAGGTGCCGCTGGTTACGCTATCCTTTTTGTTGATATCCGACACCTCGCACCCCAGAAAAACAAAAAAGACGGTCCCCAGCAAAAAAAATAAAAAGATACATAAAACGGATTTATGAGACATGACCCTTATTCCCAGCTAGTGACATCTTTATCTTCCCCTTCTCCGCCCGGTTTATTATCCCGACCATAAGAAAAAAGGTCGTATTCACCATGGGTACCGGGAACTTGATACGTATAGGGGTTCCCCCAGGGATCCGTTGGAACATTTTTCTTCAGGTAAGGTCCGTCCCATTTCTCCTGCCCCGGGTTGGTCATCAAGGCATTTAAACCTTCCTGAGTAGAGGGATAGGTCCCGGTATCCAATCGGTATTGATCCAGGGCTTGGCTCAACAGCTCAATTTGAGCCTTGGCCGCCGCTTGCTTCCCCTTGCCTAATTTGGGGAAAAGCCTGGGGGCTACCAGGGCTGCCAGCAGACCGATAATGACCATGACCACCATCAGCTCGATCAAAGAAAAGCCACGATGACCTAGTCTGGAGCGCCCCAGGAAACTCTTCATTTTTTCTACCTGTCCCTTTTTTATTGATAATTTATTTATGAATTAAAAACTATTACGGATGGTTAGTCAATAAAAAAATTTAGAACCATCCTCGGAGAAGGAACCTCTTCTTCCCCGGTAAGTGACAATCGGCTGACCACCCATCCTTGGAGGAAAATCTCCGAAATTTTTTATTGTCTATTTTTAAATTTTAGTGTAAAGAATTATAGTTGCAGGTTTAATTTCTGAGAAAGGACATTCTTTTGGGGAAAAGGTCGATTCAGTTCATTTTATCGGGGCTTTTTCAGATTCTCATTTCCGTGCTCTTTCTGGGGTCGTCGATATGGGCTCAACCCCCACTGCCCAAAGAATTGGCCCAGACCCAATCCCCTTCCATTCAACCTTCCACGCCCAAGGAAGCGCCCCAAGGTATTCCATTGCCCGGTCCGGCTTCCGGCCCGGTTTCAAAACCCCCGGGAATGAACACCCTTGAAAAAAGCGAGCCGGTTCCACAGCCATTTCCAGCGAAATTACCACCGAATCAAAACCAACCGGGTTCAACCCCCTTCCCTTCACCGGCTCCCGGAACAGTTCCTCCGTCCATCCCGGTTCCCAGACAACAGACGGCTTCCCCGCCGGCCACAGCCCCTGAAGACGGAAGACCGGGTCTGTCCAGTCCTCAACAACCGGGAAGATCGGTCATAAGACCTCCTGAGGACGGAAGACCCGACCAGCTCAGACAGACAAGGACCGCGGTTAAACGGGGGGAAGTCAGTTTTAATTTCGATGATGCGGACGTCTATTCCGTTATCCAAACTATTTTTGGTGGGGTTTTAAAATACAATTATATTATCGACCCTAAAGTCAAAGGCCGGGTGAACTTCAGATCCGTGGCCCCGGTAGCCAGGGAAGATGTCATGCCCTTGATGGAGGTCATCTTACGGCTGAACGGAATCGGCGTAGTTGAAGATGGTGGGCTTTATCGTATCATCCCCATCGGGGATATGCCCAGGGAACCGGCCCCGGTCAAGATTGGACGGGACCCGGATAAGGTAACCCTGCAAGGTCTGGGATTACTGCAAGTGGTTCCTATAAAATTTGTTACCTCTACGGAAATGGTCAAAGTTCTGACCCCCTTTCTATCCACGAATGCGGTGATTGTGGATGTGCCGAAAATAAACTATCTCATTCTGGTGGATACGGATGCCAATGTAAAAAGACTGCTCCAATTAGTCGAGATCTTTGACAGCGAACAGCTCAAGCAAATAAAACCTCAGGTCTTTGTCTACCCGGTTCAAAATGCCAAAGCCAAAGACCTGGCCAGCCTGTTGCAGCAAATATTCCTGGGAGCAAAAGCACCTCCAAGGACCTCTACGACCACCACCGCTACCGGCAGACCGGCTTCCGGGCAGACTACCACTCCCGCCCCTTCTCCCCCCACCCCGCAAGTAACGACCACGACTACGGTGGGTGGGTCCACCGGAGAAGCCCTCGTGTCTGACATAACAAAAATCTTTCCGGACGAAATTACCAATTCACTGGTCATCCTGGCCACCTCCGAGGACTACGCCCTTATTCTGGAAACCCTGAATAAGCTTGATCAGGTCCCCCGGCAGGTGATGATTGAAGTACTCATCGCCGAGATCACCCTGAGCGACGAATTAAGGTTCGGGTTGGAGTGGTCCTTGAAATCTATGATCGATGGAGGGTTCGCCAATATCACCGGGGCTTTTTCCTCCTCCACCATACAATCCACCACACCGGGAACGGTGATACCTGCCGCCGGCTTTACCTTTTTGGGCATCGATAAAACCGGACTGATCAGAAGCGTGTTGAATACCCTGGCTACCCAGGGAAAAACCAACGTCCTGGCCTCTCCCCATATCCTGGCTTCCGACAACCGGGAAGCCAAGATTCAAATAGGCAGTCAGGTGCCCATTGTCACCGATGTACAAAGTACCACCGTCACGACCCAAACCGTGCAATATAAAGATACCGGTGTGATCCTAAAAATAAAACCATCTATTAATGACAGCGGTCTGGTATCTCTGGAAATGAGTCAGGAGGTTTCTACCTTTGTCTTCCAACAAATCGGCACCAACACCTTCCCGGTCTTCACCAAAAGGGAAGCTTCGACCTACATGGTAGCCCAGGACGGACAGACCATTGTTATCGGGGGACTGATACAGGAACAGAAGGGCAAAACCAGATCCG
>CAZSTT010000020.1:24299-30379 GCA_964609705.1 uncultured Thermodesulfobacteriota bacterium
CAGACCATTGTTATCGGGGGACTGATACAGGAACAGAAGGGCAAAACCAGATCCGGGCTGCCCTTCCTCAGCAAAATCCCTGTCCTTGGCTATCTCTTTGGCGCCACCAATGATACCCTGGCTCGCACCGAAATCGTCTTATTGCTTACCCCCAAGGTAATCAGGAATCAAGCGGAGGCGGAAAAGCTGACGGATTTCTATATCCATCGGTTGGATAAAGGTATCAACAAACAGCTTAAAAAAGAAGGATTGCTCCCGAAAAATTCACTTCCCAAAAAATAATCACTCCTGACTCTTTCCCCTCAAATCTAATTTCTTACCATCAGTGTCCGATCAGGCACACTTCTCCTTTACTCATGACTCAACAGGGGTTACTTTGGATGGCTATATTACAAAAACTTGAAAGCCCTTAACGATTAGGGGATTGAGGGAGTGGCGGAGATGTACCCGGCATTCCTCCGGAAGGGATCGTTCTTTGCCCGGGTGGCTGGGGGGCTTCCAGGCCCGGTCCACCCGGCGCGGGAAATCCCCGCGTTCGTCCGGAAGGGACCGGTCTTGTCCCGGGACCCGGCTGTATAGCCGTTCCCGATTGGGGAAATGCCGGACTTGAAGCAGGGGGCATGGCGGCAGACGGAACCGGAGATCCGGGACCCGGACCAGGAACTGCTTGCCGGGATTTGGATGAACCGGGTTCTTGCAGAAGGACCTGGATCGTTTCTTCTCCCCGGGTCAAAACCACTTTATCAACCTGAATCTCTGCAACTCTGAAACCGCTCAAGGACTCGCCCATTTTCAAAGCGGATTGTCTGGTTCCTCGCCCCGGGGTAGTCACCGGGGCTTTTTTGTCTTCCAAATAGGCCATTTTCAAATCAGGAGTAATCAGGGTTCCATAAAGGACAAATTCCGGTTTGGGAAGAACGGATTCCGGTTTTTTTTCGGGCGGGATAATTCGGTCCGGATGAAAAAGATTCTGATCGGCAATAGCCCTGTATTCCTGGGGGGAGAGCGTTTGGGTTTTCAACGCTTCATCGAGGGTCTTCTCGGCCGGCTTCCTGATCGGTGGAAGAACGAGAAAGGAGACATCCTTCTCCAGCCGGGGAAAAAGAAACCCATAAAGAAAAAATATGGACAGGCCCAGCAGGATACAGTTCAGGAGATTTATTTGTTTCAAGACGCGCATCAGACTCTCGTTATTTGCCTCCGTAAAGGGCGGTGACATCCAGTTTAACCATCAGTTCTCTCGGTTCTTTAAAATTTCGAACCCGGCAATCCAACTCTTTGATCACTAAGTAAGGAACCCGGGTCTCCACAAAGAAAATGATGTCCCTTAAAGCCCCGGTGTCGGGGGCGGTGAAATCAAAACTGACATTGACGAATTTGAACCGACTTTTATCTTCGCTCTTCTCTTTCCTGGGTTTGGGACCTTTCTCCGGCTTTGGGCTCTTGACCGCCTCTTTGGCCGGTCCCAGGGACCCGGGGGCCATATCCTCTTCCTTCCCCATTCGTTCACTGGAGATCACCCCGCCTCGGCCGGTGATAATGCCCTTGACCATTTCCTGAAGACCGGCGGCCGCCAACGAGAAGGTTTCTGCTTCAATCAGTTTGGCCGTTTCGGCCTTTCTTCTTTCTTTCAGGCCTTGTAGTTTTTTCTCCAGGTTGGGTTTTTCGGCGATGACGGCCAGATATTTTTCCAGAGTTTTGGACTTGCTTTCCTGTTCTTCACGAATCAAAGCCAATTCCTCCTGAATCCGTAGATAGCCGTACTGATAAATGACTAATCCGATCAGGAGGATCATAAGAGGAACCGCTATAAGCAACAATCTGTTCTTTTTCATTTAAACGCTCAATCCCTGAAAATGAATATCCTATCGTTTAATTTCCGACGACCCCCGCTGGGGCTCATTTTCCTGCAGAAGGCCCTCCAGTTCCATTTTGATCTGAAAACGATCCATATTCTGTCTCGGATCCCGAAAAGTCGGGGCGGAAAACTCCACTTTTTTAAACAGCTTCGAAGCCTCCAACTGAGAAATCAACAGGGTGGCGGAAGGAGAATACCCCTCAATATTAACCTGAGATTCATAAATCCTGACCCGGGTCAGCCAGGAATTTTTCGGCAGCACCAGGGTCAATTCCCTCAGGATGTTGGAACTCAGGATTTTGTTTTGCTTAAAATCATTGATCAGATGAACCTCTTTATTGACGGCCTCAATATCCTGTTTAAGACTTTCGATCTTTCTAACTTCCACCTTCTTGGAAGCGATCTGTTTTTCGATATTCTGCAGCCTTTCTTTTTCCACTTCGATCGGAGTCAGCCAATAAATTCCGAACAGAACCGCTAGAGACAAAACCAACAGGATGGTTATACCTAAAGGAAGCTTTGGCTTCTTATGAACCCCCTTCCGCAATAAATTGATTCCCGCCGATCTCGTCCATAAGGATTCCAGGACCCCTCCGACAGCCGGGTAAGGGACCTGTGTTTGTTTTGGTCCTCTGGATTCAAGCCCCAGATCCGCTTCCTCAAGAAATTGAACAGGCCCTTCCATCCGGGAGATGATCTCTTCTTTCAAGGAAGGATTTTTCCCTTTCAGGTAGAAAACAATTTCCTCCAAAGAACGCAATTCTCCTGAAACAGGGGCCGACGACTCTATTTCCTGCTCGATCCTGCTCATAAGGGACTTTTCATCCCCAGGGGGAATAACGCCGGAAAAAACCTTCAGGGCCGTATTCGAAAGGTATAATAAACCCTCATATTGTTTTTCGTTGATCCCGATAAAAAGGACTCGATCCGTTTTATACCAATACCGGCAAAGGGTGCCCAATCCCAACAGATTGACTGAAAGCTGATCGACTTTAAATCCTTTTTCCTGGATGGCCTTCAGATAAGGGTCTACCAGATCCATCCGGATGGCCGCTACCAGGAGGCTGACCTTTTCCGAATCTTCCTTAAAGAGCCGGAAATCGAAATAGGCATTTTCCGGGGTAAACGGGGTTATCCGGTCCAGTTCAAAACCGACCACATTGGAAATGTTTTCCAGAACAGTGGCAGGATAATCTACTGTTTTAACGACCGCCCAGGCCTTAGGAAAACTCAAAGTCAAACGGCAGTTTTCCGCTTTTAATTCGGCCCCGGCCAGACTGAGGCAAGAAGTCAAAAATTCAGGGGAGGGATACTCGTTTTCGGTCAGAAGATAACTTTTGGCCCCCTGAAAACGGATCCGGGAAAGAAAACGGGAACCGACGGCAGCGGAGACTTCTCCTTTTTCAACAGCCAGACAAAGGGTTCTTTTAAAGGAAATCCTGTCATCCGCCGGGCTTAAAAATAACACCTCTTCCAGGATTTTTCCTGTTTTCTTCAAGGCCATCCGGAGGGGGTCGCCAAGCTTAAAGTAGTTTGGTAGCGGTTTCATCCTGTTTTAAAGTGACCGGAGTCTTATAGTAAAGGAATTTGTATTGTTTGTCGGCCAAGAGCGTAACCGTGGTCCTGATTGCATAGCCGGATTGCGGTTTTTCTTTGAATCCCGATGATTCAATAGTAAAGGTGTTGCCTTGGCCAAAAGTAATATAGGGAATAAGCAGGGCCTGATTCCCGACCACGGACCCGCCGATTTCCTGGAGGGTTCTAATTTCCTGGTTTTCCCTGAAAATAAGTATTTCGTCAACCATATCGGCCGTTATCCCCGGAATGGACAAGAGGATTTCTTTCGGGGCGGCGTTGATGTTGATCTTATTTGTTTTTCCATGAACGGTCAACAAATCGATTAAACCTTTCTGTTTCCCATCCCCGTAAAGGATTTCCCGGGTCACCCCTTTGACCGACAGAAGTTCCTCCAGGGTTTCAAAATTGCCGTTTTTAGCCTTATAAGGATTCGGTAACGACAGATAATAGTCGGATTCAGCCCCATTCAGGCGGTGCAAATCATCTTTATCTTTCCAATCCAGGATCGAATCGACCATAGTATCCAGAGTTGTTCCTTCAATCCCAAGGTTCCTTAGCAGATTCCTCAGCAACAGTTCAGGGGCAAAATTAATATCCAGTTTTCCCGTTTCATCGATAATCCTGACGGCGTAGTGACCATCGCCAACCTGCCCGGAATAAGGGCGGCCATCCACTTTCCAGACGGCTTGATCTTCAATCAGAACCTGGGTTAAATTTTCCTTACGGAAAAAAAGTTCCAGGATACCCCGTTCCACACCGGCCTCGGCCAGAAACTTCTTTTCTATTCCCTCTTTAAAAGCAAGGGTCGAAAGGGTCTCGGTCCGGGCCATATAGGAAAAAGAAAAAACGATAACCATCAGGACCGTTATGACCCATAAAACGGTCAGTAGGGCTATGCCGCTTTGATTGTGGCCCGGCAGGAATATCAATCCAATTTTTTTCACTTTTTCTTAATGACGCCCCCGGTGCCCTGGACGGCCAGGCTTTCCGCCAAAACCCCTTCCGTTTTCAGGGGGAGGATGACGGAAAGATCCTTTCCGTCTTTAATCAGGCGAAGCAGGATTTTTTTTGGAAGAAAACCGGCCTCGGTCCACTCCTTTATCCATTGACCCTCTTCCTTGGTCGGATCCTGATAGTAATATTCAAAACCCATCTCATCAAAAAATTCCAGGAGCTTAATTTCTTTCCTGTCTTCCCGCCCTACCCTGTTTTCCGATGCCTGAAGGGTCCGCTTTCCCCGATCGTCTGAAATCACCTGATAGGTGACCACCACGAATCCTTTCTCCCCTTCCCAAATAGAATAATTGGTTGAAAATTCAAGAGAGTCCGGTTGGCCTTTAAAATAATACTGCTTTTCGCCGTCTTGATCAAAAGTCAGCGGAATTTCCGATTGAATTTGGGCGTCAATCACATTTAAAGAGGCCTTGATCCTCCCCAGAGATTCTATCTTTTTTTCCCCGGCCTCAACGGAACGGAACCCCAACCGCAACACCGCCATGAGGAGGAAAACCATTATTCCGACAATAGCGATGGAAATCATGAGTTCCAGTAAGGTAAAACCGGATTCCCTTTTAATAAAACCATCCTTCCTTAAGCCCCGCCGGGCGGGACTGGTCGAGACCGTAGACAGGACCGAAGATTTATAAAGGTCCTTCTGTTCGACATCTCCCCTCTTCCTGATTTCAAACCATCTTTTCATACCGGTTTTTCAACCATTTTCATGGTCTTCAGGGTCAATGATTTTTCACCGGCCCCCCGCGCCCAATAAACCTTCACTTCCACAACCACCAGCTTTACGGGAAGGTTTTCGACCCTCTCCGGCAGGGTATCTGAAACAGACACCTGAAACCGGTATCCATTATTCGTAATCCCATTCCAGGACCTTTCGGAAAACTCCTGGCTGTCCAGGACTTCCCGCATTTTAGATTGGGCTTCCAGGGAACCGGCCACATATTCTTCCGAAGCCGAAATGGATTTCAGATTAGCCGAGAAAAGCTGTAAAATAGCCGTAACGGCGATCCCCAGAAGGGCCAGGGCGACCAGGACTTCCAGTAAAGTAAAACCGGAGGTTCCTGTTAGAGGTCTCAGTTTCTTATACCTCTCGTTACTCCCTCCCCTGGACATTTGTTGCTCCCTGTTCGCTGTTCAATAGTGATGCATTCGTAAAAAGTCGTCATTCCCGCGAAGGCGGGAATCCAGAAAATTCGTAACTAATTAAAAACACTGGATTCCCGTTTTCACGGGAATGACGTAAATGGGCTTTCGACCACTTATTACGAGTCCATCAATATTCGTTATTCGCCATTCGATTCTGTTTATCATATCCGGTTTCACCGGGTGACCAAGGTCCCCATCAAAGGATCCAGTTCGATGGCAAAGGTCTTCTTTTTGGAGGTCAGATGGAATGTGGCCCCTTCCATCCCTCCATTCGGTTCAAAAACCAGACGATATTGCCCGCTTTGAATCACTCCCTCGATGGAATCTACTACTTTGAATTCCAAATTGGAAGGGATTTTCCGGACCCTTCGGCCTTCGATCCCATATTCCCTTAAGTCAAGATTAACGGTCCAACCCTGCGGTTCCCCGTGAATTTTGGCCAAATCGCGGGCCTGTCGCAAGGAGGAGGAAAAGTCTCTGACCGTTG
>CAZSTT010000021.1:0-7542 GCA_964609705.1 uncultured Thermodesulfobacteriota bacterium
TAACACGAAAATAGCGTTTAAAGTCCAACGAGTCTATTTTCATGATTGGTGGTGTGACGCCCCAAAGGCGAGGCATGACGGTTTATTGCAAACCGGGGATCCCAACCGGTATTGATTCGATCATGAGTCAGCTTCCCCTTGATTCTTCCAAGATCGGAAGGATCACCTGAAAAACGGTTCCTTTCCGGGGCTCGGAATGAAAAAGGATTTCACCGCCGTGTTCCTGCACAATTTTTCGGGACAATAAAAGACCTAAACCCGTTCCCCGGGAGCCTTTGGTGCTGAAAAAGATATTAAATATCTTTTGTCCGACCTCCTGATCGATCCCTGGGCCATTATCCTTCACTTCCAATAAAATCTTTTTCCCCGGCAGCCGATTGCTTCTGATGGTAATTTCCGGTTTTTGAATGGTCCCTTCCCCAAGGGTGCAGGCGTCCAGGGCGTTTCCGGTCAGGTTGGTCAGGACCTCCAGCATGCCCTTGGGATCCAGGTCAACGGTCCCCATTTCTTCATCCAGGTCAAGGACGAGAAGGACCCCTTGCTGTTGGCATTGAGCCTGGAAAAGATTAAAAAGCTCACGGATCAGGTCATTGGGATTGACCGGTTCCCGCTCCGGTTCCCTTGCCCGGCAAAAGGTCAGCAGGTCTTTGGTTAATCCTGATACTTTTTCGATGTTCCGTTCAACCATGGCCCAGCCGTCTTTGAGGTATTTTATTTCATTGAGTTCGAAACCCTGGTTGACCAGGTAGCGGCCTCCCTTGAGACCGCTCAGGATGTTTTTGATGGCATGGGCCAGACCGGCGACTGTTTCCCCGGTGGCCGCCAGACGTTCGGCCTGGAGGAGTTCCTTTTGCATACGCATTATCTGATCGGTAGCTTCTTTTACCTGTATCTGTAAATCTTCATTATACCTTTTGGCCAGTCTTTTCCAGGCCAATTTCTCTTCGGCCCGGCGCAGAGCCCCAAAAAGAACCTGATCCTGAATAGGTTTGGTGATAAAATCAGAGGCTTCCAATTGCAGGGATTTTATAGCCAGGTCCATCTCTCCGTGGCCGGTAATCATGATGACCTCCGTATCGGGACTTATGGATTTGATCCTTTGCAGGACCTCCATTCCGTCCAATCCCGGCATTTTTATGTCGGTCAGAACGATTAATGGGTTCTCCTTTTGAAAGTATTCCAGCCCCTGTTTCCCATCAGCCGCGGTAATGACCTCATACCCGGCATCCCGGAGAGAAAGCCCAAGTATTTTTCGGATCCCCTCTTCATCATCGATTAATAACAGTTTGGGTTTCACGCTTTACTCCGATTTGGGTTTGTCCTTTGCTTTAAGGGCGGGAAACTGAAGGGTGAAGCTTGTCCCCGATCCCATCCGACTGTTGACCTGAATTTGTCCCTGGTAATCCCGTATGATTCCATAACTGATGGACAAGCCCAGACCGGTTCCCTGGCCGACCCCTTTAGTGGAGAAGAAGGGTTCGAATATTTTTTCCTGGTTTTCTTTGGGAATTCCGCAGCCGTTATCCGTGAAATCTATTTTTACCCGGCCGTTCTCAAAAAAAGATCGAATCCGGATAATTTTATCAGGAATGGCCGGTTCATCCAGGGCGTCCCGGGCATTCATGGCCAGATTAATAAATATTTGTTCCAGCCGGTTCTTGTCCCCGAGAATGGGGGGCAATTCCGGGTCCAAATCAATAAGCAATTTTATTTTTCGGAGTTCCAGTTGTCTGCCGATGACGGTCAGCATACCCTGGATGGCCTCATTGACTTGAACCGGCGTTTTATGGATCTCCGTTTTTCTGCCGAATTCCCTCATATGGTTGATGATTCCTGAGGCCCGATCAACCTGGGCATCTATTTCTTCGGCCAGGGTCTTGAGGGTTTCGTCTGCCAGAGTTTGATTGTTCTTTATCTTTCTTAGGATAAAACTGGTGCCGGTTTTAATGACGGTGAGGGGTTGATTCAGTTCATGGGCCACGCCGGCCGACAATTCCCCCAAGGTTGCCATCTTACCGGCATGGGCCAGTTGCTGCTCGTCCTGTATTTGATCGGTGATATCATTGGTTATAATAATATAAATGGGTTTATCCCCATAAACCCCCGAGGAGCAACGTAAATTTACATAAAAACCAGAACCTTTCTTAGTTTTTTGTTTTAATTTTCCAAGAAATGTCTTTTTCTCCCTGAAAACCTGGAGAAGAACCTCCCTGAAATCTTCAGAGACAAGATCAAGAAAAGGGTTTCCGATCAGTTCCGGTTTTTGATACCCATAAAGCTTCAGGGCCATGATATTAACATCCCGGATCTCCAAGGAGCTTTGATCGACTATAAAAATGGGGCTTGGATGGCTGTTGAACAACCCTCGATAAGTTTCCTCCGATTTTTCCAATATTTCTTCAGGACTTTTCATGTTAATCAGCGACCACACGCCCCGTGAGCCAAGGGCATCAGGAAGGCGGGGTGAATGCTCCATGATTCCACCCCGGCCTTCTGAATCAAGGGATTGTACATTAAGCCCGCATGATATACTGGGCTACCCCATTTCGATGAACCCGGCTGATCATGCCCTCATTGACCATTTCCTGCAAACTGTGAATCATGGTGTCTCTTTCCCCTTTAAGGGTATCCATTAATTCCTTAAGTTCGAAGTAACGTTTGTCGGCGCTGAAGAGATTTTTCAGCCGGGATTTAGTGAACTCTTCCTTCAGGATTCCCTGAAAGTCCTTGTCAAAGGCCAGGGCGTTACGCTGATCTCCGGGATAGGTTTCCTCCCAGGGACGGCGTAAAGTGGCCCCGACGACCCAGCGGACCCGGGCGTTATTAACCGTGGCATAGATCCCGGCCAGTTTTTCCCGGTTGGCTTCGTTTCTTTCAATCGGTCCCAGGGCATTGATCTGCTGGATGAAGCTTTCCACCGAGGCTATGTATTGCTCCGGATGGTTGAGATCCACATGGGCCAGGGCGATCCGCTTCCGGTCAAATCCACTGAAACTGAGCAGTTTTTTAATCATGGTGACCCGGCTCCAGGTATGATCCAGGCCAAAGGAATGGTGGCAGTCTTCCGGTGGACATCCTATCAGAATCAGTCCATTGGCCCCTTCCAGGAAAGCACGGGCCATGACCGCCGGATCCAATTGGCCGATGCAGCCCACTCTTAACAAATAGAGACGGGGATCGTATTTGAGCCCTTTGACTCCGGCATTGTCCGCAGCCGCCAGTCCTCCCCAATTGCAGCCGAAACCCATCACTTCATTATCCGAAAGCTGTCGGGCCAGAGCGGCCACCCGGGCCTCCCGTTGAAGAGAGGTGTTGTTCTGCAGGATCAGGGCATGGTAGGGACAGGCCGCGGCGCAGGTCCCGCCACCGGTACAGACCATGGGATCAACCGTGCGGGGGATACCACCCCCCAGCCCTTCCACCGGGGTGATACCGCCGCAATGACAGATCTCCTTGCATAGCCCGCAGCCGATGCAGAGGGACTGGTCCACCGTACAGACCATGCGGGGAGCGAATAATTCCCCCCTTTTGTCCTTTTCCACGATCTCGGCGGTCTGGGTGGCCGCCCTCCGGCCTTGGCGCAGGGCCTCATGAAGATCGCAGGGGTACCGGGCGCTCCCGGCTAAATACAAGGGTTCCCTGCCTACCTGTTCGGGACGGACCTTTTCCTGTTTGACCTCCAGAAATTTCCCCTCTTCACAATCCAGTCCCAGGACCCGGGCTACCCTGGTCGCTTCCACGCCCAGGGAGCGTTTAGGTGAAAGAATCAGCTTGTCCCAGGGCAGTTCGTATTCCAGATGATCTTTAGGATCGCAGTAGGTCAGATAATTCACCTGAACGGTGGGTCTTAAGGCCCCATCAAAGGGGATCCAACGGATTTTCAATTCCCGGCTTACCCGGCGTTCCTCGGCCGATAAGGGGACGGCCATCTGATGATTATAGAACATGGTGATATCGATATCTTTGCGTCTTTCGGCCATATACCGGGCCATGGACCAGGCGCAGCGAGCGGAAAGATATGCAAATTCGGGGGTGCCCGATTCATAATCGTTGATCCAGAAAACGATTTTCCCTGAAGGAACTCCGTGAACCCAGATCATCTCTTCGGTTTCAGTATGGCAGATGACCGTTTTCCCATCGTGGCCGAAATTAGACCCCTGGTTGAGCATCTGTCCGTCCAGACAGGCAATAATGGCCCCCACTTCATAGGTTCTGGGCGGCCCGCTGTTCTCCTCATTAGAAAAAGTGACCGTATATTCTCCGGTGCGGCCCTTTAATCCGCTTAATTCACCGACCGTGATGCGGCGGACAAAGGGGCTTTCACTCACTTCCTCCATGATTTTCCGCAGTCGATCATAGTAATGCCGTTCTCCCGGGTAATGTTCATGAAGCATGCGGATTTCGTCTTCATATTCATCGGTCTGAATGGCAATGATGGAGTCTATCTCCCGTCGCAGGAGTTCCTGGGCGGCTGCGTAGGTGGCGATCCCGCCCCCAAGGATCATGACCGGCCCTTTAAAAGAGATTTTTTCCTGCGGGGTAAGCTCCAGTGTCGCCAGCCCAGCCATGGCTGCACGAATCAATTTGGCCCCTTTTACGGCCATCTCCTCAGGAGACAGGTCGTGAACCGCCGCCACATGATCCCTAAGATTGACCATGTCCATCTGTCCTTCAAAAAAACCTTCCTTCATCATTTCTTTTTCTATCTTACCTAGAAGGATCCGGGCTTCACAACCGGCCACGACGATCCGGTTTAACCCTTTTTCCCTAACAGTCTCTTTTAAACGAGCCATCCCCGGTGCCGTACAGGCAAAGGGAATTATTTCCACATGGGATACTTCCGGATCTTCCCGGACCAACCGCTCCAGGGTGCTAAGTTCAATCCTGGATTCAATACGGCCGTCGCATTTACATAAAAAGACCCCGATTTTGTATAAATCACTCATAAAACCTCCTTCTTTTAACTTTTCAGGAATAAGGGTCATGATTGGGGGGCCTCAACAACACCCCGAACCGCATTCAGCCTGGTCTGCATGGCCCCGGTGGGGCAAACCGTGACACAAGAACCGCAGGCCACACAGGCCTCTGAAGGTTTTCCGAAAGGGGTCCCTATAACCTTATGCACCCCCCGTCCAACCGTTGTGATGGCCGACACCCCGACTACTTCCCGGCAGACCCGTACGCATAAACCACAAAGCATACACTGTTCCTCGGGATTCTTTATGGAAAAACGGGAATTCTTTATCCCATATTCGGCTGCCAGATCCTGGATTTCTTTGCTGGCCGGACACTCAGCCAGAAGCATCTCCAGTATCCACCGGCGGACATTTTTTACCCGGTCGCTTTCCGTTAATACGGAAATACCTTCTTTAACAGGATACATACAGGAAATGACCACCTTGGACCAATTCCCTTCCGCCACTTCTACCACACACAAACGGCAGGCGCCGCTGGGTCCCACCGCTTCGTGATAACAGAGTGTGGGTATGTGTATCCCATGTTCTCTGGCGGCATCCAGAACGGTCCATTCGGGAAGGGCTTCCACTTCCTGATCATTGATTTTAAACTTGAGCATCTTTCAAACCTCCTCTGTTATATAGGCCTGCCGATTGGATCAAAAGACCTGCACGGCTTCAAATTTACAGGAATCCATACAAATACCGCAGCGGATACATTTTTCCGCTTCGATTTGATGGGGTTTTTTCCTTTCCCCGCTGATACAATTTTGGGGACAATTCCGGGCGCAAAGCCTGCAGCCGGTGCATTTTTCGGGATCGATTTGGTAAGTAATCAGGTCCTTGCAGACACCTGCCGGGCAGCGTTGCTCCTCGATATGGGCCAAGTACTCATCCTTAAAATACTTGACCGTAGTCAAAACCGGATTGGGGGCACTGCCGCCCAGAGCGCAAAGGGAACCATCTTGAATGGCTTCGGCCAAACTCATTAAATCATCAAGATCCTGTTTTTCCCCCCGGCCTTTGCTGAAGGTGTCCAGCATTTCCCGCATACGGGTTATTCCCAATCGACAGGGAAGGCACTTGCCGCAGGATTCCTCTTCCAGGAATTTTAAGAAATAGCGGGCGATATCAACAACGCAGTCTTTTCGGTCCATGACGATCATACCCCCTGACCCCATCATGGAACCGGCTTTGGTCAGAGAGTCGAAATCAACGGCTACATCTTTTAAGGCATAGGGGATACACCCACCGGAAGGACCACCGGTTTGGACGGCCTTAAATGGTTCCCCGCCCGGGACGCCGCCGCCTATTTCTTCAACGATCCTGACTAAAGGAATGCCCATGGGCACTTCCACCAGGCCGACGTTGTTGACCTTTCCGACCAGGGAAAAGACCTTGGTCCCTGTGCTGTTGGGCACCCCTATCTGGTTATACCAGTCCGCCCCTTTCTCAATTATGACCGGCACATTGGCCCAGGATTCCACATTATTGAGAACCGTCGGTTTGCCCCAGAGACCCTCCTCGACCGAACGTACATACTTGGGCCTTGGTTCCCCGGCCCTTCCTTCGATGGAGGTGAACAGGGCCGTAGACTCCCCGCAGACGAAGGCCCCGGCCCCCCGGTTGATCTGGATATCAAAATCAAATCCAGAGCCCAAAATATTCCGTCCTAACAGCCCTAGAGCTCTGGCCTGATCCATGGCAACGATCAGGTGTTTGATGGCCACCGGGTATTCAGCCCTGACATAAATAAATCCCTGATTACATCCCAAGGCATAGGCTCCGATAATCATTCCTTCCAGAACGGCATGGGGATCCCCCTCCAGTATGGTCCGGTCCATAAAGGCCCCGGGATCGCCTTCGTCTCCGTTACAAACCAGATAGACCGGTCCCCCCCGCTTTTGTTTAGCTGAGACAGCGCTCCGCCATTTTCGCCCTGTAGGAAATCCGGCCCCACCGCGGCCTCGCAATCCGGATTTTTCAACCACAGAAATGATTTCGTCGGGAGGAAGGCTGGTCAAGGCTTTGGCCAAGGCCTGATAACCTCCGGCAGCAATGGTATCGTGAATATCGGTAGGATCCACCTTGCCTATATTTCGAAGCACTACCCGTTGCTGAAACTTGTAAAAGGGGATTTCTTTTTCCAGTGGAATGGGCTCTTTTGTATTTGGGTCACGGTAAAGCAACCGTTCCACCGGATCTCCTTTTAACAAGGTGGAGTTGACAATCTCTTCGGCATCGCCTGCCTTCACCTGTTGGTAAAAAAGCCCGGCAGGTTTAATGATCACTAAAGGTCCGCGGGAACAAAACCCATGACACCCGGTGGTCTTGATCCCCGGCATTACCTTCGCCTGGAAACCTGCTTTCGCTATGGCCTTGCTTAAGGAATCACTGACCTTAGGACTCCCGTTGGCCAGACAGCCCGTGCCATGGCAAACAATTAAAATGGGTCGTTTGGGATCTCGGTGAGACAGAATGTCTTGTCTAAGGGCATTCAAGGCCTCAATGGAACGGATCTTTATATCGTTTTCCTTTTCGGCTAATTGTGTTTGTGCCATATTATACCTTTCCCTGATGTGTTAGT
>CAZSTT010000021.1:7642-9338 GCA_964609705.1 uncultured Thermodesulfobacteriota bacterium
CCTAAATTAATTCAAATTGTTTCATCCTGCGCCAGAGAGAGGTGCGACTGATGCCTAAGAGGGCTGCGGCCTCTTCCCGTCTGCCGCCGGTGCGGTTTAGGGCGTTCCGGATGGTTTCATGGTCGAGTTCAAATTCCCGTTCGGACAGAGTTTCAACTTTTCGTTCCTGAAAAAATTCATCCATGGCCGGAAGATTGTTCAGGAAAATCAAGGGCCCTTTGACAAAAACATAGGCGTGTTCCAAAACCCTTTCCAGTTCCCTCACGTTACCGGGCCAGGGGTGGGTCATGAACAGCCGTAAGACTTTAGGGTCTAACCCTCGTATCTCCTTTTTGTATTTTTTGTTAAAGCGGGCCATGAAATGTTGGATCAGTAAGGGAATGTCTTCCCGTCGCTCCCGGAGGGGGGGGATGGTTATCGGTACGGTTCTCAGCCGATAAAAAAGGTCTTCCCGGAAGACACCCTCCCTGAGGGCTTTAGCCAGATCCCGGTTGGTGGCGCTGATGATACGGGCCTGCATGGGGATCAATCGGGTCCCCCCGACCCTTTCAAAAACCTTTTGTTCCAAGACCCTCAGGAGTTTGACCTGTAATTCCGGTTTGAGTTCGCCTATTTCGTCCAGAAACAAAGTACCTCCCCGGGCCAGCTCAAAACGACCGACCTTGGAACGAACCGCGCCGGTGAAAGCTGCTTTTTCATGACCGAACAACTCTGATTCCAAAAGGGATTCGGCCAGGGCCGAGCAGTTGACGGCAATAAAAGGCCCCTCTTTGAAGGGAGATTGGTTATGGACGGCCCGGGCGATCAGTTCCTTCCCCGTCCCGCTTTCTCCCTGGATCAGTACATTGACATCCGTAGCCGACAGGTCAGGGAGCATCTGAAATATCCGGGTCATGGATGGACTCTTGCCAATGATATCTAAAGGAAACGGTTTGTGTGGGGAGGGATCCGTATTTTCCTGCATTTCCATCAGAGGGCGGAAGGATTCCACCGCCCCGACGACCAGACCATTACGATCACGGACCACGCTGGTATTAACCAGAACGGGCAGTTTGGTTCCTTTCTTGTCGAGCATCCGGACGTCCTGATCCAACCGGGTGAGCCCTGTTTCCAAGGTAAGACGCAAAGGACAATCGGACTGACAAAGATCAGATCGAAAGATTTCCCAGCAGAATCGTCCCAGGACTTCGGCCCGCTGGTATCCTGTTATCTTTTCCGCAGTCTGATTAAAAGAGATAATCCGCCAGCGGGAATTAATGGTAAAAATTCCCTCGGCCAGTTGTTCCAGCAGGGATTCAAAACCCAGGGTGGGCATTTGGGGTAACAGGCCGGGATCAGTAAACGATCTGGGTTGAATGGCCCCATAGTCGGAATCCAGAATGGATAACAGGACACCGATGACCTGTTTCCCCGGGCCGAAAATGGGATTGGCTGAGTAGAGGCAATTAAAAGGGTTGCCCTGAGCGTCTTCGGCTCGGGCCGACAGATTTTGTGTCCCTTCACCTTTTCCCAGGGCATTATCCAGGGCCGATTGGGCTTCGGTCAAATAGGGACCCTGGAGAAAATTCTCCAACAAAAAGGGTTCTCCCGGATGCATTTCCTGACCGAAGAGCCGCCTGGCCGTTTCATTAAACCCCATGATTCTGAATTTTCGATCCAGGACCACGGTGGCCTCCCCGGCCAGGAGGATTTGAGA
>CAZSTT010000021.1:9438-30280 GCA_964609705.1 uncultured Thermodesulfobacteriota bacterium
TTCTGAATTTTCGATCCAGGACCACGGTGGCCTCCCCGGCCAGGAGGATTTGAGAGCTTTCTTCCTGGCCATTTCCCGGATCCGGTTCCTGTTCGTCTGAAGTTGGAAAGGCGGGGGAGGGGATGGGATTCCTGTCTTTCATTGTTTTCTTCTATCGGTTTGCAGTCGTGAGGCTTGAGGATCGAGATTAAAGGTTAAAAGATAACCCATTGATTTTCTTTTTCCTTCCACTTCTTGAGTCTTGTTCCTCGTCCCCTTGTCCTTCGTCCCTCATTTATTTGGATGATTTGCTAAAAATCCGCTTCAGCTCTTCGTCTTCTAAAAAAGAGGAGACATTCCAGCAAAAGGACCGGAGTTCCTGACCTTCCAAGCCCGGCTGTAGCAATCTCAGAACTTCCAGGTAACCCCGGGTCCTTACCAGGGCGACCACTTCTTTGAGTTCGACGGTTGATGCGGAATTCCCATTACGATGGGCCTTTTCATAGGCCTTCACCAAATTATTGACCCTGGTAACCGAACAGCGTTTACAGCTTCGATCTTCCATAATCCGAATCCTTTGCTGTGGGAATCGTCAGTCTTTCTGAGGCATGGAGGGATTATACACGGTGTTGAGAATGGGGTCAAACAACTTTAGTGCGAAAATTAGGATTCGAGTTAACCCTCGCGCAGCTCTATTTTCATAGTTTGTAGTGTCACGCCACCAAGAGCGTGGCGTGACGGTTTAGATCGAAAAAATGTAAAAAAAGGCTATAGGCAATGGGCGAGAGGCTATAGGAAAAGAATAATCAGGAGAATCTGGCGTCCTATTGTCCATTGACTATAGCCTCTCGACCGAAAATAACTATTTCCTGGTTTACCGGTGTCTCACTTGGGGATGAGGAGTTTCTCGGGGAATTACCGGGCTGTTCCAACGGTATAACGACCGGCTTTCAGTTCACACAGAAAGTCGGACTCGGTATCAAGGTCCTTTTCAAAAATGGTCACCCACGTTCCCAAGGCTCCAAGCTCGTGGGCGTCGCTGCCGGCTGTTTTCAAAAGTCCTAATTTTTCAGCCACCTGCCCGGCGAGCTCGTTTTCTTTTTCGGTGACACGTCCATTTCCGATCTCTATGGCATCCACAAATTGGAGGCTCTTTTTTTTAGCGGCCTGATCCAGGGAAAGGCCCAGTTGTCCCACCCCGAACGTCTTGAACCCGCGAAAGGGATGAGCGGCGATGGAGAACCCGCCGGCGGACTGTACGATTCCCTGAAGTTCCTGAATCGTAATGATTCCCTTAATATCCTGGTCCAGCCCGAAAACGAGGATATCCCCCTGGGCGGTGGTGATTTCATTCCCGCGGAATATTCTGATCCCGTTTTCGCCGGCTAATTGTACGACCTCTTCCCAATCCCATAATACCTGATGCTCGGTGAGGCAAAAGCCGTCCAGACCGATTCGTTTGGCTTCTTCAATTAATTCCGCCGGGTTAATATTGCTGCACGGCGAACGGGGGGAGGTATGAACATGAAGATCGATAAGCATGGTTGGTCCTTTGGTTATGGTCTGCCGGAAAGGAATTCTTCTTGATTCAGTTCGGGATTTTCTTTGAGCGCCCGGCTCAGATCTCTGGATAAAACAGCCGGGCCAAGACACCGGCCGCATTCGATGATGATTTCGGCCAGATGCTCACAGCCCTTGCGGCCGATCTCCCGCATCACCTTTTTGTCCCATTCCGCTTCCCTCAGGGATAATCCAACGGCCTTGGGAAGAACCGAAATCGCCTGGGGGCAGACAAAATTAGTATAACGCTTCATCTCACCCTGAATTTGTAAGATGGTTCCATCGTCTATTCGCACCTTCATGGAAATCTCCATACCGTAAATATGATCTTCCTGGATTCCGTTGAACCGAATAGTATTCTCGTCCAGAAATTCAGCACCGACCACCTGGGTCCGTTGAAAGGTTATCATATTTTTCTCCTTAAATATTGCTAAAGTCTTTGGGCTATAGGCTATGGGCAATGGGCTATGGGTGAAATTATCTTTGGGTTTTTCCTATTGCCTATTGCCCATAGCCTGCTTTTTTAAAGATTCAACCCCTGCATAATCGGACTCTCGTCCTGAAAAGAAATGCAGCTCCTGACCAGGCGGGGATTGGTTTTTAGCCTTTCCCGGAGGCCCTTCAGCTTTACATCCGGGTCAGTGACCGCTTCCCCGGCTTCGATCCCGGGTCGGGTGAAATGGAGGATAACGGCATTGGCGCTTTCCAGAACAGCGTCCATCAATAGGGAACACCCCGGGGTCCCACCCAGAAGGCCGGCCAGGATTTTCCGAAGGCCGGACCCGATGCTGACCCCCTCCACTTTCTTGATCAGGTTTGAAGCTTCACGACAGGCAAGGGGAGGATATCTTTCCAAACGGGCTTCCGCTTCCATGATTTCCAGTTCCGGAGGCTGAACGATCAACTGTATTTCCGCTTTGAGCAAATCGTCGGTTAGCCGCCAGGAAACACGTAAGCTTCCCTCGGCCAAGGGTTCGACTTCGATCACTTTATTGCGTAAGAAATGTAAGGTCATCAGGACTCCTTGTTTTTTTCAAGACGTTCTTTTTGAATGTTTTGTAATTTCAGCCAGACCTCTTCCACTTGTTTGCGGGTTTCTTCAAGGGATCCGGAGTTGTCAATGATCCAGTCACAATACCCTTTCTTTTCCTCCACGGACATTTGGGAACGGATAATCTTCAAGGCTAATTCTTCACTGATATGGTCTCGTTCCATCAACCTTTTCAGCTGAATTTCCTCCGGGGCATAGACCATCAGCAGATGATCGAACATGGCCTGCATATGGGTCTCGATGAGAAGGGGAATCACGACCTGAATAATAACCTGGTCCTCCCCTTTGGATAATTGTTCAACCTGCTCGGCATAAGCCTCTCCGATTCTCGGATGGGTGAAGCTTTCCAGTTTTTTTCTTTTTTCCAGGTCGCGAAAAACGATCTCCCGGAGTTTCTCCCGGTCCAGCGTTTTATCTTCAGCCAACACCTGTTCCCCGAAAAAGGAAACAATATCCTGATAAGCCGGTTTCCCGGGTTCAACCACAATCCTGCTCAGGATATCAAAGTCGATAACTGGCGCCCCCAGTTTTTCCAGCATTTTAGCTACCGTGGATTTCCCGGTTCCGATACTGCCGGTCACACCCAGGAGGAGACGATGAGGATCTCGATGGAGTCCGCCAGACCTGTTCCCGGAGTTATAAGCGGCCGGAAACTGGCCGGCGATATCGGCTTCAGCCCCGGCATAACTGATGGGATAGCGAATCCCCCTTCGATACAGGGCCTCCATCCCCTTTAAGGCCTTGTCAATCATCCCCGCGGGGAGGGCCATGACCAGTTCGTCATCCTGGGTGTGACCATAGCGTCTTTCCCCATAGCAGGGGATGGTCAGAGAAGGTTTGCCGGTCAGGTAACATCGGGCAATGGCATCGGAACAGGAGGATTCGCCGACACAGAAAAACTGCATTACTTCATAGTCTTCAAACTGGAGAGAATTGATTAGGAGTATCATTTGGGCCGGATTGGCGTAAATCAAAAGAATGTCCGGATCGAAGGGGTTGTAGACCAAAGGGGCCATGATGACCGCTTCATATTTCCCCGTAGGAATCCTGGGGACCCCGGTTTCATATTTTTTCCCATCGACCCGGTTCTTGGTCCAGACGATGCTTCTAAATGTGCCGTCTTTCATATAATCCGGGATGTCGGTCAATCCGATAATGGACGGACACATGAGGCTCATAAAATCTTCCAGATCGGCACCTACCGTCCAATCAAAATTCCGGACCAGATTAATGAGCTGGCATAGGGTGGATTTGTGCTTCATCCGGCGGATAAAAGGGATCTTATCCATGTCTTGTTTGTGTTCAAGCAGTTTGAAAGCTACCGGGAAGGATTTGAGCCGCATCAATAGTTCCAGCCTGCGGATCGGTTTCTCCCAATCTCGGGTTGTGTTCATTTTGGTTTCCTTTCAGAAAAACAGGCAATAGGCAATAGGCAATAAGGGAAAAACATATACTACTTAAAATGATTAATGAATTCCCTTTTTTCTTTTCCTATCACCTAGAGCCTATAGCCCTTAGCCTATTGCCTTTTTTTACCCTATTCCCCTTTACGGGGCAATGAAAAAATCGTCAAAAATTGAAAACCTTGGCTTCCGCCGCCAGATCAATGAGATGTGGTCCTCCATCCAGGACCATATTAGAAAAGAATTTGGCCTCGTCCACCTGACGGGCTTTGGCACAGGGTATTCAGACCCCGATGGGTATTTCATTTTCTACCAGATAAGGCAGATAATCTCCCGGGCAATCCCCGGTACCGGATTTTTCGTCCATATACCGGGTGGAATCGGCCCATTTTACGCCGTCATCAATAAAAAAGACATTCACCTTATGCCCTTTGGAGTGGGCGATCTTACTGAACTGAAAGCATCGGGTTGCGCTATCCACCTCATCCTTGCTTAATACAAATAAAAAATTGGCCATCATTTCCTCCTTGTTTATGATTTCTCCTTTGGGTCTAAAAAAGAATCCTCCGAAATGGTCAACGGTTGGATTCAATCTTTCAGGTTTATAAATCTTATTTTTTCGGGAGGGTCAACCGGAAAACGCTTCCTTTCCCGGGTGTGCTTTCGGCTGAGATCGTTCCACCGTGGGCTGTCATGATCGCTCTGGCGATAGCCAAACCAAGCCCTGACCCTTCCCCTTTTCTATCGATGCGGCAAAAGGCGTCAAAAACACAAGGCAAATCTTTTTCATGAATTCCAATACCGGTATCCGACACTTCAACCAGGATGTCTGTTTCTCTATTTTGAAGGTGGACGGTCACCCTTCCCCCCGGATTCGTGTATTTTAAGGCATTGTCCAACAGATTCGTGAGGACTCGGTCCATCAGAGCAGCATCGGCAGAGATAACCGGCAGGCTTTCCTGGGTATATTCAAAGACTAATTGGATATTTTTTTTGTCCGCAGCCACGCGCATTATTTCCATCTGTTTTTCAAGCGCTTCCTCGAGGTTATATGACTCCAGCACAGGGGAAAGGTCGCTTCTTTCAACCCTTGAAAAATCAAGAAAATCGGATACCAGCCGTTGCAATTTTCGGGTTTGTTCCATGATGATCCGCAGATAATCCTTTTGTTTTTCAGTCAAAGTCCCCACTTTTTCGGCAAGCATCCGCATCAAATAACCCTCTCCGATGACGATGGGGTTTTTCATGTCATGGGCAAACATGGATAAAAAATTTTGTCGTTCCCTTTCCGCCTTTTTTATTTCCGTGATGTCCCGGAAAAGCTCCACCCCTCCTATGAAATTGCCTGAGTCGTCAAATAAGGGAAAAATGGTAAAAGACAGGGTAATCCATTCACCATCTTTCCGTTTAAGGACAGATTCCGTGGCGATTGAAGCGGTTCGCTGCTCAAAGGCATGGGTATATAGAGGACAGGATTTGGGGTCGGACGAACCATGGATAATTTCGAGATGGGGCTTGCCAAGAATATCTTTTTTAAAAAACCCGGTGATCTTTTCGGCTGCGGGATTAAAATCCAAAATAAGACCATCCTGGTCAACCAGGGAAAAACCGACCGGAAGGTTTGTGGCTATGGCTTCATAAATGGAGGAGGCCGACGAATGAGAGGCCTTGGGAAATAAGGGATGGTTTTGATAATCTTTTTTGTTCATAATATTTTTTTCTCAACCCCCTCATGGTTTTTAATAATGTCTGCTCAATCTTTTTAAATTCCAATCGGTAGGGGAGGGACCAATGACTGTTTTTCTCTTACTATTTCAGATTCCTCTACCGGGTGCGGGGCTGTAATCCGTTCGCTTTGGTTGTTTCTAAATTTTTCCATAATTTCCCGTACCGTCGCACCTTCTTCGGCCCGGTAAATGTCTACAAAATGATCTTTTAACATATAAAAGGCAATTTCTCCGATCTTGGGGGTAAAAACAATATCCAGCCGGTGCTTGATAACGGCATTGATAACCTTGATCCCCACATGCACCCGTTCTTTTTCTTTAATAAATTCATTAAAATAGAAATCTTCGATTGCCGGGCCGTTGTTGTCAAGCTTGAGAATAATGAAAAAAGGGGCTCTTCCAAAATGCCCATAGACCTTAGAGTCCAATCCATTGATATCTTCTACGGGGATTATGATCGACTTATCTGTTTGTTTAGACGGTTCTATATGCACAAAAACCGATTCAATCCCATCGTAGGTTTTTATCACGCTTTCTTCCACCTGATCTGCCAGTTCATGGGCCTTATATACTGTTAACGAAGGGCTGGTGGCGATGATACAATCCACCATTTTGAATGGCCCGAACTGGCGTATTTTTACCCCACTCACTCCCTTGACGCCTCTCATGCTAAAAAGTTGGTCTTCTATTTCTTGCTGCATTTGTGGATCGAGGTTGGCGTCCATCAAAATCAAAATGGGGGTCCAGATGTTCTTCA
Source organism: uncultured Thermodesulfobacteriota bacterium (assembly GCA_964609705.1). GTDB lineage: Bacteria > Desulfobacterota > RBG-13-43-22 > RBG-13-43-22 > RBG-13-43-22 > RBG-13-43-22. The sequence continues at coordinate 15,916 of CAZSTT010000021.1, forward strand.
GGCCGAGACGAATAATAAGCAAGGCAATAAACATGATCACAGCACCCTCGGCATAAGGGACCCTGGCATAGGCCAACAAAAGACCGGCCAGAACAACCAGAGAGGTGCCGATATCCATAAAAGATTCTGAGGCATTGGCTAACAGGGCACTGGACTTGATGGCCTCCCCTGTTTCTTTTTCCTTTTTGGCAATGAAATAAGCCGCGGCCAGGGAGAGAATAGTAACCGAAACCGGCAGGATTGGAAAGGTATGCAAGGCCGGGACAAGAAATAGCTTTATATATCCCTGATATAGATTCTCCAACCCGGCCAGGGTAATCAATATTCCAATGACCAAAGTGACGAAGGTCTCAGCCCGGTATAATCCATAAGGAAATTTTTCGCTTTTTTTTCGGGAGGCCAGCCAAAGCCCTAACCAGGAGGCGAAAATGGCCACAACGTCAACGCCGCTGTGGAAGGCGTCAGCGATGAGGATCCTGGAATTGAACAGGGTGCCTATGATAAATTTGCCAAGGGCCAAAAATAAGATCAAAAAGGATGCGATCAAAGCAACCTTCTGACCCTGCTTAAGATTATCGGTATGGATTTTGGCGATATCCATTTTTTTTACCGAAACCCGGCTAATCACCCTTTAAAAATTGGCGGGTCATAAGGGATCCGCACTGAGGGCAGTTTCTCTGGAAACAAGGGATCCCTGGTTTATGGGGTACCACAAGACGGCACTGGGGACAGATACAATTCGTATAAGGCCCTCCCGACCCAAAGGCCCGCGGATCTCTTCCGCCGCCGAACCCTCTGCCTTTGCCTCCCTGTTGTCGCCCGCCCCCCCTGAACATAAAGGACATGATGATCTCCTGTCCGCATTCTTTTTAAGAAAGACGGTTTTCCCCCGCGGTAAGATTATTTTCTTAACATTTTTTTAAATACACTGCAATCCGCCGCCTTTGCTGACGAATGGTGGAGTGTTTTTGTTGAACAGGACTCGATGCCGAAAAGATCTGTTACCGGAGTGTCCTGAAGGATCTCGGCCAAATAGGGATGGAGTCCCCTAGCAAGAAGACCTCAATCCTTTAATAACCCTATTACCCTTGTCTGTTTTATATATCTTTCAATCGCCTGCCTTAATGTGTCCCGAGCCAGAACAGGGCAATGCCGGTGGTCTTCCGGAATTTTTGGCAGCTTGGCGGCAATTTGTTCTTCGTCTATATCCCAGGCCTCTTCGAGTTCTTTCCCCTTGGCCAGGGAGGCGGTCATCGAGGCGCAGGCCCGGCTGACGGCACACCCATCCACTTGAAACCGGCTGTCAACAATTTTATTTCCTTGGATTCTTAAAGAGATCTCCAGGGTATCTCCGCAGGGACCGGTCACCCTGGCCTGAGAATCTGGTTGTTCAATAACCCCTTCATTATGGGGACCGAGCCAGAGTTGAATCGGCTGTTTTGATGGCGCCGGTTCTGGTGTGTTTGCCTTTGCAAAAGCAGGCCGAGGAGAAAATGGAGTTTTGGTCGATGACATCGTTATTTAATGGTTCCTTAATACTTGAGCAGATGTTCCACGATTCTCTCCCAGGCTGTCCTGATTTCCGCCTCCAGGCCGTTCCCGTTCATTTCCGGGATGGTTTTTCCTTGAATCATGGCCTCGGTTACCACCGGATTATACGGAAGACGCCCAGCCACTCCAAGCCCTTTCTCTTGGCAATAGATTTCAATTCGATCAGTCATTTCCTGATTCAGATCATACTTGTTGATCAGGACCATCCCCGGGATTTGAAAGTGACCGGCCAGGCCAAGAACCCTATTCAGATCATGTAATCCCGAAAGGGTCGGTTCGGTGATAATCAAAACCCCGTCCGCCCCGGTGAGAGAGGAAATGACCGGACAGCCAATACCCGGGGGGCCATCCACTAATATCAAGGGTATCCCTTTGGCCTCGGCCATTTCCCGGGCTTTACCGCGAATGAGGGCGACCAGGAGGCCTGAGTTCTCTTGGCCTGCGCCCAATTGGGCATGAACCATATCCCCAAAGCGTGTTTCAGAGACAAACCATTCCCCGCATTGGGCTATAGGAAATTCAATGGCTCCGAAAGAACAAAAGTGGAGGCACACGCTGCAGCCTTCGCAGGAGGTCGGGTCTACCTGAAAGCCTTCGCTGATGGCTTCAAAACCACAGACCTCCCGGCACCGCCCACATTCTGTGCAAAGTCTCCGGTGGATGACCGCCTTCCGACCTCCCATGAATGCTTCCCTGATTTTGATCTTAGGTGAAAGCAACAAATGCAGATCAGGAGCGTCCACATCGCAATCAACCAGAATTTTATTCGGGACCAAGGCGGCCAAGGCACCCGCCAGGCTGGTCTTTCCCGTGCCGCCCTTGCCGCTTAATACGCATAATTCTTTAGTTTTATTCATAAGGTATTTATGTAATATGAGATTTAATGTTCGGAAGAAGATTTTGGAGTTGCTCCTTTAATTCCGGTCTAATTTCAACGAGTGATAATCCTTTCGCATAGCCCTCGGCAATCCTGCGCTCGAAAGGTATCTCCATAAGTAAAGGGATTCCTTCCGATCGCAGATAGGTCTTGGTCTGATTATTTCCAATGTCGGCCCGGTTCAAGATCACTCCGCAGGGAATATTTTGGGATCCCAGAGCGGCTAAGGCCAGCTTTAAATCAAAAAGTCCGAAAGGGGTAGGTTCGGTCACCAGGATGGTATAATCAGACCCTTTGACGGTCTGAATGACCGGACAGGAGGTGCCCGGTGGGGCATCCAGGATGGCCAGGACGTCTTTGTTTATACGTTTTTTAACCTCCCGAATCAAAGGAGGGGACATGGGTTCTCCGACCCGCAACCGGCCATGAACAAAATGAATGGGTCCGGCCCAGCCCTCTTCTATTTCTCCCAATTCTTTCCGGTCCGGCAGCAGGGCCTTCGGTTCACAGACCAGAAAACATCCTCCGCAGGCGTGGCACATTTCAGGGAAGGTCAGGATCGTTTCCCCCAAGACCAGGATGGCTTTAAATTGGCAGAGCTGGGAACAAGCCCGGCAATAGGTGCATTTTTTTTCGTCGACCTTGGGGACCAGGAGGTAAATCGGCTCTTTTTTTTCCCAACGGGGCTTCATGAAAATATGGCCGTTAGGGGCTTCCACATCGCAATCCAGGAGCTGGACCGGTTCCTTTGCCGACAAGGCCAAGGCTACGGCCACACTGGTCTTCCCGGTCCCTCCTTTACCGCTGGCGACACTAATGATCACAGACATTGTCTCCGGTAATCAAGGTTTGGTTGACGTAATGGGCAATCAATTCCTCAACATTCAGTTGGGGCGCTCCGGTTAGCACCTGGATGCCTCGTTCATTAAACAGGCTGACCGCCCTTTGACCCATGCCCCCGGCGATAATCAAATTAACCCCCTTTTCTCCCAGCCAACGGGGCAAGAGACCCGGTTCATGGGGAGGAGGGGTGATCATGACTTTTTGGATAATATTTTTCCCTTGTAAATCAACGAGGGCAAATTGTTCGCAATGACCAAAATGATTGCAAAGAGTCCCTTCGGCCATGGGGATGGCGATTTTAACATTGTCGGATATTACGTTGGTTGCTTTCATCAGGGGTAAGACCTCCGTTAGTGGTTGTAGGACTTCTTTTTGACTTTGATTGGCGGTGGTTATTATTTTTTCAATAATTCCATCCAGGGCCTCTTTGACCGCCGCTGCCGGATTATTCAATAGGTAGGCCTGTCCCTGATCCCCTTTTTCCATGAGTTGTATGTCAAAAGGAATACTCCCCAGAAAAGGGACCCGCATGGCAACGGCCGTTCGTTTCCCCCCGTCCTTTTTGAATATGGCCGATTCCTGACCGCAGTGTGGGCAGGTATAGCCGCTCATGTTTTCCACCAGACCCATAATGGGCATATTGACCTGATGACAAAAATTGATGGACTTCCGTACATCGGATAGGGAGATTTCCTGGGGTGTGGTGACGATAATAGCCTGGGCATCGGGTATGGTCTGGGCCACGGTAAGCGGTTCATCGCCGGTTCCGGGAGGAGAATCGATAATCAGGAAATCCAGGTCTCCCCAGATCACATCGGCAATAAACTGCCGAATGACCCCGATCTTCAAGGGACCCCGCCAGATGGTTGGCGAATCCTTGTCGGGCATCAGGACTTCCACGGAAATCACTTTCAAGTGATCATTAACGGGGATGGGGGAAATACCATCCTTTTGTTGAAGGGGGGTTTGCTGCATAAGGCCGAGCATTCTTGGGATGCTGGGACCATGCAAGTCCACATCCATAAGGCCGACCTTATAACCTTTTAAAGATAGTCCGGCTGCCAGATTTACAGCCAGGCTGCTTTTCCCTACCCCCCCTTTTCCACTCATGACCAATAATTTATGTTTGATGCGGGAGAGTGACTGGTTAATGGCGGCATCTTCCGCTTTCTGGGATTCATTCCCTGCGTTACCGCCGTGTCCACAACTGCTGCTCATAACTTAAACTCCTTTCAATTATTTTTTGTTTGAATATCGTTTTGAAAACTGTTTTGGTTGAGCCCCGCCCCGGGCGGAGTGAGAGGTGGCCCCCCCAGGGGGCGGGACTCGTCCGGCTTTTGCCGGGAAGATACCTCTTTTCTTGGCATAATTTCTTCATGATTATGAGTTAAGCTTTTCGATTTTTCATCAAATCCTGCAATCCGAAACCCGAAATCTGGAATCCAAGATGTTCTATCCCCAATGCCCCTCGACATTAGACGACTGGGCAAAGTTGATTTTCCCTTGCTTATAATGATCAATGGCCTCCTTAACTTTCCCGGAAATCCCCACTGCCACGTTCACCCCGGCAGCCTGGAGCACCTTGAAAGCCTTGGGGCCGCAATTGCCGGTCATGACCGTTTTGGCTCCCTGCTCTACGACCATCTGGGCCGCCTGAATTCCGGCCCCTTGAGGCAATTGCAGATTTTGTTTGTTTTCGATGACCTTGACTTCCATTGTTTCCGGATCGACCAATACGAAAAACCCGGCCCGTCCGAAACGAGAATCGATTTCGGAGTCCAGCGTATTTCCTTTGGAACTGATGGCAATTTTCATAATTTTCCAGATGCCTTGCGGGGACAAATAAGTCCCGCCTTTCTCCTGTTTTGTGCTCGGCAACAGGGCTTATTCAATTTTCCATTTAATAGCAATTTAATGATGGTGTCCACTTCTCCGAAAAGGGGTGAGGACACCTGAATCCCAAAACGTTGCAACCCGTTGCGGTCTTCAAGGCGAATTCCGCCGCAGATCAGTTGGTCCACCCCTATCTGATTCAACTGAATTATCTTTTCATTCGGAGACCAGTAACTGATATCCAACTCTTTTTTGTCCACCAGTCGGTCTTTTTCAATTTTCAGGATTAATAACTTTCTGGCGCAGTCCAGTCGTGGAGAGATTCGATTTAAAAAAACCGGGATAGCCACTTTCATCATATTCAGTCCTCACAGCATAGATACTCAAAAAAGGTGCCAAAAGAATATCTGCGGCTTTATTGGAATAAAATAAAGTGGTTGTGGTGAAGGTGGAAATCGGAAGGTTAAGGGCAGCTATTGCAAAATGCAGTTATAGTATTGCAGGAATTGCATCTTGCAATTAAAAGGGGATTTTAGGAAAGCCGTTTAAGTTTTCGCCAGAGAGTGGTGGGGTGAACCCCCAGGGCTTTGGCGGTCAGGGTGCGGTTGTTGTGATATTTTTCCAGGGTTTGCCGGATGAGCTCCTGTTCCCGGTTCTTTAATTTTGTTTCCACCGGTTGGTCGCTATCACCGGATTCCCTGGTCTCCTTATGGAGTTCAGGCGGTAGGTGGGTAAGATGGATAGTCGGACCATGACAGAGTACAAAGGCGTGTTCGATAATATTCTCCAATTCCCGGATATTCCCGGGATAATCGTAATGCATTAACAGTTGGAGGGCTTTCGGGGAAACCTGGATAATTTTTTTGCCGGTTCGAAGATTAAATTTGGCGATAAAATGGTCAATTAAAAGGGGGATGTCTTCACGGCGTTCTTTTAAAGTGGGCAGATCGATCTGGACCACCTTGAGCCGATAATACAGGTCCTCTCTGAATGAATTATCTAAGATCAGACCTTTGAGATTTTTATTGGTGGCCGAGATCACCCGGGCTTTTAGCGTCTTACTGATATTGGAGCCCAGGGGTTCATAGGTTTTTTCCTGAAGCACTCTCAAAAGTTTGGCTTGTATCCCCGGTGGAAGGTCCCCTATCTCATCCAAAAACAAAGTTCCGGAATCGGCTTGGGCAAATTTTCCCGATTTGTCCTTTTTGGCATCGGTAAAAGCCCCGCGAACATAGCCGAAGAGTTCGGATTCTATCAGGGTCTCCGGCAGGGCACTGCAGTTGATGGCCACAAAGGGTTTTTCTTTCCGGGGGCTCAGTTGGTGGATGGCTTTAGCCAGAAGTTCTTTGCCGGAACCACTGGGGCCCTGGATAAGAACCGCGCTGTCACTTTGAGCGATATCCGGAAGATTATTGAATATTTTTTGCAGGGCCTCACTTTTACTGATAATATCGCTCAAAGTGTACTTTTGGGTTATTTCTTTACGCAGGGCTTCGATTGCGCTTAAATCCCGAAAGGTCTCAACCCCGCCCATCATCCGGCCCTGATTGTCTTTCAGTAAGGCGGTTGTCACGCTGATGGGGATCACCCGCCCCCCGGAATCCAGAATATTGACCGGCAAGTCGACGACGTTTTTCCCGGTTTTTATGGTACGGGCCAGGGCACAGGAATCCTGGCAGATATCGGCCTGGAAGACTTCAAAGCATTTCTTCCCGATCGCCTCTTCCCTGGAGAATCCGGTTATGCTTTCCGCCGCTTGATTGAAGGAGGTGATCACCCGGTCTTTATTGATGGTAAAGACTCCTTCGGTAATACTGTCTAAGATGATTTTTAAAAAGGCGGGGGATGACTTCATCTTTTGATTATTATCATTTTGAAAAATATTTTCAAGCCAATCGTTGAAAAATATTAACATTTGTATTTTTTATTGATTGTAAAAATTTCTTGTGATATATTTCTCAATTTAAATCAATCTTAATGGCCTTTTGGTATTTGGAAAAGTAGTTTCGTACAATATATACATTTTTTAGGATGGTTTAATAACGGGGAAAGAACTATGTTTTTTCAAATCAGTTTGTATGTCACTCTGATTCTGTTAGGAATCGGGACGGGTTATAAAATCCTGCTATGGTTTCGACGAGGGACCGGTGATCCGGGTGATGACCTATCTACGGGACAACGTTTTTCTGAGGCCCTGAAGGGTACTTTCACCACCCTCTTCAGTTCCAAGATATTCCGTCTGCTTAAAATCTGGTTCCTGGATGTGTTTATTCAAAAGCAGATCGGGCGGGAAGGTCTTGTACGCTGGTTCATGCACTTTTGTATTGCCTATGGATTTATTTTTCTCCTCCTGATGCATGCCCTGGATCGTTTCGTGAGTCAGAAACTGTTCCCCAATTACTACAGCCCGGAGTTGTCGGCCCTTAATCCTCTTAATCCTTTCCTTTTTCTTCGGAACCTCTTCGGGGCCCTGATGCTGATAGGCGTCGTGATTGCCGCCTATCGCCGGATCTTCAACCGGGTCATGCGGCTGACCACCCGCTGGGTCGATATCTATGCTTTGGTTGTGCTGGCCTTGATTGCCCTCTCAGGGTTTTTCCTGGAGGCCACCAAGATCGTTTCCTATGAGAGATATGAAGAAATGGTTTCCGGATTTTCTTCCATCTCCGACGAAGAAGAGGCCAAGGCTTTAAAGTCCTATTGGGCTAAAGAATATGCGGTGGTATTTCCCAAGGCCCCTTCCCTGGACGCCGCTTCCTTAGTCAAAGGCCAAGAGGTCCACCTCAACAATTGCGCCTCCTGTCACTCCAGGCCCACGGCGGCTTTTGTTTCTTACGGGTTGGCTAAAGCGATCACCCCATCGGCCCTGACCTTAAGTCAAAAAGCCTTTCGGGAAGGGCTTTTGTATTTTCATTTTTTAGTCTGTTTTTTGGGGCTGGCTTTACTGCCGTTCACCAAATTTTTTCATGTCCTGACCAGCCCCCTGTTACTTTTGATCAATGGGGTGATGGATTGGACGAAGGCCACTCCCGCCAATAAGGCCACGGTTCGGGCCATCGAACTGGATGCTTGCACCCATTGTGCCACCTGCAGCCTGCACTGTTCCGTGGGGCCCATTTACCGGGAAATTTCCAATATCACCATCCTGCCGTCGGAAAAGTTAGCCGCCATAACCGCACTGACCCATAAGAACGGACAGCCCTTTCCCGGCCTTCAGGACCTCCGGGAAGGGGATTCGATCTGCACCCGGTGTTACCGCTGCACCGTCGTTTGTCCGGTAGGAATCAATCTTCAGGATCAGTGGTTTAATCTGGATAAGACCTTGACTCATCTGCAAAGTCCGGATCCGTTTATTCAGTTACGAAATACGGTCATTTCAAGATTTGATTCGGATCGAAAGAAAGTCATCGTCCCCTTAACGGCATCCGGAAAAAAATTCAAACAAGGAGTGGGACTATCCAGCCAGGGGAGTACTTTTAATAATTGCTTTACCTGTAAGACCTGCTCCAACGCCTGTCCGGTGGTGACTAATTTTCAATTTCCAAATCAAGAACTGGGATTACTCCCCCATCAGATCATGTACAGTTTGAAATTCGGTATCCAGGATAATGTCCTTGGGGCGGGAATGGTCTGGGACTGCCTGGGCTGTTATAATTGCCAGGAGAATTGTCCGCAGGGGGTCCGGGTGACGGATATCCTTTTTGAACTGAAAAGTATGGCCTTTCGACAGGCACCGGATCCAAGTGTCGGGTCGGCCGGGTCAGGAGGAAGATCATGAGAATGCTTTTATTCCCCGGCTGCAAGGTTCTTTACTATGTCCCCCAATATGAAGCTGCCGGGCGTTTGATCCTGAAAAGTTTCAATATCGAAGTGGAGGATATTGAATTTAATTGTTGCGGATATCCCGTCCGCTTTCTGGACTTCAAATCTTTTATTTTTTCCTCGGCCCGTAACATCGCCCTGGCCGGAAGAAGAGGATTGCCTTTGGTTTGCCTTTGCAAGTGTTGTTACGGGACCTTGCGATATGCGGACCTCCTGGTGAAGCAACATGAAGATCTTCGGGAGGAGCTCAACGGATTATTACAGGAAGAAGGACTTCGGTATCCGGACCAGGTGGAAATAAAGCACCTGCTGAATGTCCTTTATGAAGATATTGCCCTGGAAAATATCCAGAAAAAAATCATCCGACCCCTTTCCTCTTTTAAAGTGGCTACCCATTATGGCTGTCATATTCTGCGCCCCCATGATGTGGTCCGGTTTGATGATCCGGTCAATCCGACCAAGTTTGAGAAACTCATTGAGGTTACCGGATCGAAGAGCGTTAACTGGCCCTTACGACTCCAATGCTGCGGGGACCCTCTGAACGGGAAAAACGATGGGCTGGCCAGGGAACTGGGGGAGAAAAAGATGATCTCCGCCGGAAAAGCCGGGGCTAATCTGATTAGTGTCGGCTGTACTCATTGCCAGATGCAGTTCGACCGGATCGGAACAGGCCTGATGGAACAAGGGTCCGTTCAAAGCGTCCTTCCCTCCCTTCTCTACCCTCAACTTCTAGGCTTGAGCCTGGGGCTGCAGGCTCCTGTCCTGGGAATCGATGAAAAACACCCAGGTTTAAAAGATCTCCTGAGATCCTAATGGGTTTCCAACAGGAACCTCAGGATTTCCGGATGGGGACGGTTATTAGCCTTTAGCGGTCGGCGAAAATATTTTGAAAAAAGGGTTTTGCTTTAGGCTGACCGCCGGTTGCTGATAGATTCCATCCGAGATTATCACTTCCGGAAGAGAACCTGCGAACCCAAACAAAAAAAATAAATAACATCGGAGGTACAGGATGATTGACATTTCTCGTTTTTCGCTTCAGGGGAAAATAGCTATCGTAACCGGAGGGGGGCGCGGTATCGGTAAAGGCATCGCCGAAGGGTTTGCCAAGTTCGGGGCCAAGGTGGCCATTACCAGCCGAAAAATGAACGATCTGGAAGCCACGGCGGAGGGAATCAGGGCCGCCGGCGGCGAATGTTTTCCCCTTCAATCTCACCTGGGTAAAATGGAAGAAATTAATAAAATGGTCGAGGCCGTGGTGGGGAAATACGGCCGGATAGATATCCTGGTCAATAACGCCGGCGCCAGTCCGGCCATGAAGACGGTTCTGGAGACCGATGAACGCCTCTGGGAAACCGTTATGAATCTGAATCTTAAAGGAACCTATTTCACCAGCCAGGCGGTGGCCAAGGTCATGAAAGACCAGGGCGGGGGAAGAATCATCAATATCGCTTCCGTCGACGGCTACCGGGCGGAACCGGGCGTGAGCGTCTACAGCATCTCCAAAGCCGGTGTCCTTATGATTACCAAGGCCTTTGCCAAAGATCTGGCGCCCTACAACATCCTGGTAAATTCCATCGCCCCCGGGCCGATAAGATCGAAAATGATGGATTCTCACTGGGTTCATTTGCCTCCCGAAGAGGCCCAGAAACATATCCAGGAAGCCGAAAAACTTACCCGCCTCGGACGTTTCGGTGTTCCCGACGACATCGCCGGGGCGGCCATTTACTTGGCCTCTGAGGCTGCGAGTTACACGACGGGAGCCGAGATTCTGGTAGACGGAGGATTGTTGCTGTAAGCAACCGGGATGTTGCTATAAAGCAACCGGGATGTTGCTGTAATCTCCGGGCCTGAAGGTCTCAATGCCTGATTTGAAAAATTCCATAGGTCGCCCGAAAATTGGGGAGAAAGGTAATGAACCTGCCCCTTTTATCCCGATCCCTGGTATTGATGGCCGCCGATTTGGTAATCTGAAATCCCACCTGTTTTGAAAAACGGATAAAATCCTTGATGGTAATGACTCGGATATTCGGGGTGTCATACCATTGATAGGGGAGTTGCGGGGTCACCGGGGCATAACCCCGGGTCAGTAATTGCAGCCGAACCTGCCAGTGGCTGAAATTGGGGAAGCTGACGATTCCATTATGTCCTATTCGCAGTATGGATTGGATCAATTGATCCGGTTCAAAAACCTGCTGAAGGGTTTGACTCAGGATTACATAATCAAAGGCCTGGTCCGGAAAATCGAGGACCTCGGCATTGATATCTCCCTGGAGGACCGATAGACCCCTGGCAATGCATCCGGCCACTTTTTCTTCTTCTTTTTCTATCCCGGTTCCTTCCACCTGCTTGTGCTTTTTTAGAAAGGCCAGCAGGTTTCCGTCCCCGCATCCCAGATCAAGAACCTTGGAACCCGGCTCAATCCAGGAGGCAATCAGCTGGAGGTCATATCGAATCCCAAAAAAACCTGTTTGCTTTTCTAAAAAAGCACCAGCAGGTGGATTCATTTCAAAATTCACGGCAGACACGGTCTAAAAACCCTCCTATCAAGGCGGTCAATCGTTCGCTGGGCAGAAGAAAGGCGTCATGCCCCCAATCGGCTTCAATCTCACAAAAGCTGACGTCCAGCCCGTTTTTTTTCAAGGCCCGAACAATAGACCTGGATTGATAAGTCGGATAAAGCCAATCGGAGGTAAAGGAGACCACCAGGAATCTGGCCCGGGTTTTGGAAAAGGCCCGAACCGTGGATCCGTCTCCATGTTGAAGGCCCAAATCGAAATAGTCAGCGGCCTTGGTAATATAGAGGAAAGAGTTGGCGTCGAACCGTTCGACGAATTTGGTCCCCTGGTACCGAAGGTAGCTCTCCACCTGAAAATCGGCGTCGAAATTATAGGAAAAGTCGTTTTTATCCTGAAGCCGGCGGCCGAATTTCAGGCGCATGGATTCGTCGGACAGATAGGTGATGTGTCCGATCATCCGGGCCACGGCCAGGCCCAGCGCGGGTTTGGCCCCGTTGTAATAAGCCCCTCCGTTCCAATGGGGATCAGCCATGATCGATTGCCTGGCCACTTCATTGAAAGCGATAGCCAGGGCCGAATGCCGGGTGGTTGTGGCCAGGGGGATGGCCGAGGAGACCATTTCCGGAAAGCGGACCGCCCATTCCAGAACCTGCATCCCCCCGATAGACCCCCCGACAACCGAGAGGAGTTTTTTCACCCCGAGGTAATCCAGAAGTTTTTTCTGGGCCGTCACCATATCGCCTATGGTCACTACCGGAAAGTCCAGCCCATAGGCCTGGTCGGTCGGGGGATGGATGGAGGAAGGCCCGGTGGAACCCAGACAACTTCCCAGGATATTGGAGCAGATGACGAAATATTTGTCCGTATCGATTCCCTTGCCCGGACCGATCATGCTGTCCCACCACCCGGGCTTGGGATCCTCCGGGGAGTAATAACCGGCGGCATGAGAGTCCCCGGAAAGGGCATGGAGGACCAGGATAACGTTATTTCCCTTAAACCGGCCATAGGTCTCGTAGGCCAGGGTGATGGGCCCCAGCCGGGACCCGCAATCCAGAGACATCTCCTGAGGAGGTTCGGCAAAGACGAAGGATTTTTTCTCCACCAATCCTATGGAGATGCCCTGAGGGTCATTTTCTATGTATTCACTCAACTAAAGGTTCCTTAAATATCCAAAGAAGGTTTGATGTTCACGATTTTCAATACACTAATATAAGGGATATAAGGTCTATGGTCTATGGTGTAAGTGTTAAGTGCCAGGACATCGTGGACAAAATTATGTGCCAAGACATCGTAGACATCGTTCTCACACAATCGAATGGCAACTCTATCGTGAATGTGAATATCTAAATAAATCGGGGTTGTTCATTAAGTAAAACATTCATAAACAAAGGCCATTGTTTACTACTAAACACATAATTGAAAGATTAAATGATATTGTTTGCCTCAATAAATTAACTTTTTCAGTAAATTTGTCCACGATGTCTTGGCATTAAAAACTGTCTACGATGTCATGGCACTCATCATGTAAGGTCTAAGGTCTGGTTTGTCGTTTTCCTTAAATCTTGGACCTTAAACCTTGAACCACAAGCAGTTGGCCCATTGCCTATCGCCCATGGCCCGTTGTTAAGGCCTGTTCCAGGTCTTCATAGAGATCTTCCACATCCTCGATCCCGACCGAGAGCCTGATCATGTCCGACCCAATCCCCAGATCATGCCTGGTCTCCTCATCAAAGGAGACGTACTGGGAGGAGGCGGGATGAATCACCAGGGTCTTGCAGTCTCCCAGGTTGGCCAAATGATAAATCAATCGCAGTCTGGAAATAAATTGAAAGCAGGCGGCCTGATCCTTAAGCCCGAAGGTGATCATGCCCCCGAACCCTTTGCCTTGAAACTGTTTGGCTGCGATTGGGTGAGAGGGGTGTTTTTTGAACCCGGGATAGTTGACCCAGGCGACCTCGGAACTTCCTCTTAAGTAATCGGCCAGCAGGGAGGCATTTTTCATAATGCGTTCCAGGCGCAGGGCCAGGGTATCCAGTCCGAGCATGGTCAGATAGGCCTGAAAAGGGGACTGGGTGGTTCCGAAGTTAATGTGATGTTCCCGCCAGATCCTATCCAGAAGGGCAAGGGGGCCTTTACGATCGACAAAAGGTCTGAAATCGGAGAACCGTTTTTCCGACCAGTCGAATTTCCCATTGTCGATGACGACACCCCCGACGGCCGCCCCATGGCCGCTCAGATATTTGGTGGTGGAGTGGAGGACCACATCGGCACCAAGGTCAAAGGGGCGGCACAGGTAGGGGGTGGCCAGGGTGTTGTCCACGATCAAAGGGATCCCTTCCTGATGGGCTGTTTGAGCAATGGCCTTGATGTTCGGGATATCCAGCCTGGGATTGCCGATGGTTTCCACAAAGATAAACCTGGTCTTTTCATTGACAGCCTCGGCCATGGCTTTGACATCGGTTGGCTCCACCATCCGGGCGGTTAAATTGTATTTGGAAAACACCTTGCTAAATAGCATATAGGTGGACATGAATAAGGAATTACCGGTGACAAACTCATCTCCGGCCCGAAGCAAGGCCATGCAGGTATTGGCTACTGCGGCCATGCCCGAGGACATGGCTATGGCCCCCTGGCCCCCTTCCAGTTGGGCTAATTTGTTTTCCAGAACCCGGTTGGTAGGATTGGACAAGCGCATGTAAATATGATCGGTTGTTTGTCCGGCAAAGGTCTGGCTTAAATTCTCTGCGGTTGGATGAAGGTGGGAGGCCGTTTGGAAGATCGGGGGCAGGGTGGCCCCTTCCCAGGATTCCGGAGTTTGCCCGGAATGGATGACCTGGGTATCAAAGCGGTATGTGTTTTGAGGGGCCATTTTTATTACCTCCTGTGGGGTTAGTTCGAAAATAGGATTTGAGATTACCTTTGC
>CAZSTT010000022.1:0-4992 GCA_964609705.1 uncultured Thermodesulfobacteriota bacterium
AAAGGCCGTTATGATTTTTAAGAATTAATGATCCGTTCATCTTAGTTCGAAAATAAGGTTCAAGGATTCAAGGTTTCGAGGGTTCAAGGGTTTTAAATTCCACGACTTTCACTTGAAACCTTGGCCCCTCGACCCCTTGAAACCTTTTCATGCTTCGTGGTGCTCCCTTTTGTTATTCTAAAAACGATCCAATGAAATCTGTGACCCTGGCGATTTTTTTGGTGATGAGGTATTTCATTATTCCCTCAATAATCTCCAGGGCCGATGTGGGCTGAACAAAATTGGCGGTCCCGATTTGGACGGCCCTGGCTCCGACCATGAGAAATTCCAGAGCATCTTCGGCTGTCCGAATGCCTCCCAAGCCGATTACCGGGATGGAAACGGCCTGGGCCACCTGATAGACCAGGCGTAAGGCTACAGGTCTGATAGCCGGACCGGAAAGACCGCCGTTCAGGCGGCCCAGTTTGGAACGCCGAGTCTCGATATCCACGGCCATGGCCGGGATCGTATTGATTAAAGAAACCAGGTCCGCCCCGGCCCCTTCAACGGCCTTGGCTATCTGGGTAATATCCGTTACCAGGGGTGCCAACTTGGCGATCAGAGGCAGACGGGTCGCCTGGCGGACCTTGGAGATGACCTTGGCCGCTGTTCGCGGTTGGGCCCCAAAGGCCATCCCCCCCCGTGAAACATTGGGACAGGAGATATTGACCTCCAGGGCGGCGATCCCCGGCTGGTCATTCAAATATCTGGTCACTTCCTGATATTCTGCGAGGGAATGGCCCAGGATATTAACGATGACCGGGATCCTTAGTTGGGAGAGAAAAGGAAGTTTTTCTTGAATAAATCCCCGGACCCCCACATTTTGAAGACCGATGGCATTGAGCATCCCCGAAGGGGTTTCACAAATTCTGGGGGGAGGATTGCCGATCATGGGCTTCAGGGAAATCCCCTTGGTGATCAGGGCCCCCAATTTATTCAGATCAAAAAAGTCGGCATATTCCTTCCCATAGCCGAAAGTTCCGGAGGCGGTCATCACCGGGTTTTGCAGCGGAATACCGGCCAGGATCTGGGATAGATCGGGATTTGTAAAATTATTTTTCCCTGAGGACCCCTTGGTATTTTTTAGATTATTCATCCCAGAGAACCTCCCGGGCATTAAAAACCGGCCCTTCCTGACAGACATTAACGTAGGCAATCCCCGTTTCCTTTTTTCGGGCCACCACACAGCCCAGACAGGCCCCCAGACCGCAGGCCATGCGGGTCTCCAGAGATAACTGGCAGGAAATCCCTTTGGGAACAGCCCAGTTCCGGACCGCTTTCAACATCGGGTTCGGCCCGCAAACATACAGGGTTTGATCAGGGGAAGGAATTTTAAGGGTCGAAGTCAACCACCGGGTCACCAACCCCTTCCGGCCGTAAGACCCGTCTTCGGTGGCGGCGAAGATCTCCGCCCCGACCCGTTCAAATTCTTTCAGGCAAAGGAGTTCGCCCCTGTTCCGGGCACCGATAAAAAGACGGAGAGGCCCTTTCTGATTTTTCTTCGGGGACCGTTTCCAGGTTTCGGCCAGAAATAACAGGGGGGCCACTCCCATTCCGCCGGCCACCAAAATGGGGTTTTGCTCGGTGGAAAGATCAAATCCCCGTCCCAGCGGCCCGCGGACTTCCAGGAGGTCCCCTTTCTTCAGGTCGGCCAGCTGCCGGGTCCCCTGGCCGATGGCTTTAAAAAGGACTTCCACCCGATCTCCCTGGAGGCGATGGATAGAAAAAGGACGGGGTAACAGAGGCTCCGAGAATTTAACCGGCCGGACCATGACGAATTGCCCCGGTCGGGCCTCAGCGGCTATGGGACTGCAGGAGAATCTCAAGAGATAAATATCCGCAGCCAGGGCCAGGATGGATTGGATAGGGATTTTCTGAAAGATCATAACTATTCTTTGGAAGACAGAAGCCAGGAGTCAGAATTCAGCAGTAGGAAACACCGGAAGAAGAGTTGAAGTATTTTTCTCATTTCTGATTTCCGTCATTTTAAACCGCCATGCCCCGCCTTTTGGGGCGTGGCACCACCAATCATGAAAATAGGACGGATCAAAGAGTAGCCTCGAATCCTATTTTCGAACTAAATAACTTTGGATTTGGGTAATCGAAGATCATTTTTCCATTGACCTCATGAGTTTATATATTGTATTTAATTAAAAAAAGTCAAATTATTAATTTTTTCCTATGCACCCTCAGAGAGCCTTGTTTCAATCAAGCCCCCCAAGCAGTCCGGATTATCTGCAAATGAGCCTGGCGGCGGCCATGACCCTTGGTCTGAAAGAAGGGTTGTTTTATCGAAACGCCCGTCTGTATTGCCTCAATCTGCTGTTAACTTATCCGGAAGGGTGCCGGGCCAATTGTGCTTATTGCGGTTTGCAAAAATCCCGGGGAGGCGATTTCGGCCATAAAAGCTTTATCCGGGTGGCCTGGCCCGCTTATGACGTGGAGACGATTCTCCGAAAAACTAAAGAGCATAAAAGGCGTCTTTTTCGGATCTGTATTTCCATGATCACCCATCCCCGGGCTTTACGGGATGCGCTTGATCTCACGGAACGATTCCGACGGGAGGTGGATCTGCCTGTTTCGATCCTGATGAATCCGACCAGCATGTCACCCTCCGATCTTCAGGAATTGAAAAAGAAAGGGGCCCAGATGGCCGCCGTGGCTCTGGACCTGGCGACGGATGATTTATTTGACCGGCATAGGGGCCAGGGAGTGGGAGGACCCCATCGGTTTGATCACTATTGGTCCATGCTGGGGGCCGCCGCTCAAACTTTTGGAAAAGATAAGGCCGGCTGTCACCTGATTGTGGGATTAGGAGAGCGGGAGGAGGCCATGGTTCGTCGGATCCAGAGGGTGAGGGATCTGGGAGCCCGGACCCATTTATTTTCCTTTTTTCCGGAAAAAGGATCGAGGCTGGCCCAGGAGAAACCCTGTCCGGTAAACCAATATCGCCGGATTCAGCTGGCCCGCTACCTGATTGATGGTGATTACAGCCGTGCCGAAAACATGTCCTTCGATGATCAGGGCCGGATCCTTTCTTATGGCTTGAAGCGGTCCGAGGTGGAACAATGGATCGAGACCGGGAAACCTTTTATGACCAGCGGATGCCCGGGAGGCGGGATGGAAGCGGCTTGTAACCGCCCTTTTGGAGACGGCCCCCCGCGGGACATTCGAAGTTTCCCTTTTGCCCTGGAAGAAGAAGATATCACTTTGGTAAAACAGCAATTGACATTAAATGATCAAGTCTTTTCTTAGGGGAGTCCCGGGAAACAATCCCCTCAAGAGGAGAAAGTCTCAAAAAACCTAACCGGGATAATAAAAAAAATAACTTTTTGGAGGAACCATGGAACAATATCCCTGGCACAAACATTATGATTACAATGTACCAACGACTATCCGTTATCCGCGAATTCCGGTTCATGAGTTACTGCAATTGCCGGCTAATTCCTTTCCGGATAAACCGGCCTTAGATTTTTTCGGGACTCAAATGACTTTCTATGAGCTGAGGAACCAGGTCTTGAGAATGGCCAACGCCCTGGGGGCCCTGGGGATTTCCAAGGGAGATCGGGTGGGAATCCATTTGCCCAACTGCCCTCAATATCCCATTGCCTATTATGCCGCTTTGTCCCTGGGGGCGATCGTGGTTAACCTCAATCCCATGTACACCACGGAGGAATTGACGGCCTTGACCGGTAATACCGGAATTTCCACCCTGGTTACCTTTGATATGGCCCTCCCGTCCGTCAAGGCCCTCTGTCAGAATGTTCCGATTTCCAGGGTGATTGTGACTAAGGTCACCGACTACCTGGAGGGCATGGGGCCAAGAACCCCGGACGGCCTGGATCTGGAGGAGGGATGGCATTATTTCCCGGCCTTGATAGAAAACTGTTCCAATACCCGGCGGGTAAGGATCCAGGTCAATCCGGAAGACCCGGCCCTGATCCAGTTTACCGGCGGCACAACCGGCGTTCCCAAGGGGGCCATCCTGACCCATGCCAATGTGGTGGCAGCCACCTTGCAATGTAACCTGTGGGGCGCGGCTATCATGAATCTCACCCCCCCGGAGCGGAGAGTATTCCTGGCCGTGCTTCCTTTTTTCCATGTCTACGGTAACATCGTCGTTATGAACAATGCCCTCTTGAACTGTGCTACCCAGGTCCTGGTGCCCCGTTTCCAGATCGATGAGCTTTTTGATATTATCGCCCGGTTTGAAAAAATAACTTTTTTCCCGACCGTTCCGACCCTGATTACCGCCTTGATCAACCATCCCCGGGCCGCGGAAATGCATCTGGACCGAAAATTGGGATTTCTGAATTCCGGGGCAGCCCCCATGCCGGTTGAACTCATCGAACAGATAAAGGATATGGGCATTTATTTCGGCGAAGGCTGGGGGATGAGCGAAACCACCTCCATGGGCACCTCCAACCCGATTTTAGGGTTGAAAAAGACCGGCAGTATCGGCATCCCATTCCCGGATACGGAGATACGGCTGGTGGATCTGGAAGAGGGCAAAGAAGAAGTGCCCCAGGGGCAGCCGGGAGAGATGATCATTCGGAGTCCTCTGATCATGAAGGGCTATTGGGAAAATCCGTCAGAGACCGCCGGTCAGTTGAAAGGCGGTTGGCTTTACACCGGCGACGTCGCCGTAAGAGATGAAGACGGATATCTGTTCATTGTCGATCGCAAAAAGGATATGATCATCGCCGGTGGTTTCAATATCTATCCCCGGGAAATCGATGAAGTCCTTTTTCAACATCCGAAGATTCAGGATGCGGTATCGGTGGGCATCGCCGATAAGTACCGGGGGGAGACCGTCAAGGCCTATGTGATTCTGAAACCGGGGCAAACCGCCACCGAGGAAGAGGTGATTTCCTTCTGTCGTGAGAAACTGGCGGCTTATAAAATTCCTAAAATAGTTGAATTCAGGGAGACCCTTCCCAAATCGGCGGTGGG
>CAZSTT010000022.1:5092-8144 GCA_964609705.1 uncultured Thermodesulfobacteriota bacterium
GGGCACTCCGGACCTGAATGTCGGCGGCCATGATGGCCTCAACGGCACATCCTTCCTCTTCGGTAACGGCAATTCCGATTTTGGCTGTTTTCAGCATCCGGCGGTCGTTGTTGCCGTTTCCCAGGGCGACTACCTGTTCCGGGCCGATTTTTTTTATATAGTCCTCTTTTTGTAGATCATGATCCGGGCCGGTCAGAATGTGGATTTGGCCGGAGACCCCGGTCAGGGCTTCCCTGGCCCGGCCAAAGGTGTCGGCCGTCAGGATATGAATGGTCATTTTTCCCGATAATTGATTTAAGGCTTCCATGACCCCGGGCAACAAGACGCCATCCACCGAAAGAGTCCCGGTAAAATCGGAAACCAGGTGAGACAACTGAACCGGTCCGAATCCCGGGATGTCTATTTCGATCATGAGGCCTCCAATTCGGATTCTGCCTTTTCCTTAAGATAGTTTTGAATTTCCTCGCTGTCCGGATCCCGCTTGAGGGCCTCTATAAAACAGTCCTGGGCCTGCTTAGGCTTATTCAGTTTTTGGAAAGAAAGGCCTAAAAGCCGGTAAACCTCCTTCGAGGGTCCCCCGCGCGCCAGGGCTTGCTGTAAGACCTCTACCGCCTTTTGGGGGAAATCGTTCATCAGGAAGGCCTTCCCCAGATTCATCCAAAAGGCCCCTTTGGCCGGTTCGATTCGAGTGGCCTGCTGGCAAAGGGACAAAGCCACTTTGATGCTTTCCCCCTGTTGCAGGTAAAGCGCCCCCAGCCGTGACAGGCAAAAGGCATTCTGGGGATTATTTTTTAAGGCTTTTTTATAATAAGCGATGGCCTCTTTTCCCTTACCCAAGGACTCCTCACTCTCCCCCAACACCCGGTAAATAAATCCTTTTCTGTCGGGAGATTCTTCAGCCCGCTTAAACCATTGATAAGCCTGAAGGAGGTTTCCTTCTTCCCGGTAAAGCCTTCCCAATTGATAGGCCAGATCAAAATGGGTTCTGTTTTCTTGGGCCAAGGATTCCCAGGTCCGGATCGCTTCTTCATTCCGCCCCAGTCGGGTCAGGGCAAATCCCAGATTGAAGGAGGCCATAAAATCATCCGGAGAAAGGACCAAAACCCGATGAAAGGAATCAACGGCCTTTTCCAGTTGTCCCTGATTGGCGTAACAAACCCCCAGGCTGTTCCAGGCATTGATATTGTCCGGATCCAGGATTAAGGCTTTTTCATATTCCCGGACGGCTTCCGGGAGATCGCCATGGTTGTAAAGTTTGTCCCCGCTGATATTGAGGCTGACGGAATCAAAGGCGATAAAAGAACCCGGGGGGAGGAAGGCCAGATGATCCAGGGCCTTTATGGTGTTTTCAAGAATTTCAACCTTATGAAAAAGGGGAGAGGGATAATCGGCCAGGGCAAAGGAAAGGGAAAGATGAAGGCTCTGTTTAAATTGTTCCATCAATTTCCTGGCCCAAACCTCACCCGTTTCCTTATCCATCTCCGGTATAAAAAGGATAAATCCGTCACGGCCGTAGGGACCGATCAATCCGCCCTCGGGCAGTTTCTCCTCCAGTCCCAGGTTCATTTCTTTTTGGATTTCTATCAGGCTTCTTTCCCCCCAGAGCTTTAACCGTTCGGCATAATCATCCAGCCTTCCGATCAGCAGAGAAAATTTTTCGGAGATTTTCAAGGCCTCCCTGAATTTTTGCTGGAACATTTGAAAAGAGCGAAGAGGGATATTGGAAAAAGTGCCTTCTTCATTGAGGTACCCCATTCGTTTGCCGCCGGGAGCGGCCAACCGCGCCCAGTCATTTTTCTGAATGGTCAATCCCGATTCCCGGAGATAAATAACTTCGGCAATACAGATCTCTTCCTGGATTTCGAGAGGAACAGCCAATCCTTTTTCCTGTTCCGGATCCCCGTCTTCCAAAATTGAAAATCGCATAAAAGGACTGACTCCGGCTTTTTGTCCCAGGTTAATCACAATCCGATGACCGGGGAGAATGTCTATGATTCGGCCGGCCTGAAAAAGTATTTCATCATAGTCGAGGATGCTGTTTTCTCCCAGGTCCTGGGCCAAATGAAGAGCGGTCCAGGCCTGTTCCCACCAAAGGGTCATCCGGTAATAGGGGGAGGGATTCCCCTGAAAGGTCTCCTGATCTCGGGGATTTAAGCCGGCCCATCCCAACCGATAATTAAACTTTGATTTTATACCGGGAGTTATTTGAAATATAGAAGAAGAGGAAAATCTTTCTTCTTCCGGGGAGGAGACGACAAAGCCGATGATCAAAGGGTGATGATGAATAGTGGCCAGGATCGTTCCCGGGGGAAAACTATGGGAGATTTCTTTGACCCAGGCCCGCGACTCGGTTTCCAGGGAAGAAGAGAAAAGACCGGGAGAAAGGTGTTTCGGCGTAAGGGAAAGAAATCCGAGAATCAAGGATTGGGAAGGCTGCCCTTCAGCCAGACTTAATTTTTCCGGTTTTTGGCCTCCCTTTTTTTGAACGAAATCTTTTAAGACCCGGATCAGGGATTTTCGGAAAGCCCCTTCATGATAGAGGCCGGTCACCGGGTCCAGTTGAATCTGTTTTTTTAAAGCCGTCATTTCCAGGGCGATCCCGGATAATCGTTCCAGCAACAATTGTTCGCCGGCCTCAGGGACTTGAGGCAGACCGAAAAGAACCAGGAAGCCGATCGGGGTACCATGCCGGACCAAAGGCCAAAAGAGTCTTTTTCGCCCCGAATCATAGGCCATTTCTTTTTTAGAGGCCCAGTCGCTGCCTGCAAATTCTTCCAGGTTTCCCCCCTCCCTCCAGGTCAGGGCTGACTGGGGGCGTTCGGGAAAATAAAAATTGAGCGAATGGAAAGAAAACAAACCCTGGAAAATTTTGGAAAAAAGGGCCCGGGAAGCCAATAGATCATCGGGTGAAAGGTCCGGAGCGGAGGAAAAGGGCATCAGATAATCCTTTGTCGTTCGGAATTCTTAAAGAGAAAAGATATACGGATGCCTGATATTTGTCAACAGACAGTTCCCTGCCATGGAAAACCCGGAAAATATCCCTTGTAATTCT
>CAZSTT010000022.1:8244-22951 GCA_964609705.1 uncultured Thermodesulfobacteriota bacterium
AAAGCAATACCTTCCAATCCCTCAACGACCTCTGGATTCATTTCGATCCAGGCGTCGGGTGCGCCTTTAAATCCCTGACGGGGTGCATCCTCGCGATTGCGCAAGTCGGAGCGTATGACCCCAATGGGTTTGATCGTATAGCTGGTTTCGGTCGTAGCGCCTCTCTATTCGACTGACGTCCTTTGTTCGGCAATTTTCTTCAATTTTCTAATACCTGACCTGACTCAAACAATGGGTTGGAATGAATAGCCTATTTTTCGTCCAACCCTTTCCAGAACTCGTCATGCGAAATGCCACCATGCTCCTTGATCTGCCGGCGTGCCAAAGTCAATATTTTTTGAAGCTTGGGCGAATAAGCCATGGTCAACCGATCAATTTCATCCTCATCCTCAACAGAAAGCAGTACGGCAGCAGGACGACCATTTTTCGTTACTACCACAGGACCCTGCTTGCTTTCTTTCAGGAATGTGCTGAAATGGGCCTTCACATCCGCTACCGATGCAATCTTCATAATTTAATCTCCTTCCTGCCGATAACCAAACGATCCCTTACCTTTTCTCCGATAGCGAGGATATGGATTTCATGAGATCCCATATCTATATCGTAAAAAACTCTGAACCTGTTATCGGGTCCAAACCGAAGTTCCCATTCGGCCTCAAATGTGACTTGCCGTTTCAACGGCTTTCTATTTCTGGTTTCTATATCCGGATCATACTGCAAATAATTTTCGATGCTTTTACGAATAAGGGAATAATATTTTCGGTTAATGACCTCAAGATGTATTTTCGTAATTGGGGCATATATAAGAGTATATTTTTGCGGTTTGATCATCGTGACTATAATTATGGTCAAAAAAATAGATTTGTCAAGAATATGTTTTCCAATTCTTGGTTGCCTATTCTTGAAAACCAAGTTATATTATACTCCTATCATACTTACACCTATAAAGGCAGTATGAGGTTCTGTCTTAAATAGAGATTGATGCGATATTTTGGTATTGAATTAATATGATGAAAATTATCGGATTGGATTTAGGCAGCAAGACCATCGGGGTGGCCATCAGTGATGATCTGTTTCTCACCGCCCAGGTCTTGACTTCCATTCAAAGGACCACTCTGGAAAAAGACCTGGCGGTTATCGTCGGCCTGGTCGATCAATATGGGGTAGGAGAAATCGTGGTCGGGCTGCCGATCAACATGGACGGGAGTACCGGGGATTCGGCCCGGAAGGCCGAAGCTTTCATTGAGAAACTACGGGAAACCTTCCCTATCAAGATCATTCCCTGGGACGAACGCCTGTCCACCGTGGCCGCGGAACGGATCCTCCTGGAAGGAGACCTGAGCCGAAAAAAGAGGCGCAAGGTTATTGACCGCTTATCGGCTGCCATCATCCTCCAGGGTTATCTGGACAGCCGGCCCCGGGAAAACGGAAGGCCCCTTTGAAGTTGAAGCGGTACGGGGTCCTTTTTCTTTTGGTTCTATTGATTTTGGGGATCTTGCTGGGGGATGGTTTTCTCCGATTCTTATCCCCCCCGCCGGTAAAAGACCCTTTGGTCCAGACCATTCGCATCCAGCCGGGGATGAGCCTTCAGGCCATCGCCCATCATTTGACCCGGGAAGGGATTATTCGGGATCCTTATAAGTTTATGATCCTGACCTGGATCAAAGGCCAGGGGAAAAAAATTCAATGGGGAGATTTTGAATTATACCCCGGGATCCCCCCCCGGGTTCTCCTGTCTTATTTAACCACCGGCAAAACCATGTTAAAGCGGGTCACGATTCCCGAGGGGTTTACTCTTCAGCAAATTGCCAAACGCCTGGCCGAAGAAAACCTGGTGGAAGAAAAGGTTTTTTTAGCTTCGGCCCGGGACCCTCAATTCTTGGAAACCCTGGAAATTGACGGACAATCCCTGGAAGGTTATCTTTTCCCGGACACTTATATTTTTCACCGGGGAATGACGGCTCAGACTATTCAGAAAAAGATGGTTCAGAGATTTAAAGAAGTTTTTTCAAAACTTCAAGAAGAGGGGGAACTTTTAAGCCCCCAGGAAATAAAAAAGATCGTTATCCTGGCCTCCATCGTGGAAAAAGAAAGCGGGGTTCAGAGTGAAAAACCATTAATCGCCGCGGTCTTTCTGAATCGCCTTCAGATAGGAATGGCCCTGCAAAGTGATCCAACGGTTATTTACGGGATTAAGGATTTTGACGGGGATCTGACCAAAAAAAACCTCTTAACCCGAACGGCCTACAACACCTATCTCCAACCCGGTTTACCCCCCGGGCCTATCGCCAATCCGGGAAAGGAATCCCTCCAGGCGGTACTATTACCAGCCAAGAGCGAATACCTTTATTTTGTCTCCAAAAATGACGGCAGTCATTTTTTTTCCAAAAATCTGAAGGATCACAATCGGGCGGTGGCCCAATATCAGCTTTCCAGAAAAGAAACGCGTTAAGACTCTATCCAAAGAAAGCTGAAGTTTTTATCATCCCAAACGTATTATAAGAGCTAAAAGTTGGAGTACTGGAGTAGGTGAGTGATGAGTAGTTATTTAGATCAGTACTCCAATACTCCAGCACTCCATTTGAAAAGATAAATTCTCAGATTTAAACTGTTAAGATCGAGAAAAACCGGGCGCAAACGACTCCCAAGGAAAGGAACCTCCCATGAATCCAGGAAATCATACCCATGATTTTGTCAATCAATATCAAGGGTTGGTCGGCTTCGGCCTGGACCGGGAAACCGATGAAAAATCCCTGATGGTTTATCTGCAGAAATTCTCCGACGACCATTTTCTAGAGACCCTGATCCCCCGCCTGAAAGATGACGAAATCGAGGCGATCCTGGAATTAATTTCCCACCTCCTGAAAACCCATCTTAAAGAAGATGAATATCATCGACTGTTTCTCAAGGAAGACCAAACCGATTTTTCCCCTTGACCTTCCCTCCTTTCTCATTTTATACTTCCCGGTTAACGGCCATGTATTATTATTTTCTATTCAGGAAAATCGTTTTTTCTCTGCTGGTGCTGGTAGGAATTGGGGTGATCATCCTATCGGTTCGGTTTTATTGGGGAAGCCCGGAGGAACAAACGGTCACCAAAATTCCCATCCAGGCGCCAACCCGGCCGGAAACAGAGGGCCCTGCCCCTCTCTTGGAGAAAAAGCCCGATTTTCTGAAAACGGAAGACCCGGAAACAAAAATCGAGCCTAAGCCTGTTGAGCCGGCTGAGGATCCGGGGAAACGATTATCCGCTCTTTCTCCGACAGCAGAGCCCAAGCCGACGATCCCGACTCCAGCCCCGGAAAGGAAACCGGCCCCTCCGGCTCAGAAGGTCGAGGTCAAACCTTCCCCTCCCCCCCAGCCCAAGGAGGTAAAAAAAGAAACCCAGCTCAAGGAGCAAATGAAAGGGGGACGGCCCAAGGAATCAGCCCCAAAAAACAAACCTAATCCCCCGGAGTCCAATAAATCAGAGTCCGGGAACGGTATTCAACCACCGGACCAGAATATTGCGACTATAAAAGCGAAGGATTCCATCTATGCCCTTGCCGAAAAAACCTATCGGGTATCCAATACCTCAATAGTGGACCGGATATTGGAATTGAATCCCAAAATTACCAATCCCGACCTGGTGCCGGCCAACCTGAGAATCCGGCTGCCGGAAATTACCGAGGAATCTCTGATCATCCCCTCCTCGGACGCCTCGGTCATGATCAGGCTGGGAACTTTCATGAAACCCGAATATGCCGCTTTTCTAAAGGGGCACTCGGCCATACAAGGCAAGGAAATCAAGATTATTCCCTGGAAAACTCCTTCTGGTCAAACCTTGTACCGGGCTACAGCCGGAAAATTTGAAAGCCGGGAAGAAGGGTTACAAGCGATTCGGGAATTGAAAGAGAAGGGGTTATCTCCCTATTTTGAAGGATTTAAAAAGAAAAATTAGAATCTGAAAATTGTTCTCTTCAAAACGATTGGAAAGAATCTTCTGCCGCCTGTTGTTGTCCCCGTAAAATCGCTAAAATCCCGGCTTGACCCCCTGAAATAAGAATGGCCGTTACTGCGATAACAAACCAAGGCCGACATTTTAAAATAACCCTCCCTGGTATCTGCCCCCCTTGGTTCAACTTTCGTTGATACTATTTTTATGGACCGGCTTTTTGCTTGAAATAAAAAGAAAAATTAGCTATAAGGCCATAACGAAACTGGGATGATTTTTTCTGACGATCTCAAAGTAATAAAAGATGGAGGTCTTTATGTTTAAAGTGAATGTGAAAATTTTTCTTACTGTAATAACTGCCTTGTTGATGGCTGGGTCAGTCCTTGCTTCTCCCCCGATTAAAATTGGGGCGCTTTTTTCCGTTTCAGGCCCTGCTGCCTTTTTAGGTGAACCGGAACGCAACACGGCCCAGATGTTGGTAAACGAAATAAATAAGACCGGTGGAATTAAGGGACGTCAACTGGAGTTGGCCGTCATCGATACTCAAGGAGATGCTACTAAGGCCGTGCAGGGAATCAATAAATTAATTAAAGACGATAAAGTAACGGCTATCATCGGCCCCAGCACAACCGGCGATAGCATGGCCGTTATTCCCATAGCCGAAAAAGCGGAAATACCCCTTATTTCCTGTGCCGCGGGAATCAAGATAACGGATCCGGTTAAAAAATGGATTTTTAAAACCGCTCAAAATGACGCTCTGGCGGTAGAAAGAATTTTTGAATACCTAAAGAAACAAAAAATCAATAAAATAGCCATCCTGACGGTCTCCGACGGTTTCGGTGCCTCCGGGAGAGAGCAATTGGTTTTACAAGCCAAGGAATCCGGATTTCAAATCATTTCCGATGAGACCTACGGGCCGGCAGACAAGGATATGACCGCTCAATTGACAAAAATCCGCGGGTCCAATGCGCAGGCCATTATTTGCTGGGGCACCAACCCGGGACCGGCCATTGTGGCCAGGAACGTCAAACAATTAGGCATAAAACTTCCCTTATTCATGAGCCATGGGGTTTCCTCCAAAAAATTCATCGAGCTCGCCGGTGATGCCGCTGAGGGCATTATACTTCCTTCGGGTCGGGTCATTGTAGCCGATCAATTGTCCGACAAAGACCCGCAAAAAAAAGCCCTGCTAAGCTATGTGGACAGTTATCGAAAGCTATACAAAGCCGAGGGGGATCATTTTGGCGGTCATGCCTGGGACGCGATGATGCTGCTCAAAGGAGCGATTGAAAAAGGCGGTGACTCTCCGGCGGCGATTCGCGACCAACTGGAAAAAACGGTAAAATTTAACGGGATCGGCGGGACCTTCACCTATTCTCCGCAGGACCACGCCGGATTGACCAAAGAGGCCTTTGTTCTGGTGCAAATTAAAAAACAGGCCTGGACCTTGATTAAATAAGAAGTCGAATGAAAAAAAGACCCCTTGAATGCGGTGCAGCACTATCCAAATGGACTGCGCCGCGCTCCTTTTTTAGATAAACCTCTTCCATGAATAACTCTTTCCAAATAGTACAATATATCTTGTCTGGCCTTTCCAATGGGGCCATCTATGCGCTGATCGGTTTTGGTTTCGCCATCATCCATAATGCCAACGGAATCATCAATTTTGCCCAGGGTGAATTTGTGATGCTGGGCGGCATGCTGACCGTGTTTCTATTGGTTTTTTTAAAGTGGCCCCTTATTCCGGCCATCGGCCTGGCGATCGTAATTTCCACCGCGGCCGGCCTGGCCCTGGAGCGACTGGCGATCAGGCCGCTCAAAAATGCTAAACCCATCAGTCTGATTATCATTACCATCGGCGCCAGTATTTTCATCCGCGGCGCCGCCATGCTGGTTTGGGGAAAAGATACCCATGCCCTGCCTTCCTTCTCAGGCGATGATCCGCTGTATATCGCCGGGGCTACGATTTTGCCGCAGCATCTTTGGATATTCGGTATCAGTGTTTTGATCATTATCGCCAACAAGCTATTCTTTCATTACACGATTACCGGCAAGGCCATGCGGGCCTGTGCTTATAACGCCTATGTCGCCAGCCTTATCGGCATCGATGTCAAAATCATGGTTTTGATCTCCTTTATCATCAGTTCCGCCATCGGATCCATGGCCGGCATCATCATTGCTCCACTGACGATGGCCTCTTATGACGTGGGCATTATGCTGGGGCTGAAAGGATTTTGCGCGGTGATTATCGGCGGCATGAGCAGCGGTCTGGGCACCGTCCTGGGAGGGCTTCTCCTGGGCCTTTTGGAATCATTGGGCGCCGGCTACCTCTCGGCCAGCTATAAGGACGCCATTGCTTTTATCATTTTGCTTTCCATACTATTTTTCAGGCCGGAAGGGTTATTTAAAAAGAAGGAGACCGACAGGGTTTAGGGGCTGAGGCTGCTTTTGGATGCTGTAAAAAACATGACTCCCGAAAAACGTTCAATCCTTGTTTTTTTATTTTTTGCCGCTGTCGTGGTAGGAACCCCATTTTTTTTAAAAGGCAGTTATTATCTAACGGTGTTGGTTTTTATCGGCATCAACACCATGCTGGCCGTGGCCTTGAATCTGCTTCTGGGATATGCCGGCCAGATATCTCTGGGAAACGCCGCTTTTTTCGGTTTAGGGGCCTATATCTCCGGTATTCTCACCACCCGATTCCATTGCGATCCCTGGCTGGCCATGGTGCTGGCCGGCTGTTGTCCGGCCGGACTGGCTTTTGTCATCGGATTTCCCATTTTGAAGTTAAAGGGTCATTACCTGGCCATGGCCACTCTCGGTTTCGGCATCATTATGTATATTATTTTTAATGAAACGGTCGGATGGACCGGGGGACCCTCCGGATTGTCCGGTATTCCCAACCTCCGTCTTGCCTCCCTTTCTTTTGATAATGACTGGAATAATTATTATCTGATCTGGATTTTTACCCTGGGCGTTTTGTTGTTATCCATTAACCTGTCTCAATCCAGAATCGGGCGTGCCCTTCGGGCGATTCATGATTCGGAAGTGGCGGCCCGCGTCATGGGGGTCAATGCCCGTCTTCTGAAAGTCCAGATATTTACCCTATCCGCCCTGGTGTCGGCTATCGCCGGAAGCCTCTACGCCCATACTATGACCTTTATTTCTCCGGTGGCTTTCGGCTTTAATTTTTCCGTGGAATTGGTGACCATGGTCATTATCGGGGGGCTGGGCAGTATCTACGGATCCTTCCTGGGTGCGGCCATTTTAACCCTGCTGCCGGAAGTGCTGCGCGTCTTTCAGGATTTTGACATCGTTCTTTACGGACTGATGCTCATCCTGATCACCATGTATCTACCCGGCGGCCTGATCAGCGGCCTGGAAATCCTATCCCGAAAGGTCAGGAGCCGAATCGGCGGGAAGCGGGGCCATGCTTAGACTGACCGGTATCACCAAGATATTCGGCGGGCACACCGCCCTGGAAGATGTGTCGCTTTCGGTGTCTCCGGGGTCCATCACCGGTGTTATCGGCCCCAACGGAGCAGGGAAGACCACCCTCTTTAATATCGTCAGCGGTCTTTATACGCAAACCTCGGGACAGGTCTATCTGGGCGAAACCGATATATCCTTCCTGGCGCCGGAAAAACTGGCCCGGCTCGGGCTGGTCCGCACCTTTCAAAACGTCGAACTTTTCGGACAAATGACGGTATTGGAAAATGCCATGGTAGGGCTGCACACCCGGAGTCGCAGCGGCTTTTTTTCCTGTGCCTTCAAACTCCCCGGTCAAATGAGGGAAGAAAAGGTTATCAAGAGAAAAGCAAGAGAGTGGCTGGAATTTACCGGTCTGACGGAACAGGCCGATCTGGCCGCCTGCAATTTACCGTTCGGGAAAGGAAGGATTCTGGAGATTTCCCGGGCCCTGGCGGTGGAACCGCAAATCATATTGATGGATGAGCCCGCCGCCGGGCTGAACAGCCGGGAGACCCTCGAGCTGGCCGTCCTGATCCGCAAGATCCAAAAACTGGGAATAACCGTGGTTTTGGTCGAGCATGATATGGAACTGGTCATGGATATTTGCGAGTCGATCATCGTTCTGAATCTGGGGAAAAAGCTGGCCAGCGGGACCCCCCGTGAAATCCAGGAGAACCCGGCGGTGATATCCGCTTATTTGGGCGAGGGCTGATTGCTTTGTTAAGAATAAAAAATATCAATACCTTCTATGGCCAGGTCCATGCCCTGAGAAATGTTTCTCTCCACCTGGAGGAAGGTGAAATAGTCACCTTGATCGGAGCCAACGGGGCCGGCAAGACCACCCTGCTTAATTCTTTGTCCGGGGTCATACCCCCTAAAAGCGGGCAGATTATATTTGAAAATAACTCCATTGCCGGTCTGGCTCCACACCGGATTGTCAAGTTGGGCATTTCTCAGGTACCGGAAGGAAGGCAGGTTTTTAAACCTCTCTCAGTGGAAGACAATCTGGAACTGGGCGCTTATCTGCAATACAAAACCAAAGCCGGGCGGGCGGGGGTAAAACAGACCATGGAGATGGTCTTTACCCTGTTTCCGATTCTGCGGGCCCGACGAAAGCAATCGGCCGGAACGCTTTCGGGGGGTGAACAGCAAATGCTGGCCATCGGGCGCGCTCTTATGGCCAAACCCAGGCTGCTGCTTCTGGATGAACCTTCCATGGGACTTGCGCCCATGATTTCTCAGGAAATTCTACAGGTTATTGTAAGACTTGGCCGGGAAAAAAATACCACGGTTCTTCTGGTCGAGCAAAATGCCAGAGCCGCTTTGAAAATAGCCCATCGCGGCTATGTGATGGAAACCGGTCATATGATTCTGGAGGGAACCGCCACCGAATTGCTGGAAAATAAAGACGTCCAGCGGGCCTATATCGGAAAAGATAAGAAGGAGATATGGGAACGGTAGGCAGGGGAGAAGGCCAAAGCACCTTTTATTCAGCAGGAGGTTTTTTCATCTTGAATGGATCTGAGGAGGGGGTATGAATATCTGGGATAGGAAACATGAAGGCATATCGCGCGATGAACTTGAACAACTGCAGCTGGAAAGACTGCAGGCGACCATCAACCGGGTTCATAAGAATGTGACCCATTATCGGAAAATATTCCATACAATGGGTTTGATTCCCGAGGATATCCAATCACTCTCGGATTTGACCAAACTCCCGTTTACCGGCAAAGAAGACTTGAACCGCAATTATCCCTATGGCATGTTTGCCGTGCCGCTGCGGGAGGTGGTCCGCATTCATTCTTCCTCGGGAACCACCGACAAACCGATTGTCGTCGGCTATACCAAAAATGATATCCGCTTCTGGTCCAATCTCGTAGCCCGTTTTATGACCGCCGCCGGCGTCACTTCCGATGATTTGGTGCAGATCACCTTTCAATACGGTCTTTTTACCGGGGCCTTCGGCATCCATTACGGTGCCGAAGCCATTGGAGCCTCCGTGATTCCCATGGGTACGGGAAGAACGGAAAGGCAGATCATGATTATGCAGGATTATAAATCGACGGTGCTGGTCAGCACCCCCAGTTATGCTCTGGAACTGGCCGCCCGAATGGAGGCCATGAACGTCGATCCCAAATCCCTTTCACTGAAATTCGGGCTTTTCGGGGGAGAACCCTGGTCGGAAGAGATGCGAAGCGAAATTGAGCAGAGGCTTTCTCTCAGCGCCACGGACAATTACGGTCTTTCCGAAGTCATCGGTCCCGGCATCGCCGGTGAATGTGCGCACAAAAACGGCCTGCATCTTTATGAAGACGGCTTCCTGCCGGAGATTATCCATCCGCAGACCGGTGACGTTCTGCCCCCGGGCAGCGAAGGGGAACTGGTGCTGACCACTTTGGCCAAGGAGGCCTTTCCGATGATTCGTTACCGGACCGGCGATCTCACCCGCCTTGACTATTCCGTCTGCCCTTGCGGCAGAACTTTGGTACGGATGAAAAGGGTGGAGCGCCGTTCCGACGACATGCTCATCATCAGGGGAGTGAATGTCTATCCTTCCCAGTTGGAGGAGGCCATTTTCAGAGTCGCAAAAAGTGAAGCCCCGTTTCAGATCGTCGTCGATCGCAGCGGGGCCTTGGACAGCCTGGAAATCGTCATCGAAGTGACGGATACCATCTTCGCTTTGGAGCTGAAAAAACAGCGGTCTTTTCTGGAACAGGTCAAAAAACGGATCCACTCGGTTACCGGTATTAATGCCTCGGTAAAGCTGGTGGATGCCCAAAGCCTGCCCAGGCAAAACGGAAAAATTACCCGGGTAGTGGATAAAAGAAACTTATAGCGGAGGTTGCCCCAGGGTAATTCTAGGGCTACTTTTTTATTTAAACCTTTTTAAGAGGGGAACATGATTGCTTATCAGCTTTCCATTTTTGCGGAAAATAAACCGGGGGTGCTGGCTCGGATCACCGGGGTGCTGGCCAAAGCCGGGATCAGCATCCGGGCCACGACCATCTCGACTTTCGATACCTTCGGGGTTATCAGCCTGATTGTGGATGATCCTCAACGGGCCAAAGCGATGTTGACCGAAGCCGGAATGACCGTCCAGTTACGCGAGGTCCTGGCGATTCTCATTCCCGACCAGCCCGGAGGCCTGGACCGGTTGACCCAGCTTCTGTTTCGGGAAGGGATCAATGTCAATAACGCCTACGGCTTTGTGGTGGAATCCGCCGAAAAAGCCGTCTTTGTGGTTGAAGTCGAGGAGATCGAAAAAACGGAAATACTGGTGGAGAAAAACGGATTCAAGACCCTGGATACGGACGCTTTATCGGCCCTGGAGCCGTCCCATTATCTGAAATCCTGAGAAGGCCGGTGGCCTGCCCAAACCGGTCCGGCCAAAGCCGCTATGAGCAGGCCAACTGCAATAATCAAAACATTTTGTTTCTTTGTTGCATTTGTTGAGCTATATCTTTTTCAAATTTTTAATGTTAAAAATTTTCCATTTTTCGGTTCCCTTACCATCTAACGAAAAGGCAATTTTTATACCCCGCCTGCAAATAACATCAATTCCACGTTAAGAGGGAACGTTTTAGGTTCTCCAGTGTTAAGGGGAGCGGCCATTTTAGAGTGCTTGGACCGGCCTGAAAAAATGGTCCTTGGTTGGATGTTAGTTTCAATGTAATCTTCGGTATTGGTTAAGACTGACGGAGCGACAACAGCTCCAAATAGGTTAACCGTGAACACAGTCGGAACAAAAGTATTAAATTTTCGAATCATGATATTTTTCCTTTTTTTGACGCCTTCTGCAATGGTTAATGTTCTGTTAAGTATTTTATTTATGGTTTGTTTCTGATAATTTTTATCAGTACACCTCTTCTGGAGGTATCTTTTTAATCTGCATAGAGCGTGCCGTTTGTTAAAACTATATAATATCAGTAAGTTATAGAATACCTGCGATAAAATTGCGAATAATCGTAAAATTAATTACTAAATATAGTAATTAGCGTATAGTATAACGAAATATCGCAATATGTGGAGGGGGATCTTCAAAAATGCCTTTAACGAAAATGAATTCTTCCGGCTGCGTTTAATGGATCAATGGGGGTGGAGGGAGAAATCGGGAATTCGCAAGAAAATTGTTTTTAAAGCCTTGATTATTAGGTCTTACCAGCAATTTCAAGAGAAAAACCTCAGAGGAACGATAAAGGATAAATTTAGCTCTGATTTATCCGCCGGAAAGTGGCAAAAAGAACCGTATTTCCTCCCCATCGATTAATTTTTCATGAGGTTCTTTCAGCTGTTCCGTTCCCCTGACGGCCCAGAAAGCCTGATTGAAATCGGCCTGATCTTTCATCCCCAGTTGGGGAGGCATGTGAGAACCGTATTTTTCCCGGATCTCGAACAGAAGATCAGAGAAGGTTGCATCCCGGGGAAGGGTCAATTCCACCTCAGCCCGGCCCAGCCAGTCGGCCAGGATGCCGTGAAACAAGGCTTTAATTCTCATAGGGTTTATCCGATCAAGAAAATAGTATTAGAAATAATTAAATTTTTTCAGAATAAAAGCAACTCTATTTTTCGTTAAACCTTTTATCGATTTCCACTGATGACAGCCCTTTCTCCCTCCCGGCTTTTCGCTTGAAATAAAAAGAAAAATTAGCTATAAATAAAGAAAAAGAGCGGGAGGTTTTATTCTATGAAGATTAAAAGGATTGCTCATATCGGGGTAGGTGTAAGTGATGCCGATAAGTCGAAGGCTCTGTTTCAGGAAATACTTGGACTGCCTGTTACCGGGGAAGATTTCGTGGGTGAATTGAAAACCGTTTTCCTGCCGGTGGGAGAGACCAACCTCGAATTGGTCCAATCTACCGAGCCCGACGGGGTTATGAAAAAATTTATCGAAAAAAGGGGAGAGGGCATTCACCATATTGCTTTCGAGGTGGAGGACATTGATCAGGCCCTTGAAGAACTGAAGGCCAAGGGAGTGGCCTTGATCGATCAACAGCCCCGGCCCGGCGCCCATCAGACCCGGGTTGCCTTCCTGCACCCCAAGGGTACTAACGGAATTTTGGTCGAGTTGGTACAGGGGGGACATTAATAGAACTATTCGTCGTTCAGTGTTCGTTCCGCCGGCTTTGCCGGTCTCCAAAAGAGGCTCCCCTCCAGGAGCCGAACCGTTCGGCGAAATAAAAACCAGGTTCCGGAATTCAGGTTTCAAAGGTTTTGACTTTCGAGCCTTCCCCTAGAACCCTCGAATCCTTGAATCCTCGAACCCTTATTTTATTGTGAGGTTCAATCATGTGGGAATATACGGATAAAGTAAAAGCCTATTTCGAAAATCCCCAGAATATCGGGGAAGTGGAAAATCCGGACGGGGTCGGAGAGGTGGGGTCCCTGGCCTGCGGGGATGCCTTAAAGCTTACTTTTAAACTGGATGAAGGTAAACGGATCCAGGAGGCCAAATTCCAGACCTTCGGCTGTGCCAGTGCCATCGCTTCCTCCTCGGCCCTAACCGAATTGATTAAAGGAAAATCCCTGGAGGAGGCCGAAAAGATCACCAATAAAGATATTGCCGCTTTTTTGGGGGGCTTGCCCAAGGAAAAGATGCATTGTTCGGTCTTGGGAGAACAGGCCTTGGCCGCAGCCATTGCCAATTATCGCGGGCAACCCGCCCCCCAGGTGGAAGAAGGGGAAATCGTCTGCGAGTGCTTCGGGGTGACTGATCAGGAAATCGAGCGGGTTATTCGCCAGAACAATCTCAAAACCCGCGAGGAAGTGACCAATTATACCAAGGCCGGCGGGGGCTGTGAATCCTGCCATGACAAAATAGAGGCCATCCTGGACCGGATACTCAAAGAAGAAAAAAAACCTATGGAGGCTCCTGCCGCATCCAGGCCTGCACCATTAACCAATCTTCGGAAAATGAAACTGATTGAAGAAACTTTGGAACGGGAAATTCGACCGGCCCTCAAGGCCGACGGCGGGGATATCGATTTGATTGACATAGAGGGTAATAAAGTCCTGGTCGCCCTTCGGGGGGCCTGTTCTTCCTGCCGGGCCGCAGAGGTTACTTTGAAACAATATGTAGAAACCAAATTCAAAGAGTTTGTTTCCCCGGATATCGTGGTTGAGGAGGTCAGGATATGAAGGTGGTTTATCTGGACAATAATGCCACCACCCGGACGGCGCCCGA
The DNA here is from genome assembly GCA_964609705.1 of uncultured Thermodesulfobacteriota bacterium. GTDB lineage: Bacteria > Desulfobacterota > RBG-13-43-22 > RBG-13-43-22 > RBG-13-43-22 > RBG-13-43-22. The sequence continues at coordinate 21,831 of CAZSTT010000022.1, forward strand.
GGTGGTCGAGGCCATGCTGCCTTATTTTACGGACCTTTACGGCAATCCGTCCAGCATGCACTCTTTTGGGGGACAGTTGGCCAAGCCGGTGCAGCAGGCCAGAGAACAGATAGCCTCCTTGCTCCAGGCTGATTCGGCCGAGATCGTCTTCACCAGTTGCGGCACCGAGAGCGACAACGCGGCCATCTGGGGCACCCTGAATTCCTATCCCCAAAAAAACCATATCATTACCACTCGGGTGGAGCACCCGGCCGTAGGAAATCTGGCCACCTATCTTTCCAAAAAAGGTTATAAAGTGACCAATCTGCCGGTGGACCGGGAAGGCCGCCTGGATCCGGATCAACTGGTATCGGCTATTACCGAGGAAACGGCCCTGGTCAGCATCATGTGGGCTAACAATGAAACCGGGGTCCTTTTTCCGATTGAAGAGATCGCCCGTCTGGTTAAGGACCGGGGGGTGGTTTTTCACACCGATGCCGTTCAGGCCGTAGGCAAAGTCCCCATCGATCTGTCCCGGATCCCCATCGATCTTCTTTCCTTTTCCGGTCATAAGCTCCATGCCCCTAAGGGCATCGGAGTCCTTTATATTCGCAAAGGGACCCGATTCACCCCTTTTATTATTGGGGGACACCAGGAAAGGGGCCGTCGCGGGGGAACTGAAAACGTCCCCTACATCATCGGGCTGGGAAAGGCCTGCGAACTGGCTCAAAAAAATATGACCGGTGAGAATAATCGGGTCCGGGCCCTTCGGGACAAACTGGAGCAGGGGATTCTGAACACCATTCCCAAGGTAATTATCAACGGCCATCAGAAAGAAAGACTGGGAAACACCTTGAGCATCAGCTTCGAATATGTGGAAGGGGAATCTATCCTTATGCTATTAAGCAACCTGGGGATTTGTGCCTCTTCCGGATCGGCCTGCACCTCCGGTTCCCTGGAACCCTCCCACGTGCTTCGGGCTATGGGCGTGCCTTTTACCGCCGCTCATGGCTCCATTCGTTTCAGCCTGAGTACTTATAACACGGAGGAAGATATTGATTATGTCCTGGAGCACCTCCCTCCGATCATCCACCGTCTCAGGGTGATCTCTCCTTTCTGGAAGGAAGGTAAGGGTCGGACGG
>CAZSTT010000022.1:23051-28437 GCA_964609705.1 uncultured Thermodesulfobacteriota bacterium
ATGGCCGGAGGCCGGGGCACCCGGTTCTGGCCCAGGAGCCGGACCAAACGGCCCAAACAACTTCTGGATATTGTCGGTCCCAAATCCATCCTGGAACAGACCATAGATCGCCTCCTTCCCTTTACCGACTGGGCGCATATTTTTGTAGTGACGGAGATCTCTCAGGCCGAGGCCATCCAAAAGCTGCTTCCTGATTTACCGGAAACCGGGCTGATCGTCGAGCCCCTGGGCAGGAATACGGCCCCTTGTATCGGTCTGGCCGCCTTGATTCTGGAAAGAATCGATCCGGCGGCTACGATGGCGGTCCTGCCGGCGGATCATTATATCTCTCAGATCCCTGAATTTCAGGAAACCCTGCTGGCCGCAACCCGAACCGCCCAATCTGGGGATTATCTGGTTACTCTCGGGATCAGGCCGACCTTTCCGGAAACCGGCTACGGTTATCTGGAAAGGGGGGAACAATTAATGGATGTTAATGGCCATAAGGTTTGGGAGGTGAAGGCCTTTCACGAAAAACCGGACCGGCCCAAGGCTGAAGCCATGATGAAGACCGGCCTGTTTTTTTGGAACAGCGGGATGTTTGTCTGGACCGTTTCAGCCATCCTGCAACAAATGGCCCGGCTGACACCGGCTATGTACGGCGAATTGATAAAACTAAAAAAATTCCTGGGCACCCCGGGGTGGGAAGAGGCCCTCAGGTCCGGTTATGAAGCCATGGAGAACGTCTCCATCGATTATGCCGTTATGGAAAGAGCGGATAAGGTCCTGATGCTGGCCGGGGATTTCGGTTGGAATGATGTGGGAAGTTGGGAAGCGGTTTATCAGTTGGAACCCAAGGATGAACAGGGAAACTGCCTGGAGGGTCCGGTCCTGATCCTGGATAGCCGGGGTTGCCTGGTTCATAGCCCTCAGAAGACCGTAGGATTGATCGGGATGAAGGATCTCATCGTGGTGGATACCCCAGACGCTCTCTTGATCTGTCCGCGGGAGAGGGCCCAGGAGGTCAAGAAAATAGTGGAGTTGTTGGAGGCCCAGGGGAAACTTGAACTATTATGAAAAACAGGCCAAGCCTGTTTGAATTTTTTCTAATGAGAGATGCGAGTTGCCCGTTAGGAGTTGTTGGAGAAAAGACTTCACGAACTTAATTTTCAACCCCTAACCCGCACCAGTGTTTATATAAGTTAAAAATTATCAGACGTTTTAGTGCGAAAATAGGAATCGAGGTTATCCTCGCCCAGCCCTATTTTCATGACTCGGCCTCCTTGGGAGGCCTCCTGTTTAGGTCGGCAGAGCCGACCGGCTCGTGGTGTCACGCCACTCAAAAGCGTGGCATGACGGTTTAATGTAAAAATCCCAAAGTAATATTTTCCAAATCATTCGGATCAGGAGGAATTGGATGAACCCGCAAATATTTCGAGAATACGATATAAGGGCCATTATCGATAAAGAGATAACCCTGGAAGAAGTGGAGACCATGGGAAAGGCCATCGGCACCTATTTGGGACAAGCCGGGAAAAAACAGATCACCTTAGGCCGGGACGGGCGGCTTAGTTCCGACGCCTTTAGAGACTATTTGCTGAAGGGCCTCATGTCCACCGGGTGTCAGGTTATAGACATAGGGGTTTGTCCTTCCCCATTGCTCTATTTTTCCATTCGTCATCTGAAAACCGATGGCGGGGTCATGATTACCGCCAGTCACAACCCACCGGAATACAACGGGTTCAAAGTATGCAGCGGACCGGATACTATTTTTGGGGACGAGATCCAGCGGTTACGCCTGATTGCCGAGGAAGGAAAGTTCATGACAGGAACCGGATCGGTCCGGGAGGAGGATGTCCTTCCGGCTTATCGGGATTTTGTCTTGAAGGATATTCAGTTACCTCATGCCCTGCGAGTTGGCCTGGATGGAGGAAACGGCACTGGAGGTTGGGCAGCCTTGCCGATCATCCGCCAACTGGGTTGTCAGGTCTTTGATTTATATTGCGAAATAGACGGGTCCTTTCCTCACCATCAACCGGACCCGACTGTCCCTAAAAACCTGACGGAATTGATTGCGCTGGTTCATAGGGAACATCTCGATGTAGGGCTGGCCTATGACGGGGATGGAGATCGGCTGGGAGTGGTTGATCATGCTGGGAACATCATCTGGGGGGATCAGTTGATGATCCTTTTTGCCCGGGAAATTTTGGAAAGGCGACCAGGGACCACCTTTATCGGTGAGGTGAAATGTTCCCAGAATTTATACGATGATATTCCCCGTCAAGGAGGAAAGGTCATTATGTGGAAGACCGGTCATTCCCTGATCAAGCAGAAGATGAAAGAGGTCCAGGCCGTTTTGGCCGGCGAGATGAGCGGCCATTTATTTTTTGCCGATCGATATCTCGGGTTTGACGATGCCGTCTATGCCTCCTTAAGGCTTCTGGAAATTTTATCAAAAACCGGCAAGAAAATCCCCGAGTTGTTGGCCGGTCTGCCCCAGACCTATTCCACCCCGGAAATTAGAGTCGAAACCAAAGAAGAAACCAAATTCGAGCTGGTAGAAGCCGTCAAAAACGAACTGGCCCAAAAATATTCCATTATCGATGTCGACGGCGTTCGGGTTAAATTCGAGGACGGATGGGGTCTGATAAGGGCTTCGAACACACAACCGGTACTGGTTTTGCGTTTCGAGGCCCGATCCCCGGAACGATTACAGGAAATTCAGACTTTAATTGAAGAAGTTCTTCACCGGATTCAAAAAAATTTTTAACAGGCCAAGATACTAAAATAAGAATAGTTTCCTAAAGGGACCTTAGTTTATCCTCTATCCATGCCTCCCGGGGATTACGGATCTTTCCAAACCCGCTACCCTTTGATAATTCTTTATTCGAGACCCAGGGCAATAACCGATTTATGGAACTCTTCAGGGGGAGCCCTTTAAAAAAGAGAGAAAAACTTAGAAAACAGAAGATCGTCTAAGGAGAAAAAAAGACCTCCCGAGGGCCTTTCTTCCCTAACCGCATAGATTCCCAATTGTTTTCTGCTTTCACCCAATTGAGCATGGTTTTAACAGGTTAGCCGGGGGAATCTTCATTGGCTCAAGAAAGAGGCCTCTTTTTTTATCTGTTGATGCTTCCAAATGGCTAACTTCAAAGTCTGCCCCCTAAGGTTTGACAGACCTTTATCCCTGGGATAATAAGACAGTCATCCAACCTACAGGGTTCTCCTTTTTGAATCCTTCTTCATAGATCTTTGGCCGGAAACGATGAAACAATTTCCCGCATCACGTTACAGGACAGCGGGGTGATTGAAAAGATGTTGAAGCAAGAGACTTTGGAAAAGTTGCCTTTAATCTTACTGTCAGGGGTCCATCGATCCCGGAATTTCCCCGATCAGGGTCTGGGTTTCCCAGCGAGATAAATTACCAAAAAATATTTGGCTTTTGGGGGTCTGCCTTAGGCGGATCTTAAATGAAGACTGATTTCAAGCCTCCGGGGCAAACTGTTTTGTTTTTGACCGAGGGGAGCAAAATTCGATTTTATGATAGATACACTCTGGCAAGCCATTAAAGAACAACTTCAATCTGAAATCCCGGATACTCAGTATCGAATGTGGATCGATCCCCTGGATCTCCTTCCCTCCGGGGAGGAGGAACTGCTCCTGGGCTGCCCCAATTCCTTTTCACTGAATTGGGTCAAGGATAAATATTATGCCGGAATCGTTCGGGCGGCCCAGGATCTGAATCCAAATACCCGGAAGATCAACTTACAGGTTTCGTCTCCCCGGCTCAGTCGATCATTGCCGGTCTCATCGGCTCGGCCTCAACAGTTCATTCTCCCCGGATTCGATCGAAAAGATCAACCGCGCCTGAACGGAGGTTTTACTTTTGATCAATTTGTGACCGGGCCCGGCAATCATTTTGCCTACTTGGCTTCCATGGCCCTGGCGACGGGGAAAAATCTTCATAATAACGCTTTGTATCTTTTTTCCTCCTCCGGTTTGGGCAAGACTCATTTGTCACAAGCCGTGGGCCATTATATTCACCAGCACAAACCTCAGGCCAAGGTCTTGTATCTTTCCACGGAAGACTTTACCAATGAAATGGTCCAATCGATAAAAACCAATTCCATGAATACCTTCAAAGACAAATACCGAAAAAATTGTGATTTTCTGCTTTTGGAAGAAGTCCATTTCCTGAGCGGAAAGGAAACCACCCAGACCGAGTTGGGCTATACCCTGGACACCTTGTTCAACGACAACAAAAAAATCATCTTCACCAGTTCCCTGCCGCCCAAGGATATTCCCCGCCTGGGCAGCAAATTAAAATCCCGTTTGAGTTCGGCCTTGATCGGCTCCATCGATCCCCCGGATTTTGAAACCCGTTTGGGCATTGTGGAAAAGAAATCGAATTTTTTAGGGATCGGGCTTCATCAGGATGTTAAAGAATTCATGGCCGGAAAGCCCTTCAAAGACATGAGGCAGTTAGAGGGCTGTCTGATTCGGATGTCGGCGCAGGCCACCTTGATGAACCAGCGGCTGGATCTATCGCTGGCTGAATTAGTGGTCAAGGAACAGTTGGAGGACAAGCAGGAAATCTCTATTCAGGCCATTAAAGATCTGGTGGGGAAATATTTCCGGGTTTCTTTGGAAGAAATGACTTCCCGTTCCCGGAAACGGGTCCATCTGCTTCCCAGAAACCTTTCCATTTTTTTGACCAGGAAATATACGGACCATACCCTGGAGACGATCGGCCAGGCCTTTAATCGGGACACGACCTCGGTGATCTATGCCGTCAGCACCGTGGAAAAGGACCTTAAAAAAAATCCGGAGATTTCCAAACAGGTCCATTTTCTATCCTCCCAGATTGAAGGTATTCAGAATGGCTCGGCCCCCACAACCCCTTAATTTACCTCTGCCGAAATCCCCTGGTTCGGGCCTTCCAGACGGCCGTTAGCTGGGCACCATAATAATGTTTTTCCTCGGGGGATAGGTGAGGCTACCGCGGCTGCTTTTTCCGTTACGTTCGGCTTCAGGTGGCTCCCTGGCTTACCTCCCCGGAAACCGCCCATCAGCCCAATGAATTTTGCCGTCTTTCTCATCTCATCAAAGTTGCTCAAGTCTTTGCTACTATTTTTCGTCAATCTTGAGATATTCATTTTTCCCCCGACCCGGCTAAGCGAAAAAATAATTTGTTAAGATATTCTTTGTCATTTATAATGACTTACAAATAATCGGAGATGGTTGGTAAACCCTTAGGCAACTAATAAAGACAAGTGGTAGATATTTCACATCCAAAATAAAGTTTTTAGGGAGAGAAGATATACTGAAACCTTAGAATAACTTGCTGGACTGAAATGTAAGCAAAGAAGGGAAATATGTCGCCAGCAATCTTTAGATCAGGACCGTA
>CAZSTT010000023.1:0-1310 GCA_964609705.1 uncultured Thermodesulfobacteriota bacterium
GGGGCATGACTGTTTAAAATGACATTGCGGTCAGCCTGAGAATAACCCGGTTGTCGGTGTAGTCAAAGGTGGCATCATTGGACGAATTCCTGGTATGGACCCCTTCCAATGAGAGGGTCAGCCATCTTAAGGGCTGATATGAGGCTGTTCCCCTGGCCCCGTAGATCCAGTCGGTTCGTCCGGGAAAAGCTTCTGAGAACTCCGCTCTTTCCACGGTCCCGGAGAATCCGACACTGAACCGGCGCTGAAGTTGATGGGTGATTGACCCGACTGCCCGGTAATATTTGGTGAATCCCAGATTTTCGGCGGTAAAACGATCTTCCCGGTAACCTCCTTCCAGGGCCAAATCATAGGTGGTCCGTTGGGCTATCTGGGTGATTCCGACATTAAAACTCGGGCCGCTGAAGGTGGAGATCCCTACCGCGTCCTGCCAGAAATAGCCCAATTGGGCCCGGCCGCTAAGGGTCGCACTGAAGGCATGATTGACCCCCAGGCTGGGATTTTGAACCGTGTAATCGATCCCCGGGGATTGGAAATCCCGTTTCAAAAACAGATATTCTCCAAAAATCGAGGTGCGGGGATTAAATCGATAGATATATCGGCCCCGGGCTGAATGCCCGGTTAGGTCGGGAGTGAGGTCGAAGTCTCCGGAGGTAAAGGTATATTCCAACAGCATACCGTTGCGGATATTGAACCAATAATTCAAGGTCGGTATCACACTGTTTTCCTGACTGTTTTCTGATAGAGGGCTCTGGTTGCGATAAATGTTATTGCGATAAAGAAAACTGAACCGGTTCTCGGTTCCGAATTGATATTCCAGCGAAGGTTCCACTACGTTCCGAAGATAGACACTCCGGTCACGGGAGGTAGAGATGAAATAGCTTTCTCCTGTCGCGGCGGATCCAAAATCCCTCTCCCGGGGTTCCTCGGATTGAATTAAAGAGTCCCGGAGGCGGAAGGTCCAGCGCCGGTCAAACCGGTAAAAGGTATTTAACGTTCCGGTATGGCTGGTATAATTATTGTTGGTCTGGGAGGAATAATAATTAAGCCCCAGCATATAATCCAGATCGATCCCGAAGCCTTCCGAAGCATGGGAAAACCGGAGACCGGGATAAATGGTGGTAATGAAGTCCTGGGTTTTGTTATCTCTTTCCAGGTAAATATTATCGTCATACGTTTCGGTAAGCGTGATATAGGGGTGGAATTTGGACCAGAAATCTTCGGCCAGGACCGTGCCCGGCAACTGAAAACAAATCAGAAAAAGGATTACCCCGGCGAATAATATCCGAATTGAGTTATATTTTTTCATT
>CAZSTT010000023.1:1410-21019 GCA_964609705.1 uncultured Thermodesulfobacteriota bacterium
AGATTAGTCCGGCACAATAATGGTATCTCCTGATTTAAGGATGATGTTGGCATTTATGTCTTTCCCTGAAATAATATTTTTATAATTAATGGTCATCCTGCTTTCCTGCCCCTTTTCCCTGCGGATAAGGAGGATTTTTCTCTGATTGGCCCATTCGGTAAACCCGCCGGCTAGGGTAATAATTTGGAGGATAGTGGTCTCCCCCGCTAAGGGAAATACCCCTGGCCGGGCCACCTGACCGCTCACGTAGACTTTAAAACTCCGGGCTTCCCGGACCATCACCGTAACCAGAGGGGTATCAACAAATTCCAATAATTTTTTTGTTAAGTTTTCTTTTAATTGAAGGGGTGTGAGGCCGGCGGCCTGGACCTCATCAATAAGCGGCAGGGATATTTTACCGTCGCTCCGGACCAGGACTAGTTGAGAGAGGGCCTCCTCTTTCCAAACCTGAATAAATAGAACATCCTCCGGTCCTATCAAATACTTATCGCTATCCGGCGGGATTGAGACCTGGGAGGCGGGTTTTGTTGACACTTCCTTTTCGGTTTGAGCTTGAACAAAATCTGAGGCGATGATAAAAGCCAACCCCATCGTTAATAAAAAAAACCCTAATTTTATTAATCCAGACTTCATTTTATAACCTCATGCTTGGGTCTGTTTTTTGGGCTTTGTGATCCATTTAGCTCATATTTTTCAATTTTATAAAGCAAGGCCTTATAACTTACTTGAAGCAGTCGAGCCGCAGCCTTTCGGTTCCAGTTGGTATAAGAAAGGGTGTTTTTAATATGTTCCCTTTCTGCTGCTTCGGCTGCTTTTCTCCCTATCTCTTTTAAATTAAAGACATTCGAATCCGGAGAGGGAGCCAGCGAAACTATTTCAACAGACATTATTTATTTCCTCCCAACTTCATTTAGTATCTGCCATTATTCCTGATAAATAACATCGGTTTTTTTCTAATAATCCTTAAGGCTCTTGGAGGATCCCCAGCTTTTTTATAATGAAAATTTATTACTAAACAGAAATTTATTACCCTCTAATGGTATTTTAGGTTTTAAAAAAGGTAAAAAAATTCACCTTTAGTGTAAAAAAGTTAATTATTATCTACTTTTATTTCCCTGTCCAGCCATTTTTTGGAAATTAATAGAAAAAAAGGGGTAAAATGGATAATAAATTTCCCTCTCTAATAATATTTGATTTTTTTGGGAAACATTAGTTAAAATCGACCATGGAATCCCCTTTAATCTGGCATTCTTTCATTTTATACAACAATGTTTTATAACTGATATTTAATAGTTGAGCCGATTTTCTTCGATTCCAACAGGTCAGTTCCAATACTTTTTTTATGGCCTCCGATTCAACTTTTTGAACAGCCCGTCGATTAACTTCTTTTAATGAAGGCCAAATTTTGAAAGGGGAGGGCTTCTTGGAAACCTGAGCCGTTTGGGGGTGAATAGTCATCGGCAAATCCCCGATCATGGCCCCTTCATTACCCAAAACAATAAATCTTTGAATCATGTTTTCCAATTCTCGAATATTCCCCGGCCAATTGTATTGGAGTAAGGTCTTCAAGGCATGGTCCGATAATTTTACTTTTCTTTTTACATTGAATTTCATTCCAAACTTTTTTAAAAAATGCTCTATTAAGACCGGAATTTCTTCTTTTCGTTCCCTTAATGGGGGGATGGTGATATTGACGATATTTAGCCGATAATAAAAGTCTTCACGGAACCCGCCCGTTTTAATAGCTTCTTGAATATTTTTATTGGTAGCCGACAAAATCCTGACATCGACCTTAATATCCTTCTTTCCTCCCAGTCTTGAAAATTCATTGTCTTGAAGGACCTGAAGCAGCTTGGCCTGAAGCGATGGTTTTATTTCTGCGATTTCATCTAAAAAGATAGTTCCACCATTGGCCAGTTCAAATTTTCCGGGTTTTTGACGATAAGCCCCAGTAAAGGCCCCTTTTTCATAACCAAACAATTCGCTCTCCAACAATTCGGTGGGGAGGGCGGCACAGTTTACTTTAATGAAGGGTTGGTCCTTCCGGGAAGATTTTTTATGAATGGTCCGGGCTACCACCTCTTTCCCCACTCCGCTTTCTCCTTCAATAAAAACAGTGACATTGGTATCAGCAATTTGGTTGATTATTCTTTCAATTTGAAACATTTTCTCACTGGAAAAAACAAACTCCCCGTTACTCTGCTCAATCTGTTCAAATTCAAATCGAGGAAAGAATCCTTGCGCCTCTTTATTAGGAGTCGAACCATTCAATTCAGACCCTTTAAAAGGATCGACTTGGTTGATCTGGAGGAAAAAAAGAGAAGAAGTCAAGGCCGCCCCAATCTGATTGACTACATAGGTCAAGGCAATCCGTTCCCATTCCCCAAAAGCCTTATATCGGGAATGACTGATATTAAAGACGCCGACTATTTCCTCCTTTTCGCGGACAGGGAAACAACTAATCGATTTTACATTATTATTTAAGCCAACATCTTTTTTAAATCGAGGTTCCAAATCGGTATTCCCGACGATCATAGAAAACCCTTCCTGGAAGACCCAGCCGGCAATTCCTTCGCCCGCTTTAAACCTCCCTCTCTTACCAACAGGACCCGGGTAGTGGGTGCTTTGGGAATCCTTTTTCCCGCGAGCCATAAAAATGGTTAATTCCCCCGAAAGAGGGTCCTTTAACATAAGCGAACAATTTTCAGCATCAATTTCTTCTATAACTGTATCCATAATCCCTTTACAGGTCTCTATAAAATTAGGGAGTCCGGACATGGCCTTTTGAATTTTGTGGAAAAACGCGAAAGCCGTTCCCTTTTCCGGCAAAATAACCGGCAGGGGTATAGAATCACCATTATTCCCCAAATTACTAAAGTTGGTATTACTTCCTTTATTCACCGGATCTCCCTCCACGAAAAAAATGTTGGCAGGAATAACCATTGTCTGAATTTCCTTTCATGGGATCACCATCGATAGCTCGAAAATAGGATTTGAGGTACATTATTATTTAACTCTTCCTGTTTTCATGTCCAGGTGTCACGCCCCTGAGCGGGGCATAGCAGTTTATAGTAGACATTACCTGACCTGATCATTTACCCTTGATTTATCCTGATTCGAATTCAATTTTGAAGTTAAACAGGGATCGATTCCCAATCTTTTGTTAAGGAGAACCGGGATCTTGCCTAACGAGAAAGGCTTTTCTAAAAGGTCATCGACCCCGGCAACCATAAAGTCCTCATATTCTTTTTCATCCATCATTCTATAAGTAATCAGCATAATATAAACTTGAGGAAGGGTCATTTTTAGCTGCTTAATAATTTCCATGATATGAGAATGGTTGAGCCAGTATTCGGTAGTAATAAATACGGATACCTTCTCTTTGGAAATTGATTCCCTCACCTTTTCAATGGTATCATGAGCAATAATCGTGAATCCTTTGTTTTCCAAATAGGTTTTCATAATCCACTGGAGTTGAAGGTCCTCCTCCAGAATTAGTATGGTTTCTTGATCCATTTTATTAGCCATTCCCCTGGTTAATTCCTGATCTTCAAATAAGCCAAGTTCGAAAAAGTCGCCGTAAGCCTGAATCGGAACTAAGTATTCTTAAGTAATTATAACTTTCTAGACCCCGGTTTTCCCCGGGATTACGGCTTTTTACGGAGCCATCAAGTCAGTCATTTTTTTGTCCATATTTTTCAATAATTATAGATATGCAATAGTGAGGCCAATTAGTTTATTTAATGTAACATGCTGTTTTTTAAACAATATTCCATTAAAATAATTATAATAAAATAATCCTTAGGCCAATAAATGGACTTTTTTGCACAATTTACCGGACAAAAAAGTCCAGTTTACAGTTTTTAAAGCAATTAAAAATAGTTAGGAAGGAGGGTCAACTTACCGGAAAAGTTCATGAGGTTGGTTTGAAAGGATTTCAACTTCCATTTCTTGCATTAGGGGAGTTAAGAATTCAGGAATATCGGTCTGGTGCGGAAAGGTATAATATTGGAAAGACAGTTCATTAGCAATATCCTGGAAGGATAGGTTAGATTGAAAAGAAGGATGGGTATTAATCAATTGTGAAAGCCTTCTACCTAAATTCTGGGAACCCGCCTCATCGGTTTTATCGAGGATAATACCAAGATTCCCGTTTTCTCTCCCCATTAAGTCCTCTTCCCTTAATGATTTTCGAAGAAGATCGATCAGTTCATCATAAAAAGATTCAAACCGGGTACCCATCCGTTCTTTTGACGGAAGTTTTAATAAAATTATGGACATCGGCTGTTGATGCCGTTTGGCTTTCTTTATTTCTTGTCGAAGCAGTTTTTTAAAAAAAGCAGGCCCAAAGACTCCCGGGTGATCCCCCTGGACACTGGGGTAAAAGGCTTCTTTTTCATACTTCTTGTTTTCAATAAATAACTTCTGTCTTTTTATGCCCTTTTCAATATGGGCCAGGAGTATATCCTGCCCGTACGGTTTGATGAGCACATCATCCAATCCCGCATCAAACATTTCTTTATAAGCCGGATCATCAATAATCACCGAAGAGCTCATGATTAGATAAGTCTCCGGCACCGCTTTTTTTACCATCCGAATAAAATGACAGGTCTTATCCACAGGAAAGAAAAACTCCGTAATTATAATGGAATAGCCAATGAACGATCTCGATTCAAGGACCTGATCCAAATCAGCTCCGGTAGAAACCGCAAACCCCTTCTCCTCCAGAATCGTCCGATAAACATTGAGAATATTTTTAAAGGGGTCGACTATAAAAATCGATTTATCAGGCATTCCTTATCCTAAATATAATAAATTTTTACTTAAAAAATAATGCAATTATTAATCCAAAATTAACCCTTCATATTTTCCGAAGGTAGGGATATCTCATATTTTTTTATTCGATCAATAAGCATCCTTCTTGTTATACCAAGCAGTTTTCTTGCTTTTTCTTTGTTCCAGCCACTTTCTTCTAATTTATTGATAATCCATTTTTTTTCAAGATCGGAAACCAAGTTGGATAAATCAATCCCCCCTTTTTTGGTCTCTTTATCCTCCTTTTCCAGAGGGCAAAGAGAAGGAGGAAGGTCTTTCATGGAAATTTTGTATCCGGAACAAAAAGTCATCATGTGTTGGATAACATTGGCCAGCTCTCTTATGTTCCCAGGCCAGGAAAGGGTTTTCAGGTATTCAAGAACCGACGGTTCCACCTTAAAGGGAGTTGGACCTTCCTGAAATTTTTTCAAGAAATAATCAAGTAAAAGAGGAAGGTCCGAAATCCTCTCTCGGAGGGGGGGAATAGTCAAAGAAAGAATGCTTAGTCGGTAATAAAGGTCTTCCCGAAAATTTCCTTTGAGTACCTCTTCTCTTAGATTTCGATTGGTGGTAACGATGATACGAACATCCACTTTTTTGGTCTGATTACTGCCCACCGGCTCCAATTTTTTTTCTTCCAGGACCTTTAAAAATACTTTCTGGGATTGAAGGGGCACTTCACCCATTTCTTCCAGGATTAAAGTCCCTCCATCAGCCGCCTGAAATTTCCCAATCGTATCTTTAACGGCCCCCGTAAACGCCCCCCGGGAATGCCCGAATAATTCGCTGGACATGAGCGTTTCGGTAAGGGCCCCGCAGTTGACGGAAATCAAAGGTCTGTTGCTTCTCGGGCTGTTGAAATGAATGCTTTTGGCGATCAGATCTTTTCCGGTACCGCTTTCTCCCTGAACAAGAACCGTCTTATCCGTCCGGCATATTCTCCCGATAAACTCGAAGATCTTAAACATCTTGGGGTCGTCACCGATAATATTAGGGAAGGAATATTTCTCAATTACTTCCTTCCGAAGATCGATCAACTCTTTTTCTAACTGATGAGTTTTTAAGGCCTGGCGTATAATGGCCAGAAATTTGTCTTCATTATTAAAGATGGGTTTTTCAAAGAAATAATAGGCCCCTTGTCTTAAGGCTTCCACCGCCATAGAAATGGAACCATAGGCCGTCATTAGAATAATAGGAATATCCTGATTGACACTTTTAAGTTCACTCAAAAGATCAAGGCCGCTTAAATCCGGCATCTTAACATCCGAAACCACCATGTCGATCAGGTTTTTTTTAAAAATCCTTAAGGCTTCCTGGCCGTTGGAGGCAGAGATTACCTTATAACCCTCATCGATCAACATTTGGGATACGGTAAAAAGCGCATTCGGTTCATCATCGACAACCAGGATGGATGAATCGTTCATAGGCCTTTTTCCTGCCCCCGGGGATTAACCGGCAATTTTATGGTAACCGTGGTTCCCAAGGCTTCTTCACTTTCAATCAATATCTTCCCTTTGTGCCGATCCACAATAATCCGGTGACAAACAGCCAACCCCAAACCGGTTCCTCTAATTTTTGTCGTAAAGAAGGGAGTGCCGATCAGCTTCAAATTATCATTTTTGATCCCCAAACCCGTATCATGAATAATAATCTCCAACCATCCCGTATTATTAAAAACCTTGTTAACGGTCTTGACCGTCAACTCTTTCGTTGAACTTTGAATCATGGCTTCAAAACTGTTTTTCAGTAAATTCAACATGACCTGTTTTATTTCTTCATAATTGGCATAGGCCTTCGGCAGGTTGGGATCGAATTCTGTGATAACCCTGATGGCACTCGAAGCCTCCGGAAACATATAGGTTGTCATTTTTATACACAACCCGATCATTTCATTAAGGTCGCTTTCAATACAAAAATCTCTATTGATCGGTCGGACGAAATCCAAACACTTCTGAACAAATCCGCTAAGATGTTGAACCTCTTCTTTGATAATACTAATTGATTGGGCCAAGGGCTTATCTTCCAGACTGGAGCGTTTCTCAATAATGGTTAAGGCCCCACCAATCGCCTGAAGAGGATTACGGAGCTCATGAACCAGAAAAGGGAAAAATTGGGCTAATACAGAAACCCCTTCCTTTTCCGGATCCCCGGAAATGGGATTAATAACCGTGGGGGCTTTTTCAATAGCCTGTAATAGGGTGGCCACTTCAATAGGCTTGGGGAAAAAATCAATGACGCCGTACTGCATCAAATCTATAATGTCTTCTTTCCCAAACTCGGTGAGAATGATACTCAACTGGGGATCGATTTCGTGGATTTTTTTTAATAAGACTTCGCCCTCCATATCCGGCACGTTCAAGGAGAGAAGGGCGAGACGAGGGGATCCTGATGATATTTTTTTGATGGCCTGGTTTCCGTTATGGGCCAGGGAGGCCTTATAGCCGTTAGATAACAAAACCTTCTCGGTTGTTTTAGTAAAATCCCGATCCGGATCGATAATTAAAACAGGTTTTAGGGACATGGGTTTTTAAACTCGGCTTTCGGCACTTCTCCAATAAATAATGATTACTTTTCTTATACTAATTGATTTTATTAATAAAAACAACCGATGTCAATATGATTTTAATGATTCTTAATGATTTTATATCTTACAGGGGTCCCCATTTCTTTATCGGTTTTTGACCTATCCCACTAAAATATATTGGAAAAAAAAGAAAGTTTTTAATGTTTTCCTGGAACCAAAAAGAATAAGGAGAATAACGCAAGAGGAGAGTGGTGGGATTTATTTATTTCGGCGGGTGTAAATAGTTTTGTATCGGTCACAGGAAGCTATGAGACAGGAGGTACATTCTCCGGACATTTCCCGGGGATTAATCGGTTCCAAAAGAACCTCGAATCCCAATTCCTGATATTCTCCCATTGCCTCGGAGAGACGCGGTTCATCCGCCGTAAATTGTCTTTTCCAGCCCTTCTTTTCCAACTCTTCTTGCCTGGTCATTTGACTTTCCGCTCCTCTTGCCCTGTCTTATTAAATTGGGCGGGGGCCCCTTATCACTATTTTTTTGATCTTGGGGCTAATTTCTGCAACTCCAGTGATCCTCCTCCAACTTCCCAGCTATAGGTAGTGACGCGTGACGGCAAAAACGCCTTGGACTTTAATTTTTCCGAGTGCTGAATTTTAACTGTGGATTCATGAGCGTTTCGGTCAACACATAGGCGGCTTGGAGGGCAGAGGTAGGGCAGAGCGGGAAGCATTCCTTGCAATTCCAGCACTCTCTGGCGGCAATCTCCGGAACAAAACAGATCTCCCGCCGGGTTCCCCGGTCTATAAATCCCACGGCGTTCTTTCCTTTAACCTCGGCACAGTATCTTACGCATAGACCGCAATGAATACAAAAAGAGGCCTCCTTTTCAAAACGGTCCCGGTCTGCTCCATACTCTTTAGCTAAATTCTGCAATTCGGGAGAATCCGGAGCATGGGCCAGCAACAGCTCCAAGATTACCTTGCGGATTTTATCGACTTTCTCCGACCGGGTCCTTACCGCCAAGTTGGGTTCTACCGGGTAAAGGCAGGCGGCAACGAGTTTTGCCCGGCCGCCCATTTCCGCCTCCACAGTACAAATCCGACAAGCCCCATAAGGCTCTAATTTCTGATGGTGGCAAAGGGTGGGGATCGGTATGCCCGCTTTTTGGGCCGCTTCTAAAATAGTCATCCCCTCCCCGGCCTGGACTTCTTTTCCATCAATCTTGATCAGAATTTCACTCATTTTTTTTTCGCTCTCTGACGATCATCCTGGCTGACGCAGGGACAGGCGTCGGCACAGGTGTGCCGGAAATCTTCTTCACCGCACCAAAACGGGAAGGGCAGACTTCAAAGCAGGTCCCGCACTTGGTGCATTTCTCTTGCTCAATGACATGGATCAGGTTTTTACCACCGTCAATGGCTTGGACCGGGCATTTACGAAGACAGATCATACAGGCCTGGCATTTATCCGGATCAATATGATAGGCGATCAGCTCTTTGCAGGAAAGGGCCGGGCACTTCTTATCCTTGATGTGGGCCTCATATTCCTCTCGAAAATACTTTAAAGTGCTTAAAAACGGATTGGGGGCACTCCGTCCCAAGGCACAAAGGGAGGCCTCACCGGCTACCTCGGACAACTCTTCTAAAAGGGCAATGTCTCCCTCTCTTCCTTTTCCCTGGGTGATCCGGGTGAGGATTTTGAGCATCTGCCGCATACCTTCCCGGCAGGGGACGCATTTACCGCAGGACTCATCAGTGAGGAAATCCAGGAAGTACCTGGCCACATCCACCATACAAGTCTCTTCATCCATGACGATCATCCCGCCCGATCCCATCATGGAACCGGCCTGGGTGAGCTCATCAAATCCAACCGGCAAATCCAACAGCTCTTCCGGCAGACATCCTCCGGATGGTCCCCCGGTCTGCACGGCCTTGAAGCGTTTTCCTCCCGGGATTCCACCACCGATCTTGAAGATAATATCCCTGAGCGTCACCCCCATTGGGACTTCCACCAGACCGGTATGGGCGATTTTTCCCACCAGGGAAAAAATCTTGGTGCCCTTGCTTTTTTCGGTCCCGACTTGGGTAAACCAGTCGGCGCCCTTATTGATGATCAGGGGCACATTGGCCCAAGTCTCCACATTGTTCAACACGCTGGGCTTGTCCCATAGGCCCTTGACGGCAGTGTGAATATATTTCGGCCTGGGCTCCCCGGCCCGGCCCTCCAAGGCGGTCATGAGGGCACTCGATTCGCCGCAGACAAAAGCGCCGGCCCCCTGGTGCACCTTAATGGTGAAATCAAACCTGGAGCCAAGGATGTTATTCCCCAAAAACCCATACTCCTCGGCCTTTCGGATGGCCAGGGTCACATTTTCAACAGCCAGGGGATATTCCTGGCGGACATAGATATACCCTTCGCGGGAACCGACGGCATAAGCCCCGATGATCAACCCTTCCAGGACAGAATGGGGGTTCCCCTCCAGCAGGCTCCTGTCCATATAGGCCCCCGGGTCCCCCTCATCGGCATTGACGATCACATATTTGATATCTCCCGGGGCACGGCGGGATTCCTCCCACTTTCTCCCGGTGGGAAAGCCGCCTCCGCCCCGGCCTCTCAAGTTGGACTTCTTGACTTCTTCCATAACTTGTTCGGGGGTCATCTGAAAAAGCGCTTTGGCCAGCGCGGAATAACCCCCCAAGGCCAGATAATCATCGATGCTCTTGGGATCGATACTGCCATTGGAACCGAAAACCAGCCTCTCCTGGTATTTATAAAAGGGGATTTCCGATTCGTGAATTATTTTTTCCTGGGTGACCGGGTCGGTATACAGTAAACGGTCTAAGACCTTCTTTTCCAGAATGGTCTGGGAGATAATTTCCGGAACATCCTCCGGTTTTATCTGGAAATAGCAGATGGCCTCAGGGTGAATGACGATAATGGGGCCACGCTCACAAAACCCGTGACAGCCGGTTTTTCTGAGGTCTACTTTGTTACTTAACCCTTGTTTTTTAATCTCTTCCTCTATTCTCGCCGCGACTTCCCGGCTGCCGGTGGCCTGGCAAGCCGATCCGGAGCAGAGAGAAAGGCAAGGTTTTTCAGGGTCTCTTTTGGCTGAGAGGCCCTTTCGGTATTCATCCAATTCAGCGGGTGAATTGATCCGCGCCATTATTTCATCCTCAAAGTTGTATAAAAATCTAACCAAATCTATTTGAATTTGTAAGGAGCAAGGGGGTCTTATTTTTGGGGTTGTCCAAAAAGAAGTTAACCGCCCTATCCCGACCCAATAGCTAACTGGATTAGAGCAGGGCATTCACCCAAAGCCCGTTTCCGGCAACGGTGAAGGTCTGCCCCGGAAATAGTTAAAGTATTGAGCCCGGCAAAGAAGCTCAGGGCGTTAGGGTGGACAACCCCAAAAATAAGACCCCCTTGCTCCCTTGTCTCCAAAGTGAGAGAGAAATTCTCAAACTTATAAAATTAAGAACCTATTCATAATTTTTTAACACATCGGCGGTCTGGGACGGGGCCATCTTGCCATGGGTCTTTCCATTAATTTCCATGACCGGTCCCAGGGCGCAGCAACCCAGGCAGTTCACCGTTTCCAGGCTGAACTTCAAATCCAGGTCCGTTTCTCCGGGGTTGATGCCGGTCAGATCCTGCACCGTGTTCAGGACCCGCGGGGCTCCGCGCACATGGCAGGCCGTCCCCATACAGACATGAATCTCATGACGCCCTTTGGGAGTCAAGCTGAAGGCCTTATAGAAGGTGGCGATGTGCTGTATCCGGGTCATCGGCACCTTTAATCTCTCAGCGACCCTCTCTATGGACTCCTTAGGAAGCCAATGATTTTCAGCCTGGATGTCCAGCATGACCTGAATAAGGGAACTGGCTTCGCTGTGATGCTTATCAATGATCTGATCGACCCTCTGGTTATCCATGGTTTATGTCCTAAATCCCCTTTGCTGCCTCACTCATACCGGCTCTTTGAACCTCATAGTTGCATAAAAATTGATTTAGTTGGAATAATTTATTAGTAATAACAAAGTATTTTAATTGTTTCGGCGCAGGGGCCAAAAGTCACCGCCAGTGAAATTTGGATCAATTTTTACCCTTCGGGAAAGCCGTGTGATACCTCATCTCCTTTGTTGGCAAGGGTTCGGAGTACCTTAGTACGACTTCCCCCTTGCCGCCGCGGATCCGCAGCATCCTCGGCTTTTGAAACTTTGAGGTGAACTCAGGTGACCGCATAGAGCTTCAGGCTTTGGTCGTATCGGACCAACCCCTGTCGTGCGGAACTATTCAGGTATCGGGACACTTCAGAAGGGGTCAAGCCTAACCGCTTGGCGATCTCTCCGGTCGGCAAGGGGCTTTCCCGAAGCAGTAACACTATCTGGTTAATGGTCAGCCTATCCATGATCGTTTCCTGAATGGTCTTGTTAACTTCATCCTCAGCGAAAAAGGCCTGATAAGCCTCCTCCGATTTCATCGGCACCCTCAACCTCTCCCTCTCCACCAGCCTGATGTAAGGGATGAGGTTGGCCGCCGCTTTTAATTTGAGCTGCAACGCTGAGTCATCTAAACCTTCCCCCTGGCCCAGAGGGCCCAATTCCTTGACCTTCTCAATAAAATCATTGGTTACTTCGGTAAAAAGGATCCCTTCCCCGGCCGACATAAAAGCGATCCTTAAGCGGGCCGGATTAAGCCCCAGGTGTTCCAATATTTTTTTACCGAGAAGCACCATGCTCAGGGCATGATAATTTCCTTGGGTCACATAATTACATTCATTCAACCGGCAGCCGCCGATAAACACCCCGTCCATGCCCTTGGAAAAAGCCCGAAAAATAAATTCCAAATCCACTCTGCCGGAACACATTAGGCGGATCAACCTCATTTCCGGTGTATATTGCAGTCTGGAAACTCCAGCCAGGTCAGCAGCGCCGTAAGCTCACCAGTGGCAGACGAATCCCAAGATTTTCGGTTTGAAGGTATGATCGGTTGTCATAATATCTCACATCCTATAGTTATATCTCTGTTTAAGGAACGCTTCGCTTAAGGAGCGTTCATCTTCGATGAACTTGAGGCCAAAGACATTTGCCTCTCCCCTCAAATCCCGCCTTCGGCGGGATGCTCCTCAAGCGAAGCGCTCCTCAGGCCTATCGCTCTTTACGCCGCGGCATCGATCTGATCCAGGATCTCCACATCGGTATAGTGCTTCAGTTGTATGGCCCCTGTTGCGCACTTGGTGTTACAGAGACCGTCTCCTTTACATAGGACCGGATTCACCCTGGCCTTTTTACCCTGCAGCGTATCAATAAACTCGATGGCCCCATAGGTGCAGGCAGAAATGCAAGCCCCGCAGGAAATACACTTGTTTTCATCAACGTCACACACCGATCCGGAGGCAACGACCGTATCATGGGAAAGGAGCGTCAAAACCCGTCCGGCCGCTCCATAGGCTTGATTAATCGTTTCCGACATCAGTTTGGGGTAGTGGGCCAAGCCACACAAATAAACGCCGTCCGTACCAAACTCTACCGGTCTCAGTTTGACATGGGCTTCTTTAAAGAAGCCGTCCGGGTTCAAGGTCACTTTGAACTGCCCGGCCACTTCCTCGGAGGATGCGTTTGGGATAACTGCGGCTGCCAAAACCAGGTATTCGGCATCTAAGGCCAGCCGTTTACTCAGAATAGGGTCGGTCACAGTAACTCTCAGGAACGACCGTCCATCCTCCATCACCGCTTCCACCTGAGGCCTATCCTCTGGCGTATAGCGGATGAACTTGACATCTTTCTCGGAAGCTTCCCGGTAATAATCCTCTTTAAACCCATAGGTCCTCATATCCCGGAACAGGATGGTGATATCCATCCCGGGATTACGCTCTTTCAATTTTAGGGCGTTTTTAACCGATGCGCTGCAACAGATGCGGCTGCAATAATTCCGGTCTTCATTTCGGCAGCCGACACATTGGATCATGATCAAACCTTCCGCCTTAATGACCCCCTCATCTCCCCGGCCGATCCGTTCCTCCAGTTCCAAGAGGGTCATAACCCTGTCATTTCCCCCGTAAAGGTATTCGGTGGGTTTATAAACATCAGCCCCGACCGCAATAACCGTGGCGCCATGTTTAATCGCTTCAACCCCTCTTTCCGATTTGATACGGGTGACGAAATTCCCCACATAGCCGGAGGCATCGGTAATCGTCGCCTTCGTATACACATGGATCAAGGGATGCCGGTAAACTTGGCTTATCAGATCCCCCAAATAAGCCTGAACATCCATTCCTTCCAGGGTGTAATGGAGTTTTCGAGCTATCCCCCCCAGTTCCGGTTCTTTTTCCAACAGAGAGACTTCATGCCCCTGGTTGGCTATGGATAGGGCACAATTCAGGCCGGCTAATCCACCGCCCACTACCAGGACCGTCTTGTTGACCGGGAGATCAAATTCCTGTAGGGGTTCCAGCCGGCGGGAGCGGGCCACCGCCATTCGGATGATATCCTTGGCCTTCCTGGTGGCCTCTTCCTTTTCTTTAGAGTGAACCCAGGAGCAATGTTCTCGGATGTTGGCCATCTCTAAGAAATATTGATTAATTCCCGCCTCCCGCAGGGTATCCCGGAATAACGGTTCAAGGGTCCTGGGGCTGCAGGCCGCGATCACCACACGATTGAGGCCTTTTTCCTTGGTCAGATCTGATATTTCTTTAGCCGAATTAGTAGCACACGAAAAGAGTTGCTCCTTGGCATAGACCACATTCGGTAAGGTTAAGGCATATTCAACTGTGGAAGGGACCCCGACAATCCGGCCGATATTGGCCCCACAATGGCAGACAAAGACCCCGATCTTCGGCTCTTCTTGGGATACATCCCTTTCCGAAGGATAAACCCTTTCCTTGTCCAGTTTTCCACGCCTGAAATTAATAAATTCCCCACACTGGGCTCCGGCTCCGCTGGCACTGAAAACCGATTCAGGTATATCGGTCGGACCCTGAAAGCCTCCGCTGACAAAGACCCCTGGCCGTGTGGTCTCCAAAGGATGGCCAGGATCGGCTTTGCAGAACCCGTGTTCATTGAGTTCAATGCCGAAAGTATGAGCCAGGTTTTCAAATTCAGCCGGAGGGTTTAAGCCAACAGATAAGACCACCAGATCGAATTCCTCCTCTTTGACCCCTTCCCCGGGGGCTGCATATTTTATCCTGACATTCTTACTTTCCGGAACCTCTCCGGTTATGGAGGCATAGCTCCGGATAAAACGTACCCCGGGCAGTTGCTCGGTTCTTTGGTAATATCGCTCAAAGTCCTTGCCGAAGGAACGAATATCATTATGGAAAATAGTGCATTGGGCCCCAGGGTCATGATCTTTGGTCAGGATCACCTGTTTCTGAGTATAGGTGCAGCAAACGGAAGAACAATAACTGTTATCGCCGGGGGTTACCCGTCTGGAACCGACGCATTGAATCCAGGCGATTTTATGGGGGTGTTGCCGGTCGGAGGAACGCCGGATCTCGCCTTCATAAGGTCCGGTGGCACTTAACAGCCGTTCATAGTCCATACTGGTAACTACGTTCTGCATTTTTCCGTATCCATATTCATCCCTCACCCTGGGATCATACGGCTCCAGGCCGGGAGAGAGAATGATCGCCCCTACCTGGATTTCAACCTTCTCCTCCGTTTGATTGAAATCGATGGCGTCATTTTTACAGACGCTTTCGCAGATCAGGCACTTTTTCTCTTTAAGATAAAGACAGCTTTTCGGGTCAATATAAGTGATCAGGGGGACTGCTTGAGAGAAATAGATATGGATGGCTTTGTTGTTTGACAGATCTTGGTTGAAAGGATCGGAGACCAGGACCGGGCAATACTCCACGCAGGTAGTACAACCCGTGCATCGTTCCTCAATAATATACCTGGGCTTTTTTATCAGGGTGACCTTAAAGTTCCCCGCCTCCCCGGCTACACGGTCAATTTCCGTTAAAGTCAGGACTTCGATATTGGGATGCCGGCCGACCTCGACCAGTTTGGGCGAGAGAATTCACATAGAACAGTCGTTGGTGGGAAAGGTCTTGTCCAACTGGGCCATGTGGCCGCCGATGGCCGGTGATTTCTCAATCAGATAAACCTTAAACCCCGCCGCGGCCAGATCCAGAGAGGCCTGGATACCACTGATCCCTCCCCCGACCACCATCACATCACCAAAATTACTTTCCGTCAAACTATTACCAAGTTGTTCTAATTGTTCCTTTTCCATTTTCTATATATCCTCAAATTCCTAAGAGAGATGGAGAAACGGAGTATTGGGCTACTCCATTATTTCCTCAACAATCTCCGTAATGTCCTTAATCGCTATGATTTCGCTATCCTCCCGGTTCAACCGGCTATCCTCAAAATTGGCGATGCAATAAGGACAGGAAGTCGCCAGCACCTCGGCTCCGACCCCGACAGCTTGTTCTACCCTGAGGTCGGAGAATCGTTCACCCTTTGGAGTTTCCATCCAAATCCGGCCCCCGCCCCCTCCGCAACATAGACTATCTTTCCGCGAATCCGACATCTCTATCAGTTCTAATCCGGGGATCTTCTTCAAAACCCCTCGGGGTTCGTCATAGAGGCCGTTATGTCTTCCCAGGTAGCAAGGGTCATGATAGGTGATTGTTTTCCCATATTCCTTATTAAGCGTAATCCTTCCCTTTTTAATGAGTTCAAACAGAAATTGGGAGATATGAACCACCTCAAAGTTCACTTTGAATTCAGGATACTCATTTTTAAAAGTATGGTAACAGTGGGGGGAGGAAACCAGGATTTTTTTAACCCCATGATCGATAAAGGTCTTGATGTTTTCCCGGGCCAACCGTTTGAACAATTCCTCATCACCCGTCTTGCGGATACTTTCTCCGCAGCAATTCTCTTTGGTGCCCAGGATTCCGAAATCCACTTCGGCCCGGTTGAGGATCTTGGCGGTGGCTCTGGCCACCTTTTTTAATCTGGGGTCATAACTGAGATAACAGCCGGGAAAATATAAAAGTTCCATCCCTTCGGTGAAGGTCTTTACGCCAAGACCTTCCGCCCAATCCGCTCTCTTCTTTCGTTCTTCATTGAAGGGATTACCTTCCCCGAGAAGACTGGCACTTATGGTGCGAACCGGTTTGACCGCCGTTGGAAACACACCGTATTCCGTGGCAATCCGCCGCAAGGCCACTCCGGATTCTATCTGTTTTACGTCCCGGGGACACTGCTGCGGGCATCTTCCGCAAGTCGTACAGCGCCATAGGTCTTCGCTTTCAATCTCTGTCAATCCGAAGGTGGCCTCCCGAACGATCCGGCGCATACTAAAGGTGGTAACCCGATTCCAAGGGCAGACCGCATCGCATAATCCACATTGAAAGCATCTTTTGAAGGCGTCTCCGCCATTGGCCTTGATGACCTCAATGATATCCTTATAGGGGGCTACAGTTTCCACGGGATTCCTTCACTTTGATTCTAATATGTCGTATCTCAGAATTTATCTCTCACCATTTTATAAATGACCTAAGGATCGCTGCGCTTAAGGAGCGTTTCACTTGAGGAGCGTTCGTTTGCGACGAACTTGAGGCTTAAGGCATTTGCCTTTCCCTTAAACGAAGTGCTCCTCAAGCGAAGCGATCCTCCCGCTGGTTTACCCGCCCTTTTTGGAGATAGACAACCGGGCCACGGTTTCCGCCACCTTCTCCAAGCCATATTTTTCTACCAACGATTCCAATCCGATTTCCACGTCTTCGGGCTTGGCCTCTTCTTCCGCTTCTTCCTCCCTCTCTTCGTAGGTCAAGGCATCGGTTATGCACCACTGAACACATAAAGGCTTTTCCAATGTCGGATCGCTTTCACACATATCGCATTTCAACGGGAGACCGGAGTCGGGTTCCTTGAAAAGATCACGGGAAGGACAGGAAGACCGGCAGAAGGCGCATTCGTCGTATTCCTTTCCATCGATCACATATTTATCCCGGCCCATACATTCGGCCTTGGCATTTTCACCTGCATAGACAGGGATATAGATGTCTTTCATGGGGTCACGGATCACTCGAATACGGGACCTGGCCGGATTATTGCTGCTGTATTTGGGGGCGGCATGAAAGGCGGAACAGATGACCTCACAGGCCCGGCAACCGTTGCATTTATCCACATCCACTTTTATCGTTTTGACCGTTTTCTTTTTTTTATCACCGGACACGGCTACACCTCCTTCTCTTTTTCCGCCGAGGTCTCTCTGGGAGGTGTATCTCCATGATTCGAATAGATCCCTCTATTTTCGAAGTCTTCGCTCACATAATCCAACCCCAATTCCTGCAAAGACTCCTTGGTGGGAATACCCTCATGATTAAAACCTTTTAGTTTGTAATATTCATCTAAAAGCTTTTCTTCCAATTCAGGGAATCTCTTTTTCCAATGGTCTTCAGGCGGCTTCTCATCTTTCCTCCTCAGGCCTCTTCTGATATTATTGGCCCGGACCAGAGTGCGGTACCTCTTGGCGGCCTGCGATAACTTGGCCTCATCCATATCGATCCCGGCACCGGAGGAGATAAATTTCGGGTAATTGTGGATGTGGTAAGGCGGCTTCAGATGAAAGGAAGACAAACCGGAGCAGATCCCCAGAGCATCGTCTATGTAGTGCATCCTCTCCTGCCAGTCGACAATATCACAACACATTTCAACCGTGGGATAAAAAGGCATCGATTTCTCTCCACGCAGTTCCCAATCCAAAAAATATTGCTTAAACCTTTCATCCGGGACCTGGAACCAATCCTTAACAAAGGCCTCTCTCTCCTCTCTCGTAGGGAAAGGCCCTTGAGGGAACTGCCCCTCAATCTGGGTGATATTGATCTTCTCCCCGGTACAATACATCAAAAAATAAATCGGGTTAAGCATGCCCAGCTTGAGGGGCAGTTGCTCATGTTTTTTGATGTTATTATGGGCATAGGCATCCGCACCCTTCCCGATCTGTTGGGCCGCCCAATACGTGCCGTTGGCTAAAACATCTCCAATCCCTTCCCGCCGTACAATCCGGTCCAGCAGCCAGTAAAATCTCCCCTCATTATCAGATGGCATCCCCGGCAGGTCCTGGTCTGTTAAAATTCCGGCTTCATAAAGCTCAAGGGCGAAGGCCATAACCTGCGGGGTTGAGTACCCGTCCACACCATACTCCGTGGCCAGCCCGGCAATTTTTAAACCAAAGTCCAGATCCGACATGGCCGCCATAGTATAAGTCAGTTTGGAGAAGCATTTCATCATGTAAGTAGGATGTCCTGGAGGGGAAATGGTGGCCCCGCACTTCAATGGACAGTTGTAACAGCTGATTAGCCGGGTCCGCATTTGGTCCAGAGTCTCCGACCAGGCCTTGGCTATGTCCTCGTTCCAATATTCTCTCCTTCGATGCCGGGCATTTCCCCACATGAAATTCTCGGTGTGCCACTGCTCATCATGGACAGCCATCTCCTGCGGTGATCCGAGCCTGGCTAAAATGGGTATGACCCCGGGAATGAGATTTTCTTCACGGAACTGAATATATTTCATCACTTCGTTACAAAGTTCCATAAATTCATCCGGTCGGGCCACATGGATATCTTTAGTTCCCCGGACGGCAATGGCCTTTACCCCTTTATCCCCCATAACGGCGCCGATTCCCTGACGGCTGGCACTGGATCTGCCCTGCTCGATGGAAGCAAAAAAGACCCTGTTTTCACCGGCCAAACCGATAGCCGCCACCTGAGCCTTGGGCTCCTTCAACTCCCGGCGGATGAGTTCTTGGGTCTCTACTGCTCCTTTTCCCTGTAAATGGGAGGCATCCCGTATTTCCACCCGGTCATTGTTGATCCACAAGTAGACCAGGTTGGGGGATTTGCCCCGCAGGATCACCTTGTCATACCCGGCATATTTCAATTCCGGCGCCCAAAATCCCCCCATCATGGAAAAGGCCATCAATTCGGTTTGAGGGGAAATGGTCGTAACGATGGTTCGGTTACAACCGATCGCCGGAGTACCGCATAAAAGACCGGTGCCGAATATCAGTAGATTTTCAGGAGAAAAGGGATGGGTTTCCGGTGGCACCCGGTCCCATAATATCTTGGCATTGGTACCTAAGCCCCCCAAATATAGTTCTGTATCCCTGGGATCGGTTTCCACTCTTTCAATGTTTCCCCGGGAGAGATCGATTTCCAAATTATAACCTGTCTCTGCGTACCTCATATATATCCTCTTCGTTATTACTTAAGCCCTATTTAATACTTGGGCAAGGCACTATGAATAATT